>DBTH01000278.1 GCA_002306945.1 Methylacidiphilaceae bacterium UBA1321 | reverse complement strand
CAGACCTATCCGCCCGGAAAGACCAACTCCATCCAGTTCGCCGACGCCTCGCCCGAGGTCGCGTGCACCCACTGGTGCGACATTCTCCACACAACAACGGCCAGGATCGTCGCCTCTTACGGTTCCGATTTCTTTGCCGGAAGTCCCGCCGTCACACGCAATAGTTTCGGACAGGGAGAAGCCTGGTACATCGGCACACAACCCGACAGGGCGTGGTTGACCGATTTCATCCGCGAACGTTGCGTCGCGCAGGACATCAAGCCGCTGGTGAAAGGTCCCCTCCCCATCGAAGCCTCCCTACGCGTCAACGAACACGGGAAATTCCTCTTCGTCCTCAATCACGACGAGAAGCCCAATGAAGTCGACCTCAACGGTCATCAGGGTAACGATTTATTGACCGGCGAAATGCAGCAGGGACTCATCACGATCGAACCCTACGGCGTTCGCATCATCCGCCTCGGATAAAGTCTCGAATACCGGCTCAGTCGAACATACTCCATTCCGAATCGTCTTGATCCGGCTTCGGTTTGGAATGTTTCGTCTGCTTTTTTCTTTTGCCCCACCACTCGCGCAAAATAACAAGCCCCGAGAGCAATATCCCCGCCGCCACCGTTCCGGCTTCCGGCACCACCGGCATGCTTAACGGCACGATCTCATAGGTCGAACCGTTGTATATCACCTTCGCTCCGTACGCGCCGTAATCGGCCCAGTAAACGCTCGACAGGAATGCCGAGTTCGGAGACGAATCGAAAAGAATCTGGTCAGTGCCGCCACCGGTCGTCTTGCCAGACCAATTAGTAATGGTCAACGTGCCCGAGCTGGCCGTGCCGCTGCTGAATTCAATGATGCTGCAGCCGTTGCCCATGTCGATGGTCGAATTGGAATTGAGCGTCAGGCTACCCATCACGTCGCTGTGTCCACCCGTGGCCAACGTGCCGCCGCTGAGGGCAATCGGCGTGCTGTCGGCAATGACGTTGGATGCGCCCAAAAGCACCGTTCCCTGTTGAATGTCGATCCGGTTCTGCCAATAGCTGCTGCCGCCCGTCGTCACCGCTTTGTCGAGCTGGAGCGTTCCGGTTCCGGTTTTGTAGAAACCGTTCGAGGCTGACAGCGTGGCGTTCACATTCAGCGTCGCCGTGCCTTCAACATTGGCCGTCGGCATGTAGCCAGAGAAAGCAAACTGGCCGTTGATGGTCGATGTCGTGCCGTCGCCGTAGACGTTGACAACCTTGCCTCCGGCATCCTGCACGGTCAGGGTTCCGGTGCCGGTATTGATCGTGCCGGCGTTCATGTCCAACGTATCGATTGTCTCGCTGTAATTGTTCAGGTTGAACACACCCGTTCCATTGACTGTTACGCTTTTATCATTGGCGATTTGCTCACTGGCTCCCAGTTGCAATAAACCGCTGCTATTGATAATGACATTACCGCCAAGCTCGTTCGTACTCGTGTGCGCAAGCACCACCGTGCCGCTGTTGATGACCGTCGTGTCGATCGACATCTTGCCGCTGCCGGACAAGGTCAGCGTTCCGGTGCCGGAATAAGTCATGGTCGGCATTGAGTTGATTGTCCCGCTGATAACCAGAGCGCCGGATCCGGTTACTGTCAGATCGTTGCTATTGCCGTTCAACGTTCCTCTGAGGGTCAGCGCCGTGCCCGATTCCGCGCTGATGAGCGAACTGGCGGAAAGATTGATCGTGGCGGCAATGGTATTGTTCCCTCCGACGTTGTGAATCACACCGGTTTCGTTCACTCCATCCCCCGCAATCGCCAATCCTCCCTCCGTCACGGTGATGCTGTTGGTCAATTCCAGCGCCGCTCCGTTGGCAATGACATTGCCCCAATTGCTCGATCCGAGCGCGTTGCTATTCGCCAGCCGCAACACGCCGCCATTGACAATCACCGGCGTACTGCCGGAATTGCATCCCGATAAAATCAACATGCCGTCGCCCGTCTTGGTGAGCGAACCCCACGACTGGCTGACCGATCCGGTGACGTTGAGCACGCCGCTATTAATCTGCCAGGTCTGATAACCGGTCGCCGTCAGGGCCGTGGCAATGGTCTGGGTGGTCGTGGCGTTGTCGACGAGACTGACGCCGTTGTAACCGGCAAGGTTGATCGTGTTGCCTGTAATGGTGCGGGAAATCGCGTTGGAAGTGTAAATGAGCTGCGCGACCGTCAGATTGCTCACATTCTGGTTGATCACCGTATTGAGCGTGCTCGAATCGAAGCGCGCCACCTCGCCGGAACTATCTGGAACCTGATTGCCAATCCAGTTGCTCGCCGCCGCCCAATTGCCGTTACCACCCTGCCAATCGATGACGGTCTGCGCCAAGGCAAACACCTGCGTGAGTGTCAGGAAACACCCGGCCCAAAACAGACTCTTTCGACATCCGATCATTGCTCAAATACTGAACCGATCCGCCACATCATCGCGTTTCGGGTACAGACACATTCTTTAATAAATTTTTCTTTTTCTCCGATTTACAAAACCATTTAGCGATATAAACCTTCCATGTCATTCTTATAGGCAATTATTGCCGTGAGTGCAATCGAATCAAAAGCAATCTTTGACCTCAAAGAATGCCTTTGCGGTATTTGCCTGTAACGACAAATAAATAGAACCAAAACCCATCTCAAAGTGCACTCAACCGACTTATGTCCAATCGCTTTCCCTTGCTTCTCCCCGCGTGATTAACGAACCAATACAACTTAATTGCAAATTTCGATATATCAAGCCCTCTAAAATACAAACCGCTTATACACTCTTGGACTTTTTATTAATGCAGCTAATTCGCGCTGATTTTTTCAGCTTCTTTTGGACTGCGCACGACCGAGGCGTTCATTGATCGCCAGACCCAACCCCGTCTTGGGTGGCCGCACCGCAATGATTTGTCGCACCGAACTCTCGTCGAGTTCGCGCATCATGGCGAAATAATGGGCCGCCGCTTCCCTCAAATCTCCCGTCGATGACAGGAGTAGCACTTTCCCAAACCGAACCTCCGGCAGGCGGTCGAACGCAAGTAGTCCCGCATCCGCGTAGTCGCCGGCAGGATTGAGTTGCTCCAGAGAATCGACAAGCCGAAGTGTTTTTCCCGGCGCGTAATGATGTTCCAGATGACCGGGAGCGAGCGGTTTGCTGGAAACCGGCGTAGCGTGATCGACCGGGCCGACAATCGCCTCGATCTCCTCCACCGGCGCGCCTCCCGCCCGGAGAATGAGCGGACGTTGCGCGCTGCAATCGACGATGGTCGATTCGACTCCGACGCAACAGGCACCGCCTTCGAGAATCAGTGGCACGGCATCGCCCAATTCCTTGCGCACCGCTTCGGCGGTGGTCGGGCTGATGCGCCCAAAACGGTTCGCACTCGGCGCGGCAATCGGCCCGCCAAACGCCTCGATCAATGCCCGCGCCACAGGGTGCGACGGCGCGCGCACGGCAACCGATGGCAACCCGCTAGTGGCCAGTTCCGGCACACGGTCGTTCTTCGGCAAAATCAGGGTCAGCGGCCCCGGCCAGAATTTTTCCGCCAGTTTGCGGGCAGGAGCGGAAATCGACTCGGCAACGGCAAAAGCCCCTTCGATTCCAGTCACGTGCAGAATGAGAGGATCGAAAAGCGGGCGCTGTTTGACCTCGAAGATGCGGGCCAGCGCGCGCGGATTGAATCCGTCGCCTGCCAGACCGTAAACCGTTTCGGTCGGCATCGCGACGACATTGCCTTCACGCAAAAGAGCCACAGCTTTTTCGATGGCTGCGTTATCCACTTGCACATCCCGCGGGGGGTTATTACTACTATGTTCCATGCCTCAGTTTGAATCCTTTCGAGCCTCCCAACTTTACTGCCGCAAATGCAACAAGTCCATGCCAGTGCGTGAACGCCTTTTGCTGGTGTTGCCGGACAAGGATCTCTACGAATACCTCTGCACCGGTTGCGGCTCTTCGCTGGGACAACGCGAAGTGACGGCTTTTGACAAAATGGCAGCCCTGCGTCAATCCCAGAGTTCCCAGCGACGTCCTCGCCAGACGGGACGACCGGGAATCGGATAACGGAGGATCAGTCGTATAATCCGCAATTACTGTGGCGGGATGAACTTCTTCCAGCGTTCGCGGCGCTCCGCCATCATTTTCTCATATTCCTTCTGCTGATCGGGGTCGAGCAACGGCGTGATCGTCACGGCAAACTGATCCAGCGAACGGGCAATCGTCTCCATCTCATCCCGGCGCATGCCGCGAAGCTCGTGCACCTTCTGTTCAATGATGGGATTAATCTTCTCCACCTGGTCGGGCCGCAAATTCAAACGCCGCGTGAGCTTCGCGGCATCCAGCGATTTCCAGTTGGCCGGATCGATTTTTTTAACAATCGCCTTCCGGGCTACCCTCGCCGTCCAAACACCCCCGGTAATAGCTCCAGCCAGGAACACGCCGAGAAAGCAGAGCGCCACTTTCCAATATTGTCTGATCGATAAATTCATAGGGATACTTCCACTCCGGAGAGAACCGCCACATCCTGCCCGCCATCAGTCCAGGGTTGCAGGTTCTTGTAATTCAACGCCACACAAATCAGCGCCACTGCGCTGGCAACCGCCAGTATCCGCCATCCGGCGTAGATCCACTCCAAGCCCCCCTCACCCTCCGCCTGCCGGCTTTCCTTCCAGCGGGCTACAATTCGGGCACTCATTCCGAAGGGCGGTTGATCGTCCGAATGGGAATCGTCCTTTGCCGGTTCGGCACGACGGGCGACACTCGCCAGCCGTTGCCAGGGATCGTTATTTGCGTTCATACTTTCCTTTCCTTCTGCCATTGGAGCATGAGTTTTCTCAATTTACGCCGTGCCCGAAAAGCCCGAACCTTGACCAGTGCGTAGTTGATTCCCGTCAATTCCGACGTCTCTGCCACACTGCGCCCCTCCATGTCGAGCATGGAAACGATCATACGATCCTTGGGTGGAAGCTGGTTGAGAAGCTTGAGGGCGAGCTCCCTCGCGGCCAACGCATCAACGGCATCGTCTGGTGCCGCCGCGGAAGAACAACACTCCTCAATGACCCGAGCCTCTTCTTCACTGAGGTCGGCCATGCGCCATTCCCCGCGCCGGTACTGACGGCGCAAATGGTCGAGACAGGTCGTCACCGCAATCCGGCTCAACCAGTGCGAAAAGGGAACTTCCCCGCGATACTGTTCGAGTCGTGAAAACATTTTGATGAAAATCTCCTGTATCAAATCCTCTTCGGAAACGGCCCTGGGCAGGCGTCCGCGAACGACGCGAACCACGAGCGAATAATGGGTTTCAACCAGTTCCCGCGCCGCGTCTTCATCGCCGGCGCGCACCCGGCCCAGACAGGCCCCCACCTCAAAATCGGCATCGGCCATAGACAAATTCGTTTCTCTTGTCGTATTGCATCCACAACTCTCATGACGCCACAGCGGCAATGAAAGTTACAGGGTTATCCAAAGGAGACCCCATATAATGGGCAAAAATATCTCCAAAAGAAACAGGGAAATGACTCATGTACGTATCATCTTTCATCTCTTCCCGACAAGCCCATCCGCCTTGGCCTTTTCAATCCCGTAAATTCCGTTAATTCCCGTCTCAAAACCTTTTGCCTTTTGTCTTCATCGTCTCAAGAGACGAACCAGAATCCCGTAGCGCGGCGAGAGCAGATAACTCGCCATCAGAAACACCCCGAGCACCATCACAATCGCCGGGCCGGAACCGATATTGGTCCAGTACGAAATCAACAAGCCGATGCAACTGCCGATCATTCCCAGCACTCCGCCACCCCACGCCATCGCGTCGAACGAATCGCTCCAGAGATAAATCGTCGCGCCCGGCATGACCAGCAACCCAAGCGAAAGCACTACGCCAACCGCTTGCAGGGACGAAATCATCGCCAGCACCATCAACGTCATCAGCAGATAAAGCACGCGCGTGACCGCCACCCCTTGCGACTTGGCCACGGCGGGATCGAACAGGCAGAGCAGTAGCGAACGTTGCTGGCTGACCAAAAGCAGGAGCGTCACCGCGCTGATCCCGTAACTGATCCACAAGTCCATGTCCGTCAGGCCAAGAATGTTTCCGAACAGAAAATGATGCAGATCGACGCGGACTTTCGAATAATTCAACAACAGGATGCCCAGCGCGAACGCGACGGTGTACAAGGATGCAATCGCCGTATCGTCCTTGAGCCGCGAACTGCGGGAAATCAATTGCCCGCCCAACGCCACCATCCCCGCCGCGCACAACGCACCCGCAAATAATCCAAGCGGTGCCAGTCCGAAGAAGATCGCCCCAACGGCCAACCCCGGCAACAGCGAGTGCGACAGCGCATCGGCCAGCAACGCCATGCGCCGCAGCACGACAAACGCGCTCAGATAGCCGTTGGTAAAGCCGATGAGCAGGCAACCGAGCAGCGCCCGTTGCATGAATTCAAAATGGAAAGGATCAGTCAGCCAATGCATCGTATTCAATTCTTGCCGGTTCCCACAGGCCGCAACGCCGAAAAAGCCTTCTCGATCAGTTCCGGCGTAAACACGTCGCCGACCGCTCCACTCGCAATCAGTTTTCCGTTGAGCAAAATCACGTGCGAAAACAATTCCGCCACATTGCTCATGTTATGGTGCGAAACAATCACGAGCCGCCCCTCGGCGCTGAGCTTGTGCAAGGTCACGGCCAATTCCTGCTGGGCATTCCGGTCAAGCCCTTCAAACGGCTCGTCGAGCAGATAAACGTGCGCCTGTTGCGCCCACGAACGCGCCAGAAACACGCGCTGTTGCTGGCCGCCGCTAAGAGCCTTGATCTGCCGCCCGGCCAATTCGGTCAGCCCGAACGTTGCCAGTGCCTGATCCACAATCGACGCGTCTTGGCGCGTGAACGGCTTCCAGTTTCCAAGCAGCGCAAAGCGCCCCATATCGACCATGCCACGCACGGTGATCGGAAAATCCCAATCGACTTGTTCGCGTTGCGGCAGATAACTGATCTCGCGTTGCGCCGCCTGTGGACTCTTCCCGTGCAGCCGGATCGTTCCGCTTTCCAGCGGCAGCAAGCCCGCAATCGCCTTGAGCAAAGTCGTCTTGCCCGCGCCGTTGGGGCCGATCAAGCCCACGCAATCGCCGCAGCGCAAATTCAGGTTCATGCCGCTCAAGACCGGCACACAATTATAGCACACGGTCAAATGACTGACCTCAAGGGAATGGACAGCGTCGTTTACAGACATATTCCTCGCTCGTTCATTTCGACTTGTCCGCGCCGCGAACCGTCACGACGTCTTCGATTTCGTCCTGTCCCCACAGTGTCGCGTCGGCCAATACAGCTCCGTTGTCTGGATCAATGCAACGCACTCGCAAGGCTCTCCACGAGTTATTCGCTTTGTCTTTAAAGCGTACCTTGACCACCACGTCCACCGCCTCTTTTGGAAGGGTGACCTCGCTGAAACTGCGATTCCAGTAAATCGTCGCGCCATGGCCATCATGAATCTTCGTCGCACCCAGAAAGCCCGGCCCCATCAAATCCCGCCCCAAAGCCGTGAGCTTCATCTCCTCCGCGGCATGGCTCAAAGTCAGATCCAGTTTCACCCGCCGCATACCCTTCGGGACTTCCGGCGCTTTCGAAAGCTCATCCTCAACTGGATTCGTCGCAGGAACAGAATCCGTAGGTTCCGCCGCCGCAGTCCCGGCATCGGCCTGCGTCACATTCCGTACGGCAATTCCGGCTACAGCCAGGGCAAAAAGAACCACCAGCAATCGAAATACAGGATAACTGCGCATCGTGTGATAAAAGTGAAATTCGAGAAACTCAAACCCATCCTACAAAGCACCCGAAAAAATGCAAGCGAGTTGCATCTAATAAAAGTACTAAGTTCCAGGTATTAGGTACTAGGTTTTCGCAGACAATACTTAGCCGTATCTATTCAAAACAT
>DBTH01000177.1 GCA_002306945.1 Methylacidiphilaceae bacterium UBA1321 | reverse complement strand
ATGTTGGTCTGGAAGGCGATTTCGTCGATGGTCTTGATGATTTTGGCGATGGAGTCGCTGGAGGTCTTGATGGCCTGGACGGCTTCGGTGAGTTGTTTGGAGGAGAGGTGGGCCTGGTCTACGGATTGTTTGAGTTCGCGGACGCTTTCGACGCTCTGGAGTGTGGTGTTGCGGGTGTCGGTGGTGAGGGTTTTGGAGTCCTGAACGCTGTTGGTGTTTTGTTGGACGATGCTGGTCATCTCTTCCATGGAGGAGGAGGTTTCTTCAATGGAGGCGGCTTGTTCGCTGGCTCCTTCGGCCAGTTTCTGGCTGGTGGAGGAGAGTTGTTCGGTGGCGCCGACGATCTGGGTGGATCCGGCTCCGAGGGAGGTGGCGACGTGGGTGAGGACTTTGTTGGTGCTGGTGATGATGCCCCAGGCAATGGCTACGCCGATGGCGACGGAGGTGGCAAGGCCAACGAGGATGCCGATGATCGATCCATTGATGGCGGATTCTATAGCTTTACTGGCTTTTTCCTGCTGGGCCTTGGCGTATTTGATGAGGGTGTTTTGGGCGTCGATGTAGGCATCGGTAGCCGGATCGAGTTCGGTGCGGGCCATTTGGTAGGCTTTTGCGTTTTCGGTAGCGTTGCGGCTGACTTCCAAAACAGCAGTAGCGACTTTGCGGAAGTTGGCGCGGCTTTCTGCGGTTTTGTCGAGGAGGGCTTTACCTTCAGGCGTAATGAGGAGCTTGGGAAGGTCGCTGTCCATTGCTTGCGTGATGTCGGCGCTGAGTGCCTTCATCTTGCTTTCAATATTCTCCATGTCCTGCTTGTCACTACTGCCGACGTGGGTATAGACGAGTTGGAGGTAGGTTTTGAGGTTTCCACGGATGGTGGTGCAAGCCTGAATGGTCGGGATGCTTTGGTTTTCGATGATGTCCGACTGTTGCCGGATGGTGGCAACGCGGGTGTAGGCGAAGATGCCGAGAATCGCCGTTATGAGGATGACGCTGGCAAAGCCAACGATGATGCGTTTTCCGATGGTCCAATTTTTCATAGTAGTAGTGTTTGAGGGGTTCGTTGGACGGTTGCTTGCCCACCTTCCTTGGTGGACTTGAATCTGGCAACTGTCCGGGACTACTACTACAGGTTCCATGCCAGAATTTTAAATTTAACCTAACTCGTTTGCCTGGAGTTGATTGAATTTAAATTGAATTGGCGCGGGAGTTTTGGAGTTGGAAAAACTTTTTACGAAATCCGGCTCTTTACAGGTTCGACTGGAAATCGATTAATCGTCCTGCATGGGAGAGACGGGGTATTGGGCCGGGTAGAAAGTGCCTCGGAAATGAGGCGAAAGATGGTGCGCGGTAACAGGTTTGAACTGTTGACCCCTACAGTGTCAATGTAGTGCTCTACCACTGAGCTAACCGCGCGGGTAATCCAACAAGGGGGTTGATATTAAAAGCTTTTGTCCCGATCTTGCAACAACTTTTGCCCAAAAATTTTCAGGCTGTGATTGTGGTCTGGATGAAGGAGATGATGGCTTCGGGGAAAAGGCCTCCGGCGATGAGAAGGAGGGCGAGGACGCTGAGGCAAACCCATTCGGCGGGGTTGACCTGGATGGGTTTGGCATCGGTCGGCGCGTCGCTGACGAAGGCGGCTTTGAGGACGCGCAGGTAGTAGTAGAGCGCGACGGCGGTGAAGAGGAGTGCGAGGCCGACGAGCCAGTAGTAACCCTGGTTCCAGTGGGTGATGGCGGGGTGTTGGGCAGCGGCGGCGAAGAAGAGGTAGAATTTTCCAATGAATCCGGCCAGCGGGGGGATGCCGGCCAGTGAGAGGAAGTAGACGCCGAGGAGGACGGCGAGGAAGGGTTTGCGTTGCCAGCAGCCGGCGACGTCGGGGAGTTCGCCGTTGAGTCCGTTGCGGTCGGAGACGATGTTGATGACGCCGAAGGCGCCGAGGTTGGCGACGGCGTAGACGAGGATGTAGAAGATGACGGAGGTCTGGCCCTGGATCGCTCCGCCGAGGATGCCGGTGAGAAGGTATCCGGCCTGGCCGATGGCGCTGTAGGCGAGGAGGCGCTTGATGTTGTTTTGGCGCAAGGCCCCGAGGTTGCCGACGAAGAGGGTGATGACGGCTCCACAGGCGATGGCTCCGGCCCAGATGGTTTGATTGGAGGCGGGCAGGGCGGGCGGGAAGAGGATTTTGAGCAGGACGAAGAATCCGGCGACCTTGGAGCCGCTGGCGATCCATCCGGCAATGGGAGTGGGAGCGTATTGATAAACGTCGGGTGCCCAGAAGTGGAAGGGGGCCATGGCGATCTTGAAGGCGACGCCGACGATGATGAAGAGGTAAGCGATGCGCAGCAGGGGGGGGATAGAGGGAAGTTGGCTGATGGCGACGGCGGCATCGGGCAGGCTCAAGGTTTGCACAACGCCGTAAAAATAGCTCAGACCGAAGAGGAGGAATCCGGAGGAGACTGCGCCAAAGGTGAAATACTTGAATGCGGTTTCGGTGGAGGCCTTGGAATCCTTGTTGAACGCAGTGAGAGCGTAGAGGCTCAGGCTCATCGTTTCGAGAGCGACGAAGAGCAGGAGGAGGTTCTCGGTACCGACGAGGAGTCCGGCGGAGAGGGTGCTCAGGAGCAGGAGCGCGTAGTATTCGCTGACGTGCTTGCAGGGCGGTTGCGACGAGGAGGAGAGGATGACGACGATGGCGGAGAGGCCGAAGAGGAACGCCTTGACGGCGAGGGTCAACGGGGTGAGGGCAACCTGATCCTTGCCAATGGAGACCGGTGGGAGGTTCCAGGAGAGTTGAAGGATAAGGATGAACAGTCCGAGGCTGAGCCCGGCAACGGAAATACGGGCGGCGGTCTGGTTGCGTTTGGCGGGCGATTCGTAACGCAGAATGGCGTAATCGACGCCGAGTGCGGCAAATAGGGCCGCCAGGACGGCGAGGTCGGGCAAGAGGGCGATCAGGAGATTGAAGTAGGGGAAATTCATGGCAGGACGTGTCCGGTTGAAAGGGCGATCAGAATGGGAGCCAGGCCGGTGTTAATCAATGTGATGAGGCGGCCGGGGAAAAGACCGACGCCGAGGGTCGTGGCAATCAGGAGGGTCAACGCGATGATTTCGGGGCAGGTCAACCGCGGGTAATGGCTGGGAGCGGGATGCTCCGGATTATCCGCGGCGGGAGAACGGCGGAAGAAGGCTTCGTGAATCTTGACGAGGGTGTAAGCAAAGGTGGCGATGATGCCCAGACCCGCGACAATGAGGACGCCGACATGCAGGGAATTCTGCGCCTGCCATGCACCGACGAGGACGTTCAACTCCGCGATGAAGCCGGTGAATCCGGGCAGGCCCATGGAGGCGAGACCCGCAACGATGAATATCCACGCGATGGCGGGCATGCGGTCGATGAGGCGGTCGAACTCGGCGAGCTGGCGGGTATGGGTGCGGCGGTAGATCGAACCTCCGACAATGGCGAAGAGCAGGGCACCGATGACGCCGTGGGAGAACATCTGCAAGACCGCGCCGTTGAGGCCGGTGGCGTTGAGCGTGGCGAGACCGAGGAGGACAAAGCCCATGTGGCTGACGCTGGAGTAACCGATGACGAACTTGAAATCGTTTTGAACCAGCGCGATCAATGCGCCGTAGAGGATGTTGATGACGGCGATCCAGGCGATGACCGGGGCCCAATGCGTGGCACCGATCGGGAGTAATCCGATGGCGATGCGCAGGCAGCCGTAAGCACCGAGCTTCATCACGACACCGGCAAGGAGCATCGAAGCGGCGGTGGGGGCGGCAACGTGACCGGTGGGAGCCCAGGTGTGGAAGGGCCACATACCGGCTAGCACGGCGAATCCGAGGAAGACGACCGGGAAGACAACGATTTGAAAAGTTTCGCTATACGTGTTCGGCGTCATCAACTGCGTGATGTCGAAGGTGTGGAGATCGGAGCCGAAGTAGAGCGCGATGAGTCCGAAGAGAACGAGGGCGCTGCTGGTGAAGGAGTAGAGGACAAGCTTCATCGCGGCGTATTCGCGCCGGGTGCTGCCCCAGATGGCGATGAGGAAATATTTCGGGACAATCGCAATCTCGTAGAAGACGAAGAGCAGTACGAGATCGAGCGAGAGGAACACGCCGTAAACGCCGCCGATCAGGGCGAGGAAGAAGGCGAAAAAGGTGTTGGTGCGGTGATCGATGTCCCAGGAGAAGAGAACGCCGCAGACGGCGATGAGTCCGGTTAGCAGAAGAAGAGTGAGACTGATGCCGTCGACGCCGGTCTTGAACTGGATGCCGATGGACGGAATCCACGCTTGGGCGAGCACCGACTGAAAGCCGCCCTGGGGCAGGACGTATTGGAGCGTTGCGGTGATGGCGGTGGCGAGTCCGGCGGAGGCGGTGATGAGGGCGATCCAGCGGGTGGCACGAAGATGTTTGTCCGGGATCAGGCCGACGACCAGCGCGCCGAGGAAGCTGATAATGACAGTTAAAAGTGGCAGCATAAAATTCGATTTAGTATTGGCTCAAAACGTACAGGGAAAGCAGTTCGCTATATTTCAGCCAGAATCCGGGATTGACGCCGACCCACACGATCAGCGCGATCAACGGCGTGACGGTGATCCATTCCAACGCGGAGAGATCGGGGAGGTTTTTCCATTTCTCGTTGAGCGGGCCGGTGAAGACGCGCTGGATCATGGTCAGGAGGAAAAGCGCCGTCGTCAACAGGGCGAGAACGGAGAGCAGGGCGATCACCGGGGCGAGGGAATACGCGCCGAAGAAGATGAGGAATTCGCTGGCAAACCCGGCGAGGAACGGCAGGCCGATTGACGAGAAGGTGAGGACACTGAAGAGCGTGGTGAAATTCGGAATCACCGTGCGCAGGCCGCCGAAGTCGTTCAAGTAGCGGGAGCCGGTGCGTTTTTCCAGACGGCCCAGCATATAGAACAAACCCGCGACGGTCAGACCGTGGCTGAACATTTGCAGGATCGCGCCTTGAAGGGCGGGTGACTGGAAGTGGAGTTTCACGTCGGCGGCGTGTTCGGACGCGACGGCGATGACCGAAATGCCGAGGATGCAATAGGCGACGTGGTTCAAGGAAGAATACGTGAGCATCTTCTTGATGTCGTTCTGGCGCAGCGCGGCGTAAGCGCCGAGCAGGATCGTGGCCAGCGTGATGGTCAAAAGCAGGCAGGTGTGTTCCTTCACCGCCGCCGGGAAGATGGGCAGGATCAACCGCAGGAAACCGTAGACGCCGAGCTTGGAGAGCAGACCGGAGAGGAGAATGGTTACTGGCACGGGAGCCTGGGAATAGGCTTCGGGCTGCCAGATGTGGAGCGGTACAAGCGGGGTCTTCACCCAGAGGCCGAGCAGGACGGCGAGGAAAATGTAGGGATAGAGCGGGCCGACCTGTTCGGGCAGGGTGCCGGTAGCGGCGATTTCGGCGAGCTTGTAGAAATCGAACGTGCCAAGTTTGAAATAGAGCAATTGGAAACCAAGGAGCAGGGCAACGCTGCCGAGCACGGTGAAGAGGAAAAACTTGATTGCCGCTTCGTCGCGCCGTTCGCCGCCGAAGAGTTTGATGAGGAAGAAGGCCGGGACGAGGCTGAATTCAAAGAAGAGGAACCAGTGATAGAAGTTGAGAGCGGTGAACGCGCCGTAAAGGCCGGTCAGTTCCAGCAACAGCAGCGGGAAATAAGTGCGGGGGCGTTCGGTGATTTCCCACGAGGCCAGGACGACGACGACGGAAAGAATGCCGACGAGCAGGACGAGGAGGAAATTGAGACCGTCGATGCCTACGAAGTATTCGATGTTGAGACTGGGGATCCAGTGATGGCGTTCGACGAATTGCAGCCCGGTCGTGGTGGAGTACCGCGTGGCGAGTTTGAGGATGACGGCGAGCGAAGCGAGGACGCCGCCGAGAGCCCAGATTCGGGCCAGACGGGCTTCCTTGCCGGGGTAGAGAAAAGCGCCCAGCGCGGCCAGCAGGGGAAGGAAAGTAATGAGCGAGATCATGATTGTGTCGTCGGTGAAATTAGATCAGTGACCACCAGAAAAGGAGTCCGAGAATCACCGCCCCCAGGGCGATGGCTCGCAGATAGGCGGGGAGAAAACCGTTTTGCGCGCGGCTGGTGAGGAAACCCGATTGGCGCAGGCCGTTGCAGATGCCGTCGAAGCTCCACTGGTCGATCACCACGCGGTCGGTGTGGAAGGCGAAGGTGTTGCTGGCCATGCGGACGAAATAAATCGCCAGTTCGCTCACGACGAGCAGCGCGGCGTCGAACAGATCGGCGAAGAAAGCCAGCCAGCTCCAGAGTTTACCGACGGTCGCGGCGTAGAGTTCGTCGAAATAGGCGCGGTGTTGCAGGAAATGGAAGAGGGCGGGAGTTGCTTTTTCAAGCGTGTCGGTGGCATCCGCTTCGATCTTGCGGCGGCCGTAGACCAGCCAGCCGATGAGGAGACCGCCGACGGCGACGGCGATGCTGATGATGGCGGCAACCGGTGCTTCGTGCTCGGCGGCGAAATCGGCGTCGAGGTATTCGAGGATGCCGAGATATTTTGCGGTACCGCCGAAGAATGCGGCGAAGAGGGCGAGGATGACGAGCGGGCCGGTGATCTGCCAGGGGCTTTCATGCGGATGTTCGTGGCCGCGGTATTCGCCGAAGAAGACGTAGAAAACCTGCCGAGCCATGTAGAACGAAGTGCAAAGGGAGGCGAGTGCTGCAATGGTGAAGAGCCACGGGTTGGTGTTGTAAGAGGCCAGGAGGATTTCGTCCTTGCTGAAGAAACCGGAGAAGGGAGGGATCGGCACGGCGCAGAGGGCGAGCGCACCGACGAGATAGCAAGCCGAGGTGACCGGCATGCTGCGCCAGACGCCGCCGAGCTTGCGGATGTCCTGTTCGCCGTGGCAACCGTGAATGATCGAACCAGCAGCGAGGAAGAGCAGTGCCTTGAAGAAAGCGTGGCCGAGGAGGTGGAACATGCCGATGGCAACGCCGCCCAGGCCGAGACCGAGCATCATCAGACCGAGTTGACTGACCGTGGAGTAGGCGAGGATGCGCTTGAAATCGTTTTGGCCAATCGCGATGAGACCGGCGATGAGGGCGGTCAATCCGCCGACCCAGGCGACGATGTTGAGCGCAACGACATCGGCCTGAAAGAGCGGGTAGCAGCGCGCGACGAGGAAAACACCGGCGGCAACCATCGTTGCGGCATGGATGAGGGCGGAGACCGGAGTGGGGCCTTCCATCGCGTCGGGGAGCCAGACGTGGAGGGGAACCTGACCTGATTTGCCAACGGCACCGATGAAAATGAGCGTGCTAATTCCGGCGATGGCGCTGATGCCAAAGAGTGGTTCGGGCAGGT
Source organism: Methylacidiphilaceae bacterium UBA1321 (assembly GCA_002306945.1). Taxonomy (GTDB): domain Bacteria; phylum Verrucomicrobiota; class Verrucomicrobiia; order Methylacidiphilales; family UBA1321; genus UBA1321. The sequence goes on along the minus strand of DBTH01000177.1, from coordinate 7,983 downwards.
GGGCCAACATCGTGAGCTTGGCGTCTTCGAGCAATCCGTTGCCGTTATTGTAAAAGAGCAGCGTGCCGGTTTCCTTGAAAGCCCAGAGCATGCCGACGAAGAGGCCGAGATCGCCGATGCGGGTGGTAATGAACGCTTTTTTCGCGGCAGCGGCAGCTGCGGGTTTGTGGAACCAGAAACCGATGAGCAGGTAGGACGCCAGACCGACGATTTCCCAGCACATGAAGAGGAGGATCAGGCTGTTGGAAACGACCAGTCCGAGCATGCCCGCCGCAAAGAGCGAGAGGTAGCAGAAGAACCGGGCGCAGTTGGGATCTTCGGCCATGTAATTGCCGGAGTAGAAGAAAATCAGGAAGGCGATCAGCGTCACCATGGCCAGCATCGAGGCCGAGAGCGGATCAAGCACCACGCCGAAATCGACGGTGGTGTTGCCGACCTGGAGCCAGGTGAAATTCGCCGTTTGCTGGGTGTGATTGGAGAGGCTGAGCTTGAAAGCGTAGAAGGAGATGACGACGGAAATGCCCAGCCCGAGCAGCGCCGCGCCAATGGCCGCCCTGTGCCATTTCGGTTTGACGAAGAGTATCAGAGCGATCACCGCCGCTGCGATGAGCGGGAAAATCGGGATCAGTCCGATCCAGAGAATGGAAGAGAATTCAGGCATGGGGCGAAAAGTTCGGGTTTGAGGAAAAAGGGGTTGGAAATCACTCGTGGAGCGAATTCATTTTTTCGAGATCGGGCGATTTGTAGAAACGGTAAATGGCGATCACCAGCGCGAGACCGACGGCGGCTTCGGCTCCGGCGATGGCGATGGAAAAGAGGGCGAAGAGCGGGCCGAGGAGTTGTTCGGGGTTGGGGCTGAAACGCCAGAAGGCGATGAAATTCAGGTTGGCGGCGTTGAGCATGATCTCAATGCTGATGAGAACAATCACGGCGTGGCGGCGGGTGAGCACGCCGAGCAGGCCGATGAAGAACAGCACGGCGGAAAGCAGAAGATAGTGGTGAAGCGATACCATGGTAAAATCGTGCGGGTTATTTATTGGTTAGAACCTGAAATCTAAACGTGAAAGGGGAGTTGGATTTGGTGTCCGGGTAACCGGCAAATGTGAAGACATCGTCAACCAAGCCGACACGAGTGCTTTCGACTTTGGAGGAATCGTATGAACCTTTACTGGTTACTCCTCCTCCGTTGTCAGTGGTTACTTTAAAATGGATGCGTTTGTACGGTTCGACATCTGGGGATTCCTTGGGAAGATAGAAACGGATGGTTAGGGATTTGGTTTTTTCCTTGATCTCGAAATCCTGCTTGTGCCCATCGCTGCTTTCGTATCTCACGATGACGTGCTTCGGAGTATCAAAGTTGATCTGATATTTTGACACACTCAGATCGAGTATTTCGGCGATGTCATCACCATTAATCGGAACGGCATTATAAGTTGCGGCATGAGTGACTGAAAAACAGAAAGTCAGGAAGATAACGGCGATGATTTTTTTCATGATGTCATTAATTCCTTGTTTAGTCATTTTTCCCTGGGGTTGAGTGCGATGACGACCGAACCGATCAGGGCGGCGGTGAGAAGCAGGGCCATGACGAGAAGCGAAACGGTGTAGGGCGACATGAGCGCGTGACCGAGATTTTTGACCGAGGGGATCAGTTCGGTGACGATGGGCTGTTGGGGTAATTCGGTTTTGAGCAGGGCGGGAAGCAGAAGGCCGAGGAACACGGCGGCCGCTCCGGCCAGACCCCAGCCCGCGCCGCGCGAGTCGATGCGTTGGTTGATCTCACCGGTGACGTGATGAGTGAGCATGATGGCAAAGAGAATGAGAACGCCGACGGCGCCGACATAGACGAGGAGTTGAACCGCGGCGATGAATTCCGCCATGAGCAGAATATAGATTCCAGCCAGGGCGACGAAGAGGATCAGGAGTGAGAGGGTCGCGTACACGATATTGTGCAGGCGCACGGCGAGCAGCGCTCCGGTCACGGCAACGATGGAGAGTATCCAGAAGGCGATGGTCATGTGGCGTAATGGTAGGTGCGTTTGGAGGAGATCGTGGTGGGGCGGTTGAGCTTGCCGAGCAATTCGTAGCAGGCGTAATTGACGGCAAAGCCGAAGGGCCAGCCGATGTACCACGGCGTGTAATAGTAAAATCCGGCGACGAAGATATTGATGAGGGCCAGCGGCAGGAGGAATTTCCACGCGAAGCCCATGAGGTGATCGACCCGCAGGCGGGGCAGGGTGCCGCGAATCCAGATCATGATGAGCATGAGGAAGAACATCTTCGCGAAGAACCAGACAAAGCCGGGAATGAGCAGGGCGTTGGGATCGTCGGAACCCCAGGGGCGGATGTTGGGGCCGCTCCAGCCGCCGAGGAAGAGGGTGACGGTCAGGCCGTTGATGGCAAAGGCGCTGACGTATTCGGCCATGAAGAAGAGGGCGTACTTGAAGCCGCTGTATTCGGTGAGGTGACCGGCGACGATTTCGGATTCGCCCTCGGGAATGTCGAACGGGCAGCGGTTGACTTCGGCGAGCGAGGCGACGAAGAAAATGAGGAAACCGCAGAATCCGTACGGTGTGAAAACATTCCATTTCACGATTTGGCCGAGGATCTGGAGCCAGGGATTGGAACTTTCCACCCAGGAGGAAAGTTGCTGCGCGGAGACGATGCGCGAGGTGTCGAGGGAACCGGTCAGCATGATGACGGTGACGGCGGAGAGAACGAGGGGAATTTCGTAACTAACCATTTGCGCAATGGCGCGCATGCCGCCGAGCAGGGAGTACTTGTTACGCGAGGACCAACCAGCGAGGAAGATCGACAGGGTGCTGACCGAGCCGATGGCGAAGAAAAGAATCAGTCCGGTATCGACCGCAGCGGCGGTCATGTTGCGGTTGATCGGAAGGAGCGAAAGAATGGTGAAGGCCGGAACGAGCAAAATGACAGGCGCGAGGAAGTGCGCCAGGCGATCGCTGGAACGCGGGGTGATGTCTTCCTTGAGGAGCATTTTGATGCCGTCGGCAACGGGTTGGAACAGACCGAGCGGGCCGGTGCGGTTGGGGCCGATGCGGTTTTGAATGCGGGCCAGTCCTTTGCGTTCGAGCCAGGTGGCGATGGCGAAGAAGGTAAGGAAAACGACCATCAGCGGCGCGATGCAAACGAAGATCCAGATCAGGTTGGTGATGATCGGGTAGTCGTGCAGGAATTGCGCCACGACGGGAAAATTCGAGGCGAGGTAGTCGTCGCTGAATTGGGCGACCCACTTGCAGAGATCGACGATGAGCTGGTCAATATTGGTCGTCATGGGGCGGGAGTGGATGGAGTGGTGGCAGCAGCGGTTGCGGCGGCTTTCTTTTGTTTTGCGGCGAGACGGTCGTCAACTTCCTGCGCTTCCTGGGGGTGAATCTGATGATAATAGGAATTTGATTTGAGGAGGTTCTCGCGGTGGAGGAGCAGGCCCTCGAAACGGTTTTCGGAGGAGAGTTCGAAGACGGAGTCCATCTTGATCGATTCGAACGGGCACATTTCGACGCAAATCTGGCAGCCCATGCAGACGGAGATGTCGATGTCGAAAATGCGGGGGCGCTTGAGTAGTTTGCCGTTGGCGTCCTTTTCCTGAACGATGTAGATGCACTGGGGTGGGCATTCCTTCTCGCAAATCTTGCAGGCGACGCAACGCATCGTTTCGAGAGGGGAATCTTCCTTGTCGTACACGAGGAACGGGATGTTGCGGCTGAACGCGGTGATGGTGTTGCCCGCTTCGGGATATTGCACGGTGGGGAGCCACTTCTTGCTGACAAAACTGCCGAAGAAGTTCTTCGCCGTGACGGCCATGCCTTTGATGATGCCAATTCCGAGCATAGGATTACAGAGTTGGAGACCGGAGGCGGGAGGCGGGAGGCTGGAAAAACCAGTGAATCTCCGACTTCGCGCGAGCGATTTCGTGTTGAATTTTCATCATAAGCCAAAAGCACTTGAGGCCGTTGGCTTGGGCTAGTTCTGTTTTATATCGAGCCAATACGCATTGCCCGATTTCCGCTTCTTCTTTTTTAGAAAGAGATTGGTGAAAAGCCGAAAAGGAGTACGTCGCTTGAGAGCGGTTTATCCTTGAGGGATGGATTGCTGTTTTTCCAGCCTCCCGCCTCCTGCCTCCTGCCTCCGTTATAGCGCTCATCGGTCGACCTCCCCGAGGACGATGTCGATGCTGCCGAGAATGATGACGGTGTCGGCGATTTTCTGGCCGAGACACATGTCTTCCAATACGGTGAGGTTGATGAAGGACGGGGGACGGATGCGGTAACGGTACGGCTTGGGGCCGCCGTCGCTGATGAGGTAAAAGCCGAGTTCGCCCTTAGGGGATTCGATGCGGCCGTAGGCTTCGCCCGGCTTGGGGCGGAAGTTGCGGCTCTTGGCGTCGAGGGTCGGCCCGGAGGCGGGGATCTGGCTGAGGGCTTGCTTGAGAATCTTCACGCTCTCACGCATTTCGAGCAGGCGCAGCATGAAGCGGTCGTAGCAGTCGCCGACTTCGCCGAGCGGAACCTGGAAATTGAAGCGGTCGTAGATGCCGTATTTATCGACCTTGCGGATGTCGTAGTTGACGCCGCTGGCGCGAAGGCACGGGCCGGTGATGCTGGCGTTGATGGCGAGATCGCGCGGGAGAATGCCGACGTTCTGGCAACGGGCCTGGATGATTTCGTTGCCGGTGAGCAGGGCGTCGAATTCGTCGAGGAACGCGGGGAAGGCATCGACGACTTTCTTGCACTGTTCGAGCCAACCTTCGGGCAGGTCGTTGCGGACGCCGCCAAATCGCATGTAATTGCACATCATGCGTGCGCCGCTGACCCATTCGAACAGGTCGAGAATGTGCTCGCGTTCGCGCATGGCGTAGAGCAGGGGAGTGCCGCTGGCTCCGAGATCGTTGGTGAGGAATCCCATCAGCGAGGCGTGGTTCTGCAGACGGGTCAATTCGGCCATGATGACGCGGATGTATTCGGCGCGTTCAGGAACGGCAATGCCGGCGAGCTTTTCCGCAGTGAGGGCGTAGGCCCAGTTGTTGGTCATCGAACAAAAATAGTCGAGCCGGTCGGTGTAGGGCATCGAACCGAGATAGGTCATCCCTTCGCCCAGCTTCTCGTGGTTGCGGTGGAGATAGCCGAACACGGGCTTGAGCTTCACAACGGTTTCGCCGTCGAGCGTGACGTTCATGCGGAAGACGCCGTGAGTGCTGGGGTGTTGCGGCCCCATGGAGACTTCCAGCACATTTGTGCCGAGATCGTCACCGGAATAAACTTCGTATTCGCGCGGGGCAATGGCCGGGGAGGAAGTGGAATCGGGAACGCTCATTTCTTTTCCTCCGGCAGACCATAGTACTTTTGTGCTTCAGCCAGAACGTCGCCGTGCGGGGTCGGTTCGTACTGGAAATCGTCGGGCGCGATGTAGTCCTTGCGCATCGGGTAATCCTTGAATTCGTCCCACATCAGGATGCGGCGCAAATCGGGGTGGCCGTCGAAGTGGATGCCGAACAGGTCGAAGACTTCGCGTTCCTGGAATTCCGCGCCGCGATAGACCGGAGTCAGGGAGGTGACAACGGGTTTTTCGCGGCTGGTGCGCTGCTTGAGAACGAGCGGGCCATGTCCGAGGTGCATGGAGTAGAGATGGTAGACGACTTCCATGCCCGCTTCGGTCTTGGTGACGATCTCCTTGTAGACGCCATCGGCTTGCTTGACCTTGCTCTTTTTCTCAGTGGCGAGGTAATCGACTCCGGTGACATTGCTGGCGTAATCGAGCAGGTAGGCGGGATTGTCGCGCAGATACCGGGCCACTTCGAGCGCCAGGTGCGCCGGGACGATCAGGGCGTTGGCGGCCGGATCGTGGGCGAGGCTGGGAAACCTGGCAAGAATGGGGGCAATATCGATCATGTTCTTTAAATTGTTTGATGAGGGACGACAAAAGCCGTCTACGATTCGCGCGTAACGGGCCGGGCTTTCCAGACATCGCGGTTGTAGGCGGGCACCAGATCGTGTTCGCCATACTGCGGGACAGGGAAGTCGCGGCTGTCGTCGGAATAGGCCGGGTTGTTGCGACGTTCGGCAGAGCCGAGAGTGCGCTGGGTTTCAATCTTGCGTTGCAAGGTGATGAGGGCGTGAAGTAGTGCTTCGGGCCGGGGCGGGCAACCGGGAATGTGGACGTCGACAGGAATGTAACGGTCGACACCTTTGAGGACATTGTAGCCCTGTTTGAACGGGCCGCCGGAAATGGCGCAAGCGCCCATGGCGATGACGTACTTCGGTTCGGGCATCTGGTTGTAGAGGCGGACGACTTGCGGGGCCATTTTCTTGGTTACGGTACCCGCGACGATCATGAGATCGGCCTGGCGAGGCGAGGGACGGAAGACTTCCGCGCCGAAACGCGCGAGGTCGAACCGCGACGCCGCCGTACAGATCATTTCGATGGCGCAACAGGCGATGCCGAAGCCAAGCGGCCAGATGGAATTCTTGCGGCCCCAGTTGTAGAGAAATTCGGTGCTGACGACGAAGATGCCGGCCTTTTGCAATTCGCTGCGCAGCCCTTCATGGACGCCGGGAATGGGGACGGTGGGGGTAGGGGGATTCGTCATACGGGTTAATTCCACTCCAGAACGCCTTTGGCCCACATATAAATGAGGCTTTCGACGAGGATCAGGATGAATAAGGCCATTGCGAGGAAACCGCCGAGACCGAGGCCGGTGAAGGCGACTGCCCACGGGTAGATAAAGACTGCTTCAATATCGAAGATCACAAACGCCAGTGCGTAGAGATAATACTGGACTTTGAATTGCACCCACGGATCGCCCTTGGATTCGATGCCGCACTCGTAGTTTTCCTGTTTGGACTGGCCGGGTTTTTTCGGCGCGAGGAACCACGCGATGACCAGCGGCGAGCAGGCGAAAAGGATCGCGACAACGGCGAACACGGCGATCAGTAAATAATGGTAAAAATAAGCTTCCACGGGCAATTTAACCTCTTATGCAGTAAAGAACCTAATAACTGGAGTGTCAAGATTAGGAGCGTCTATTTATTGCGTTTTTTTTAGTTTTTCTTATGAGTTTTGAATGGTTAAGGGGAAGTGATTCGATCAACTTAAGTACTTGATCATGAATCTGTGGCAACGCCTGAACCGGGTCGGCGAAGTCAATATCGTGAACGCCCCAGTACTCGATTTTCGCGGCCCATTCGGGAAATTGCTTCTCCATCATGGGGCGATGTTCGGCCTCTTTGAGGGCTACAATTCGGTAGGCGGATACCAAATCGTAGCTTGTCAGAGGCGTGGGTTTTTTGCCGGTACAACCGAGCGGTATATTCAACTTCTTCAACGCCGCGAGCGTGTGCGGCGAGATCGGGCCGTCGCCATCGACGAGCCAGGTGGCGAGGCCGCGGGAGTAGGCGCGGAATTTCAGTTTGCGCCGGACGGCTTCGTGGTTGAAGACCGCTTCGGCAAATCGGCTGCGGTAATAATTACCGGTGCAGATAAACAAGACGGACTGCATTATTCCAGATTAGAATGGTTTTTGTTGGAAGAAAACCGAAATCGAATGCAACAGCAGGAAAGACATTTTAGACGGGAATTAACGGAATTTACGAAATTTAAAGACAACGGATTTTATTTATGAGTTCCTGATAAGCCTTGCTGCCTTGGCCTTTTAATAATTCCTTAAATTCCGTTAATTCCGTCTAAAAGGTCTTTCTGCCTTCCTTAAAAAATTCTTTCGTAAATTTCGTCCAATCGTCTTTTGCCTTTGAATCCCGTTCATTCCGTTAATTCCCGTCTAAAAAGTCTTTTGCCTTTCCGTCTAAGCCGTATCTATTCAAAACATCATGCTTGGGATTGAGAATTTCCCAGGCTAAGGCGAGGCGCAAGGAGGGAGTTTATTGCTCATCAATAAGTGACCGACGCGCAACGAAGCCTTAGAGCCTTTTCCATTTAAATAGTCGCAAATTTGCAAGGCCAAAG
>DBTH01000282.1 GCA_002306945.1 Methylacidiphilaceae bacterium UBA1321 | reverse complement strand
GTGAAAGTGCATCATACCCGGCTGGTGTTTATTTTGAGCATCCTGACGGCGTTTGCGCCGTTTGCCACGGACATGTACCTGGCGAGTTTTCCGAATATCGCGCGCAGTCTGCATACGACGACGCAACAGGTGCAGTTGAGTCTTTCGACCTTTTTCCTGGGGCTGGCAGTCGGCCAATTGTTTTACGGCCCGCTGATCGACCGGTTCGGGCGGCGCAAGCCGTTGCTGGCGGGAGTGGCGCTGTTCACGGTGGCGTCGTTTCTGGAACTGTTCGCGCCCAATATCGAGGTTTTCATCGGGCTGCGGTTCCTGCAGGCGGTGGGCGGTTGCGCCGGGATGGTCATCAGTCGCGCGATCATTCGCGATCTTTTCGACGAACGCGAGGCGGCGCGGGTGATGACAGTGATGATGTTGATTCAGGGAATTGGGCCGGTGGCCGCGCCGGTGCTTGGTGGGTACATTGTGTCGGTGACCGACTGGCACGCCATTCTTGGATTTTTGTTTGTGTTCGGCGCGGTCTGCTGGATGGCGGCCGCTTACGGCCTGCCGGAAACGTTGCCACCGAGCCACCGCCATGATTTGCATCCGGGGCGCTTGGCCCGGACGGTGTGGAGTTTGCTGACCCACAAGGCGTACATTGTACCAACTCTGGCGGGAGCGTTTTCGATGTCGGCGATGTTCGCTTTTATCAGCGGATCGCCGTTCGTGTTCATCACGTTGCACGGTGTCAGTCAGCAACATTACGGCTGGTTGTTCGCCTCCAACGCCATCGGCATGACTGTGGTGGCGCAGGTCAACCGGTTGCTGTTGCGCTATCTGTCGCCGGGCCGGATTTTTCACCGGTTGTCGGTGATTAATGTCGTTGCGGCGCTCATTGTCGTTGGAGCGGCGGGAGCGTCGCATTTGCCGGGACTGGTCATTCCGCTTTATTTGTGCCTGAGCATGCTGCCGTTGATGGGAGCCAATTCGACCGCTGTGGCGATGGGTGCGAGTGGAGAGAATGCAGGCATGGCCTCTTCGATCATGGGGGTGTTGCAATTCGGTGTGGCGGGAATCGTCAGTGCGCTGGTCAGTGCGTTGCATGACGGCACGGCTTATCCGATGACGGGGTTGATTCTGGCGTGCAGCGCGATCTCGGCATTCGTCCTCCTGTTCGACGACAAGCGCGAGTGAAAGGCGTTTATCGAAAGTCGTACATCTCCGGGTTGTAATTCTGGGCAACGCCAGAGCCGGGACGCAAAGCACAAAAGTCGTAAAAGTTTCTCGCAATATGCGGAGAATGCTCATAACTTGAGCCGGTTATCGAGTAGCGATTTTCACGAAAGAGCATAGGAACTAACATGTTGCGTTGTCATTACGAGAAAATTTGGGTGGCCATCGCCTTGTTGATGGCAGGGGTGTGGATTCAACCGGTTGGAGCGGCACCGGCGACGGTTCCTCCGACTACGACCAAAACCGTGGTGACGACCACCACGATTCCAACGCCTCCGGCCAATGCCTCGCTTTCGCTGGCGGTGAGCACCGACACGCATTCGACCGTGGTGGCCAATCCGGACATGATGTGCCCGGTGTCGCCGGACGAGAAGGCCGACGTGAAGTTCTCGAAGGTCTACGAGGGCAAGATTTACTATTTCTCCTCACAGAAGAATCTCGACAAGTTCAATGCCGATCCGAAGCCGTTTGTGACGGCGCTGGAAAGCCGGAAGGCCTTGTATCCCGCTCCCGCTGCCGCGCCGCAGACCGAGACGACCAGCGCGCCCGAAGGAACTGATTCCTCGGCGAAACCGGCCAAGGCGGACGATTCCTCCTCTGGCGATTTACCGATCCAGAAGAAGCTCCTGCGTTTCGCGGGACTGATTCATCCGCTGCTGGTGCATTTCCCGATAGCGCTGCTCATCATGGCGGCTATTGGTGAGTTTCTCTACAACTTCACCGGGCGGCATTTCTTCGGGCCGATTTCGATTTTCACAATTCGTTTCGGATCGCTGTTTGCCCTTCTGGCGGCATTGACCGGCTGGTTATTGGCGTCCGGTGGCAGTGGGCCGGAGGATACGGCTTGGATTTTGAATTGGCATCGTTGGCTCGGCATTGGGACGGCGGTTTCGTCGGTTCTGGTGTCGATCATGTCCTTCTGGATCACGGAGAATTCCGACCGCAGCGTTTACCGGTGGTTGCTCTATCTGACAGCGGCGTTAGTGGCGGTGACCGGCCATTTCGGCGGGATGCTGGTTTTCGGAGCCGACTACTTCAAGTGGTAGTGGGGCTCGAACCAACCGTTTTTTTCGCTGGCTGGGCGGAATGTAAAAGCGTTAGCCGCAAGAGCTGTTTCGGCGGGAAAAATCGATTTGTATGATTATTCTTGGCATAGACCCTTCCTTGCGGAGCACCGGTTATGGAGCGATTTCCTACGAAGCGGGCAAGCCGCGACTTCTCACCTTTGGCGAAATCAAGAATCCCCCGGCTCGTTCGCAACTCGAATGCCTGACCGAAATTCACCGCCGCATTACCGAGGTGATTGCCGAGACGAAACCGCAGGAAGCGGCGGTCGAGGGGATTATTTACATCCAGAATCACCGCATTGCCATCACCCTTGGCGCGGCGCGGGGAGCGGCCCTGCTGGCGTTATCGCACGCGGGGTTGCCGGTCTATGAATACGCCCCACGCCAGGTCAAATCGGCCGCCACGGGTCGCGGTGGTGCACAAAAGCAACAAGTCGCTTTCATGATGCGCGCCTTGCTGGGGTTGACCCAGACTCCACCGCCGGATGCGGCGGATGCGTTGGCGATTGCGCTGACTCACGCGCAGAGTTCGGCCCTGACGCGGCAGACGAAGAGGCTCTAAGCCGTAACTATTCAAAA
>DBTH01000179.1:4236-5242 GCA_002306945.1 Methylacidiphilaceae bacterium UBA1321 | reverse complement strand
AGGTTTTGAATAGTTACGGCTCAGGGTTAAATTTGCCGCGTGCTATACGGGAAAAGGAATTTGGATAATGAAAATTAATAAAATATTTTATTGCGTCTAATAATTGATCCGCAAGTTGGATCAATAGTTAAGCTGCTATGCCCAACGTCGATAACTATGGCGAGGGGTTGGGAATGTCAGAATCGCGATGTGTTACGTTTGTGGCCGGTGAGGTGAGGTCGCGAGTTTTGGACGAATCGGCCTCTTTACCGGTATAAGCCGGGAAAGAACTTATACAAAAGGGTGTTATGAAATGTCTTACTTTGCGCACTAAACTGATCGCCGCTTTTCTTGTCATGGCGGCCTTACCGTTAATCATCGGCCTTTACACCAATATCCAGATCAAGGGACTGTCCGAGGATGCGGATGTCGACCAGAACCTGACACGCATCAAGGTGGAATTGCTCAATGCCCGCCGTCACGAGAAGAATTTCTTTCTGCGCAAGGATACGCAATACGTGCAGAAGGTTCGTGACCAGGTAGCGCTCATCACCGAGATCGAACAGAAAAAGATCGCCATGGAAGATCTCACGCCGGGCCAGCAGGCGTTGATGAAAGAGGCCATTGCGATGACGGGAGAGTATCTCAACGCTTTCCTGCGGCAGGTGGACGTCTTCAAGGATGCCGATAATGCCTCAGCCCTGGATGAAAAGGAAAAAGATGTCATCGACGCCGCGCGCAAGATCGAGACCAATATCAATACGATCAGTACTGAAATTCACAACGGGATTATCAAATCCTACAAGTCCATCCAGTGGGTGAATTACGCGATGACGTTTATCTCGATCGTCGTCGGCATTACGTTTGGCGTAGTGATTTCAGTCCTTTTATCGCGCAAAATCGCCGCGGTGGCCAAGTCGCTCGATTCCGCGTCGGGGGAGGCTTCCGAGGCTTCGCATGAAGTGGCTTCGTCTAGCCAATCGCTGGCCCAGGGGGCGAGCGAGCAGGCCGCCTCGCTGGAGGAAAC
>DBTH01000179.1:3721-3968 GCA_002306945.1 Methylacidiphilaceae bacterium UBA1321 | reverse complement strand
TCGCTGGAGGAAACCTCGGCTTCGATGGAGGAGATTACCAGTATCATTAAATCGAACGCCGATAACGCCCGGGCTGTGAAGGGATTGACGACCGAAACCCATACCATCACCCAGGAGCAGACCAGCGGCATGCGTGTCCTCCAACAGCGGCTGTCCGACCTTGAACATTCCTCACAGGAGATGACCGGGGCGATCAAGGAGATCAAGGGATCAAGCGACGCGATTTCGAAGATCATCAAGACCATCG
>DBTH01000179.1:0-3452 GCA_002306945.1 Methylacidiphilaceae bacterium UBA1321 | reverse complement strand
GATGAGATTGCCTTCCAGACCAATATTCTCGCCCTCAACGCCGCGGTCGAAGCGGCGCGCGCCGGGGAATCGGGCATGGGTTTTGCCGTCGTGGCCGATGAAGTGCGCAACCTTGCCAAGCGCAGCGCGGATGCGGCCAAGGAGACTTCGGCGCTCATTGAAAACGCCATCGGCAAGAGCGAGGCGGGCGTCCGTGTCAACGAGTCCATCACCACTGCCTTGGGCGAAGTCGAGCGGCACGCCGTCGAGGTGCAGAACGGTCTTGAAGGGATCTCGTCGAAAGTGGCCAGTGTCGATACGGCCATGACCCAGATTGTTAGCGCTTCGGAAGAACAAAGCCGTGGCGTGGGTGAGATTAACAAAGCCATATCGGAGATGGACAAGGTTACTCAATCGAACGCTTCCTGCGCCGAGGAATCGGCCAGCGCCGCTCAACAACTCAGCGCGCAGGCTCAGGAACTCAAGGGCCTGGCGGGCCGATTGGCCGAGATTGTGAACGGTGCGGGGACGGTGCCCGTGGCGTCAAAGTCTTCTGTGGTTCGGGCTCCTTCCGCCCTGAAACGACCGGCACTGGCTCCGGCCCCCGTGCGCCGTGCTTCGGTTCCAGGAGCGCGTCCCACGTCCAGGTCGTCGTCCCAAGAACCGGAGATGGATTTCAAGGATCTGTAACCGGGGCGGCCTGATCTTATCGCGTAGCTTGGTGTGAACGGTAGGTGCCGGGAGTAGATCGGACGTTGCGGCGAAAGACGCGGGAGAAGTAATATTCGTCCCGGAATCCGCAGAGTGTGGCCACTTGTTTGAGTGGCAATTGCGAGTGAACGAGCAGGGTCTTGGCCCGTTCGATGCGCAGATCGCTGACGTAGCGGACGAGGCTTTGTCCGCGTCGTTTCTGGAATTGATGCCGCAGATAGTCGAGGCTGATTCCGACCGCATCGGCGACGTCCTGGAGAGAATTGACCGTCGAGAAGTGTTCGCGCAGGTATTGTTCGGCCTGGGTGACATAACGTTCTGCCGGACTGGAGCGTTGGCGTTTCCAACGGCGGCAGGCCAGGTCAATGAGCGTCAACAGTGCTCCCGTGGCACGGAGGTTGAAAAGGATTTGCTCGGTGGGGCGCAGGGCCGTTCCGACTTCCGACAACAGGCGTAGGTCTTCGATGAGGGCCGGGTTGCTGATGCGCGGCAGGTAGAGGCAGGAATGGGGAAATGAGGGACCTCCCTTGTGAGTGGCGATTTTGACGCAGAGATCTTCTCCGGCAATATCCATGCGCTGATCGTGTGTCTGGTCGGGCGGATGAATTACGACGCTGCCTTCGTCAAAGGTGAGAGGAGTGCCATCGACATTGGTTACTCCCTGGCCGATGGGGTGGTAGATGATTTCCAAAACCGCGTGGGAATGGACTTCGCAATGGGACTGGATCGGAACGGCGTGCCGCATGCCGTGGACAAAGACCAGAGGTGGGCGGTTCGACAAAAGATCGAGAAAATGCCGCCATTCGGAGGGGTTGAATGTCATGGGAGATTTTCCTGATAAACCGATTTATTCAATGAATCTATATTCGGTGTACACTTAATATAGAGAAGTGAAAGCCGAAAAGTACAAGCATTAGCCGTTTATTTAAATGGGTCTTTCCCGGCGCTTGTCCTGTACTGGAGTCATGGTTCATTTCTCTTCAAACACTCCCCGGCGCCTGGTGTTCACGGGTAAACAGCAGGTACATATCGAATCGTTCTCGTTGCCCGAACTGGAACCCTCGAAGGTGCTTGTCCGCATGGAATGCACCCTGATGAGCACCGGCACGGAAAATATCGTTTTTAACCGCCTTTTCGATCCTGGCACGCATTGGGACAATTGGGTCAAGTACCCGTTTTATCCCGGCTATACGGCCGTTGGTACCGTCGAGAAGGTGGGTGCTGAGGTGAAGACGCTCCAGGTCGGAGATCGCGTGGCCTGTCGTCACGGCCATGCGTCGCACGCGGTGGTGAGCGCGGCGGATTGTTTTCCGATTGCCGATTCCTTGACGTGGGACGAAGCGGTCTGGTTTTCCCTGGCCAAGATCGCCTTTCACGGAGCGCATGTGGCGCATTACAACCTCGGCGACAGCGTGCTGATTATCGGCGCGGGACCGATCGGCCAGATGTCGATCCGGTGGGCGCGCGCGGCGGGTTGCGCTTCGATCATTGTGGTCGATGCGGTGGCCGAACGCATGGCTTTGGCGAAGGCAGGCGGTGCATCGGTGACGATCACCGGCTCCATCGACAAGGTGTGCGGTGAGGTGCTCAAGGCAGGCGGCGGGAAGTTGCCGCGAGTGGTGATCGATTCAACCGGTAATGCCGCAGTCTTTTCTGCTGCGCTCGGGCTTGCGGACAAGTTCGGTACTGTTGTATTGTTGGGAGATACGGGCCAGCCAACTCATCAATCGCTCACGTCGGATGTGATTACCCGGGGATTGACGATTGTCGGGGCGCACGACGGGCTCAATACGGAAACCTGGAACAATGCGACCATCGCGCAGCTTTTCTTTACTCTGGCGGCCAGTGGCCGGTTCCCGTTGGCGGGATTGAATACTCACCGTTTCGCACCGGAACAATGCGAGGAAGCTTACGGCGTTGCCAACCGCGAACGGGCCAAGACGATGGGCATTGTGTTCGACTGGTCAGGCAAAAAAGGAGAATAAAATGAGCCATCTAAAGCAATCGTTTTCCTGGTGGTGTTTCGTTAACCGGGGACTGGAATCCGACGAACTGTTGCGTACTGCGCGCGAGATTGGTTACGAAGGCGTTGATTTGATCGACGAAGCACTGTGGCCGAGCGTGACAAGACACGGTCTCAAAATCGCCGCGGTCAACGGGCACGGCAGCATCGAGGACGGGTTGAATCGCCGAGAGAATGCCAAACGCATTGAGTCCGAATTACGAACCAGCATCGAAAAGGCCGGGAAGTGGAAGATACCTGTCTTGATCTGCTTTTCCGGCAACCGCCAAAAAGAGATGTGTGGCATTGAGCCGACGGCGGAAATTCTTGGCAAGCTGGCTCCCGTGGCGGCCGATGCCGGGGTGGTGCTGGCCGTCGAATTGCTCAACAGCAAGGTCGATCATAAGGGTTACGAATGCGATCATACGGCGTGGGGCGTGGAGGTTTGCCGCCGCGTTAAACAGCCTTCAGTCCGACTGCTCTACGACATCTATCACATGCAGATAATGGAAGGGGATGTGATCCGTACGATTCGCGATAATCACGAATGGTTTGCCCACTATCACACGGCGGGCAATCCGGGGCGTGGTCAGCCTGATGAGAGTCAGGAACTTCATTATCCGGCGCTCTACCGAGCGATTGCGGCTACCGGGTATACGGGGTATGTGGGGCACGAATTTCTTCCGTCAAGCGACGTCGGAATGACGTTGAGTCGGGCCTTTTCCGATTGCGCCGGGGCGTGAGGTTTTGAATAGTTACG
>DBTH01000043.1 GCA_002306945.1 Methylacidiphilaceae bacterium UBA1321 | reverse complement strand
CCTCTCCCGGAATGTTTGGCTCGCTCCCGACCGGGATTGATCCCACCGGCAGTTCACCGACCCCCTGGCGCACTCTCCTGTTCCGCCCCGGTCCAACTGGACACCTCGGCGCCACCAATCCCCCCGATCACCTGCTCCTCGACCTCTTCTGGATGCCGGTGGCCGAACCCTATGCCATCAGCGAACCCTTCTCGACCGCCGGAAAAATCAACCTCAATTACCAAATCGTCCCCTTCACCTACATCACCCGCAGCACGGCCTTGCGCGCCGTATTGGCCAGCGAAAAAATTGCCGCCATCGCCCTGGATCAATCCCCCCTCTACAAGGTCAACAACAGAACCGCAACCCAGAGCGGCGGCCTTGGCATGACCGTCAACGCCCGCTACCCAATCGATCTCGACGTCACACTCGCCCAATTCGATTCCAAGTTCTCCAGTGGCGAAATCTTCCGCTCCGCCTCACAAATTTGTGAAATGTACCTCGTCCCCAAGGGCGTTCCCGATGCCGCCAAATACACCTCCGCCGCCTCATTTGCCTCGGATTGGTATTCCACCTCAGGCTCCAACCCGCTCTACGCCATGGTCGGCGACAATGTCCGCGAACGCCCCTACGCCAACATCTACGGACGCATCACCACCAAATCCAACACCTTCACTGTCTACTACACCGTCCAATCCATCAAAAACACACTCCCCGCCAACCAGCAAAATCAATGGATCGAAACCAACGGCCTTGTCTCGGGCGAATACCGCGGATCGACCACGCTTGAACGTTTCGTCGACCCCGGACAGAGCCTCCCCGACTTCGCTTCCCTTTTCAGCTCATCGTCCACCACCACCGTCGAGTCCTACTACAAGTGGCGAGTCGTTGAGAACAACCAGTTCGTTCCGTAGAAACCAGCTCTTTCCCTGAAACTTACCAGCACACCAGCAACAAGAGATTGCTTTTGCAATTATTGATATGTTAAATATTTATAAATATCTTATGAATAAATTAATCCGGAAATTCCTCCCCTGGGCTGTCTGGCAACTCACCCTCGTTGTTGTTTGCGCCTCCGTAAACATCCCCACGATCACATGGACTCCACGATCTGACTGGATTAACGTCAAAACCGATGTCTCCCCAACCGCCGTCGGAGACGGAGTCACCGATGACACCGCCGCTATTCAGGCCGCCCTGGACACCGCAAGCGCCAGAGGAGCCACCAAGAAAACCGTCTACATCCCCGCAGGCCAATACAAAATCACCTCCACGCTCTACTGGAACTCCGCCTCAACTTTTTCCGGAGTCACTGGCGTCGCTATTGTCGGCGGCGGTAAGGACACGGTCATTCAATGGTACGGCGAAAGCGGCGGAACGATGTTCTGGTCAAAAGGGGCCACCCGCTGCCGCTACAACGGCATCACCTGGAATGGACTTGGAACGGCCGGAATCGGATTTTATCACCACTCCACAACCACCGTATACGAAACCCGCATACGCCACGACAACGAAGCCTTTTACAATTTTACCATCGCCGGAATTCAAAGCTACGGAGGCAACGGAGACGGAACGGCACCCGCACCAACAGCAGAAACCGAAATCACAAACTGCCTCTTCGACACCTGTGCCATCGGCGTCTACAACGGCAGCACTCTGCCAAACAGTTATCAATGGATTGTGGACGGATGCGAATTCACTTCCTGCGGCAAAGGAATCAACGCCCCGTACGGGAAAACAATCGTTCTGAACACCCACTTTGAAAAATCCACCTCTGTCGACGTCACCACCCGCGCCGGCGTAAACCAGCGACTGAGACGCTGCACATCCAATCAATCCAAAGCCTTTTTCTCCGTCGTCATCGGATCCACACCCACTGCCACCGTTATTCAGGATTGCCGGATCAACGCCTGGACCGACACCAATGGCGCCATCCAGATGGCGGATCGCGGCCCCGCGCTGATCTTCGACTGCATTTTCACAAATCCTCCCAACAACAATCCCCCAATCAAACTCTCCAACTCCAGCGTCCCCTACCGCCTGACTCTCTCCAACACGACCTGCTCATCCCTGACTACCCTTGTCAACGCAGGCACAAATTCCAGCACCGTTGTCGAAACTATCCCTGCGGGACTGCTCGCCAGTAATGTCATTTCCGCAGATCAACATTTCCTCAAGGGAAGCGCACTAGTGGACAGCGGCACCATAATCGACATCAAAAGCGCCCCCTATAACGCAGCAGGTAACGGAACCACCGACGACACAACGGCCATCCAAAGCGCCATCAACGCCGCCATATCCGCCAACAACGGCTCCATCGTCTATCTCCCGGTCGGCAACTACAAAATCACTCAGACACTCCAGGCCAGCGGCAACAATTTCACTATCCAGGGTTGTGGCTACCGCTCCAGCATCCTCACCTGGTCGGGAGCCAGCAACGGAACCATGCTCTCGATAAGTACGCCGCTGAATGTCGTTGTCCAGCAAATCGAATTCTCCTGCACCAACGACATACTCGCCATTGCACAAACCGCCGCCGGAATCAGCAGCATCACCTACGACGGGATTTTCTATACGCACAACGGAAACGCCAGCACCATGGACATCGGACGTGGAATCGTACTGTCCAACCTGCCCGCGAGTGCCTGCGTTTACCTGGATCAAATCAATTGTCCGCTCAACGTTAACGATTGCGGACAAGCCTCCATTTTCGGCAAGTACGTCATGGGCGGACAACTTATTGTACAGGGCGCCGTAAACCCCAAAACAGGATTCCTCGGCATCGACGTCTTTCAAGGTGGCCAAATGACCAGTAGCAACAGCAGCTATTGGGATGTCACAGTACAAGACAATCAAAATGTCGTCATAGCCGATTACTACGACGAACAGACCTTCAATCACATCTACCTCGACCGGGGCAACGGAACCGACGCTGGCATTGTCACCATCCAGGGCATCAAACAACATTCCTTCACCTCGTCCTCGGTTCTCTACGTCAATAACTACCAGGGACAATTCATGTACGGCCCCCAATCCTTCTCCAGTCCTACGCTCAGTTCCATCATCCAGACCGGAACCAACTCCTGCGACATCATCTTCCTCAATGACACATTCGGCGCCGGACAACCGAACATCACCCTGGACACCGGAGGCAACCTCATCCAGACACAATGCCTTTACGGTCCCTCACCATACACCTACATGACCGATATCATGCCGACAAACGCCCCAAGCGCCATCTCGGCAGCCCTCGATCATCTGCGCATGCTTGGCTACATGGACATCGAATGGCGTTATGTGCAACGCGCCGTCTCCAACTCCACCTTCGAATCGGATACGGCCAACTCCAGCCCCCGCACCACCATCGGCTTCTCACCGGCAAACTGGACGCTGTCCGCATCCTATTCAAACTCCACTGGCATTCGTCAAGCTACCGTTGTCAGCGACGGTTCGCCTTTCACCGCCGGAAGTCATGGACTCCTGCTTGTAGATTACACCGCGACCACCAGCGGCTCCCGAATCCAGATCAATCCAGCGCTAACCACCACTCCTGACTCTTATCAATCCGCCGTCTTCGCGTTCGATTTCAAATTGAACTCAACAACATTGGCCACACAAAACACAGATATTACCGTACGGGTATTTTCAGGATCACAAACCCAATGCGGCTTGCGACTCCGCTGCCTCGGAACCACCGCCAGCATTTGGGGCAATATCAGCGGCACCACGACATCCCTCTCCTCTCTCCAACGGGATGCTTGGTATCGCGCGGAAGCCCTGCTGTCACCACCTTCCAGCACCGCCTCATCCACCGTCAAACTGCTGCTCACCCCTTACAGCACGGGAGTCACCGCCACTTACACACTTACCGGCGCGACAACCACCAGTTCCACCGGTCTCAACTCGATCCAGTTCAACCAGGCTGTGACCGGAAACACCACGGACATCACCCTCGACAACATTGAGCTCAAAACAAACGATCCTCTTCTCGCCCAGTGAAACTCCCCGCCCTTACGGACGGGGTCTCTTCGGATACAGAGCGGACGAATCCGCTCTGGTCAGGCGCATTACATCCCCGGTCTTACGAACCGGGGTTTTACTGCGTCACACTAAAAAAAATACGCGTCGGTCTCTACGGGAATAACGGGCACCAATTACACCACCTCCTCACAGGGAAAACCCCTACGTCGAGGTTGCGTCCTGTGCCAACTACCTGCCACCAAAAGGCATCACACCCGGACGAACATCGGACAATACCTCTCAATTACTCAACTCCGGTGTTTTGGTCGATGGGGAGGGGACGCCTCCCCTCATCATGAGCACCCAAGGTTTTGTTGAAGCCATCGGCAACGTTCACAGAAACTCACTCGTTTTAAACAATCAGCCTCCACAGCCCCTGTCGCGCTTCTTCGATTGAAAGTTTTCAGTCAAGCATTTGACTTCCATTTCACGGCGGCACGAGGATTGAAAAATTAAAAACACCCTTTCCTCCGTCAGGGAAGAAAGGGTGTTTGTAGAAACCTCATTCTATTTCAATTTCCTTTTGGCCTCATTGAGTCACCCACTTCTTATCTTTTAGAAATTTCAGAACCTCATCGGCCACGCGCTGATAGCCGGCCGTATTGAGATGCAATCCGTCCGACCGCAGGGAAGCAGGCGGCACATCGTTCTGATTGTCGGCAACATCCTTCTCCGCATTGCGGTCATAGGCAGCCACGAGAATCGAACGTATGTCGATAAAGTTATTCGGGAATAATTTGGCCAGATCCTTGTTTATCTTGGTAATTACCAACTGCCCGCCACCGCCTTTTATCTCACGCTCTCCGTTAAGCACACCCAAAATCACAAAACGCCTCGTCTTCAATTTCTCCACCATCGATATAATATCCGAGATCACCGCGTTCGGGTTTTCGTAATTATTACGCCCAGCCCAAATCACCGTAATGTCCCCCCATTTATCGCTGCCTGCCATGAACCGATCCTTGATCTGGCCACTTTTCTCTCCACCCACCCCGCCATTGAACACCTTGCGATCGGCACAAGCCGACTGCAGCACCGTCGGATAGGGCTTCCCACCGGCGCCTTGCGTCAGACTGTCACCCCAGCAGGAAATATTAATACTCATCGCATTAGCCTCGACCGCCCCAACATCAGGAGGCAGCGTTACGGACAGTACCGGAGCGCCTCCAGAAGAGGCGTAGTCACTCGGTTCCTTTGTTCCCTTATCCGTGACATCCTCCATCTGAGGGTGCCAGGCGATAACATCGCAACCACGGATGGAAATGCGAAAATTTTTATTCCCCTGCGTCGGACAAGTCGCATCGACAGAATACCGCTTCCATTCGGACGACACCTGTACGGGTGTAAATTTCCCCAGCCGGGCCGGATCGTTATTTTCAAAAGCGATAACCACTTGCTGGGAAGGATCCCCCGCCGAACGCATCCAGACGGAAAACACATATAATCTGTCTGGCTTCGCTTCATTGACGATCTGACCGATCCATCCCTTTTTCACATCCACATGAAAGGCGGTCTTGCCGCCATCAGGATCTTCAACTCCGCCCGTCACGGTAGATGCGCGCGAGAAACCCAACCACGCAGGATCATCAATATTCTCGGTGGACTTCAGCAAATTCAATTTGCCATCGCTCTGCGCCTTACCCTCTGATAGCCCCGCCAAAGCACAAATCATCACGAGAAGAGTCATCCTCTGGAAGAAATCCTCTTTTAAAAGGGAGTAATACGTTCGTTTCATGAATTCAATTTAGCACAAACACCGCTTCAATGACAAGGCATTTATATTTAGGATATTTTATTATATTAAAAATATTATATTTGAAGTCTAGCAACGCACTAGCTCAACATGACCGAGCCCACCCCTTTATAGTCCAAAACGAATGAGGAGGATTCAGGCGAACTTGTTAGTTGGCAGCGTGGAACAGGATCAAATCCTTGACCTAACGAGTCTGTAGGGCGAGAGGAGGCAAGAATTTCGAGTCAGACTTGGTTGGCCTTTCTTTGAACTTGCGGACAGGGCTTCTCAAAATAAAAAGGAAGCCTGATATGGATTACAGCAAATGCGGTCGACGCTTCGACCGGGAATTCAAAGAGAATGCGGTGGCGTTGGTCAAGAGCGGCAGGATCAAAGCTCAAGTGAGCCGGGAGCTTGGTGTGCGGTGTGGAGGCTGGGCCAGTGGATATCCCCAGCGAACCGATTGAGACGAAATTTCAAATCGTTCACATATTTTTGGCTTCGGTTAGCCCGATCTTTCAAAAGCTCGTCAACGACTTCACGCACGGTCTTATTAGGCCGCTTTCCATGATGTACGGCATAAAATTTTGTAGCGTCGATAAGGGAACCGTTGCCTTTAAGCGCATGACGGGCTTGGGCCTATTCTCGGCAAGCAATATCGACATCGACGCTCCAAGAGGTCAAATAGCCCACAGCACGCTCGTAGGCCCATGCATCGGCATCGACCAGAGAAAGAATTTTCTTCTGACCTGTAGAGAGCCTACAGGCAATCGTCTGGGCTTCGGTCTTCGCCTTTGAGTAACCGGTGTTTAAGCTGGCGCTTTCCCTCAAGGTAGCTTGCTACGCTGTAAATAGTCCGGTCATGCCGGTCTACGGTGTACAGGCGTACCGTGACCGATCCATCCTTAATCAGCTCAACTTTCGTCTTTTTGCTTACCACTTCGGTAAGTTTGCGTGCAAATCGTGTGACAATAAAGGATATTCTATTGTCAATAGAGCGTGCCCGAGGCGGGGGTCGAACCCGCACGGTCCTTTCGAACCTCAGGATTTTAAGTCCTGTATGTCTGCCATTCCATCACTCGGGCGATACTTGAACACAAGAGACTCACAACCTCACTGGCAAGTTAAAACTAGTCTTGTGCTTTTTTTGAAAAATGAAAACTCTAGCGCTGACCTAGGCAAAGCGTTGCGCGAAAAAGCTGTTCATCAATCTGGAGGCTACCAAAAAGTCACGGATCGTAGCAATCGCCCAATTCGTTGGCTATGAGAGGGCAAACGGTCAATAGGTCAATATTACGTCACTTCGCGGTTGCCAACCGAGTGCGTTATTAGGCAGCCGACGGCGGAACCGGGCCGGTGCTTTCGCGCGCAGCGAGTTTCAGCGGAATGGATACCAGTTGGGGATGGGGATTATCGCTCCAGAGAATGTCCATGGCCGTTTCCACTTGTTCGGGATGGCTGGCGAGGGCTGTGAGGGACGGGTAGACCATTTCGCCTCCAGGCAAATCATCGAAGCTGAAGAGGGAAACCTCGTCGGGCACCCGAATTTGCCGCTCGGTGAGGAAACGCAACACGCCCCAGGTTCCCGCTCCTGATACGGGACAAATCGCTGTCGGGCGGGGATTCGCCGCCCAGATTTCCGCCATTTTTCCGTAAGCCGCGGCAAAGGAGTTTTGCCACACGGGCAGGTTGCAATCGACGATCCGCGCTTCGGTCAGGTTCTTTTCGCGGATGAATTCCTGGATGGAAACGAGACGGCGGGAGATGGTGGCGATTTCCTTCGGTTCGTTGATGAGAAAAAGTATGCGGCGGTGATTGAGTGAGAGGAGGTGGTTGATCGCGATGTGAACGCCTTCGGTAACGTCCTCCTGCACGGAGTTGCCCGGATAGCCGGGGATCGGGCCGCCCAGAAGAACCGTCCGGTATCCACGCGAGTCGAGTTCGTTATAGATCGCCCAGCTCTCCTCAATGGACGCCCCGTGTATGATAAAGCGTTCTTCGAGGGGAGCTCGATGCAGCGATTTGCAGAAGTCCGGTATCGATTGGCCGTGGCGCAGGTAATAAAGATGCAGGCTGTAATCGCGCCGCGCGCAGCTGGCGGAAATCGTCCGTATTGAGGAGAAGATCACCGAGGAATCGACGTCCGGTGTAATAACTCCGACGGAGAGTTCCTTCGTTCGTTTGCGGACAAAAGTGCCCTTGCCCACTCCGCGCACCAACGTGCCTTCGTTGACCAGTTCGGCCATGGCCCGGCGCACGGTGGGTTGGGAAACCTTGAGCCTGGCAATCAATTCGCGTTCGGTGAAAAAGCGGTCACCATCCTTGAAGTTGGTCAGAATCAATTCCCTCAATCCCTGGCGCACCTGTTCATAGAGCGGCGAACCTAATTTGCGCGTAACCGCATTGAGCGAAATATCGGTTGGATTAACTGCCATGATCAGAGGCTATACAAATCTCCGGCCCATGAAAAGCTTTGATCCCCAGAAGCTGCTCCGCTGACCCGCCGTTCTCAATCGGGTCGCAAAACCACTGTAAAACGCGCCGGGCCATGGCGCGATTTCATCAGCAGTGACAATTGCTCGACTTCAAGGAAGAAGCTATTCGCATCGCCGGCATAAATCTGCGTCTCCAATCCATCCTCAGCCGGAATCCCTTCCCCTTCGGCAAGACGGCGAACGCTGAAATTTCCCCAGGGAGAAAGGCAGTCGATATCGACCGCAGGCACACCGATTCGCTGCCGCTGCTTCGTGACGTTGACAATCACCACATCCCCTTTGCGAGTCACGCACGCCAGCGGCAGATCGAATTGCCGCCGCACCCCGGGACGTTCCCAGATCGGCAACAAGGCCATTCCCTTCGGCAATTGCGCCGAGACAGGGGCATTCACCCGGGCGCAGACTTCAGGCCGGAGCGCGAAAACCTGGAACGCGTACAACGCACGGCTGGCGCCATCCCATTCGACCGAGTTCTGCAACGCTCCCTCTTTCCAAACGTAAGACCGGATCCATCCGGGAAACACTCCAGTGGCCGCGACGCCGAGAGACAACTTCCCCTCACCGACTCCGACTTTTTGCGCTGGAGCATATTCCCACGAACGTGGCGGCGGCCATCCGGAATTCCACAATGATTGCGGCCCAAGCCAGACGCGGTGTCCTCCCCAACTCGGTGGATTGGGATCACTCGTGTTCAACGGCTCCGCCTTCCGCGAGACATAGAGAATATTTTCCCCACCGCTGCGGCCCCAGAAAACAAGACGGCCTCGTGCAACACTGACAACGGCTTTCCAGCCCCGACATTCCGATTGCCAGGCGGGTTCGTCATTCCAGCAAATTCGGCTCCACTCCTGCGCAACGCCACGAAGGGGCCAGAGCAACAGAAACAAAAACGGCAGAAGGCGCAGGACAAAAATCATATCGTTATTCCGGCAACGTGACAGGGAGCCGACCCGTCATGGGAATTTCTCCGAGCAAGGCGCGCGCATAGGCACGCTGGACATTATCGCCCCGCGAATAGGCACAGACGAAATTGCGCATCCACGACAATTCCCAGGCCAGGTACGGATTTCCGAGCGAGAGAAAGAACGACGGAAAGTCGCTCTGGATGCGATCCGGATCGAGAAACTGTGTGGCCCGCTGCGCCAGACGGATACTGCCACGCCCCGCTTGCGGCCCGGCAACGAAGATATAAACCAATGCTTGCGCATCGGCGATCTCCCGCTTGTAACCCTGCGGTTCGATCACCGTCGCGACGCGATAACCCCGCGCTTCGAGTTCCTGATGCAAAGCAAGCTTGGGCCGATTCTTGTCGTTTTGTTCGCCGACAAGCAACGCCGGAATGTCCGTCGTCTCCAGCGGCAATTGATACAGCACAATCTTCGAACCCGGCTTCAGCCTAAGAGGGTACACCTTTTCGATGTCTCGCACGCAGGTCAGACTGAGTTCTCCCGCGCGAGTCACATCCGCGGCAAATTCCCCCGCATCGAACACCTTCTCCGCCGTGGCGTCGTCGGGCAAGGTCAACGGTTCCGTCACCTCAAGCCGCGCCTTCAAAGCCAGCACACGGGTCACGGCTTCCTCGATTCGCTCCTCCGTGATCTGACCCCGCTTGAGTCCGCGTTCGACCTCGTCAATCGCCGCCCTGACGTCATCGACAAAGAGCACCATGTCGGAACCCGCCGCTAGATTCAACATCGGCAGTTCATCGGCTGAATGCGCGTGGTAGCGCGCACCGCCCATAAGAATCGCGTCGGAAATAATCAAACCCTTGAAACCGATTCGGCCACGCAACAAATCCTCATGAATCCGGCGGTCAAGCGTGGCGGGAAGTCCAAACCCTGTTTGCGGATCGCGGCTCGAAAAAGCCGGCATCGTCAAATGCCCCATCATGATCGTATAGACTCCCGCCTCGATTCCTCCCCGAAAAGTGCGCCCGTAGGTCTCGTCCCATTTCTCCAGCGAAAGTCGATTGCTCGACGTCACCAGATGCTGATCGCGACCATCAATACCGTCGCCAGGGAAATGCTTCAAACAAGCCGCCATGCCGTGATCCTGCATGCCGCGAACATACGCCTGCGACAAGCGAATGATCGTCTCGACCCGGTCGCCGTAAGAGCGAGTATTGGTGATCGGATTGTCGTGATTGAAATTAATATCGGCCACAGGCGCGAAGCTCCAACGCGCTCCAACGGCATGTGCCTGAAGCGCCGCTGCCCGACCCGCCACGTAAGCCAGCCGAGCACCCTCGGCTTCGTCGGCAATCGCGGCAAGCGACATCGACGACCCGAACCGCAGCCCTTCCTCGATCGTATTGGCTCCCGCCTCGTAATCACCCGAGAGCAAGAGCGGCACTTTCATTTGCGGCGCGACCTGGGCAACGAGTTCGCGCAGTTTGCGGTAGGAACGACAAAACAGAAACGCGCCGCCCACCTGATTATCGACCACCTGCCGGATCAACTTTTCCTGCGGCACCGTCGCATCGTAGTGGGTCAACATCGGATGCATCAACTGTCCGATCTTTTCGCGCAAGCTCAGCGCGACACGTGTTGTCTCCAC
This sequence comes from Methylacidiphilaceae bacterium UBA1321, assembly GCA_002306945.1. GTDB lineage: Bacteria > Verrucomicrobiota > Verrucomicrobiia > Methylacidiphilales > UBA1321 > UBA1321. The sequence goes on along the minus strand of DBTH01000043.1, from coordinate 9,519 downwards.
CCAGGCCACCTGCGTGGGATTCAATTTATAGTAATCAAAAATATCGGGGTTCTTCATAACATCAAAATCGAATCGAACGGACTGTGCCCCTCATTTGGCCGCCGGGCCAGTGCTTTCCCGCACCAGAAGACGCAACGGCACCGCAATACTGCGGGGCTGGGGATTCGAGTCCCAAAGAGTATCCATGGCGCGGTTAATCAGGTCTGGATGCGATGCCAGTCGCGTCAATGTCGGATAGACCCTGTCGCTGCCGGGCAGATCGTCGAAACTGAACAGGGAAATTTGCGCCGGGACGCGAATCCGGTGTTCCGTCAGATAACGCAACGCGCCCCATGTCCCGGCTCCCGAGACCGGGCAAATCGCTGTGGGATCGGTTCCTGTGGAAAGAACCTCACTCATCTTTTCGTAGGCTGCCTTATAAGAATTATCCCACGGATGAACATCGCAATAGACGATCCGGGCACGGGTCAGTTTCCGCGCCTCAATCTGCCGTTGAATCGCCTCGACGCGCAACCCGATTGTCGGCAGGGCAACCGGTTCGTTCACCAGAAACACAATCCGCTCGTGGCCCAGTTCGGTGAGATGCTCAACGGCCATCTGGACTCCGGCCTCGACATCCTCCTGCACGCAACTGCCCGGATAACCCGGAATGTAACCACCCAGTCGAATGGTGCGGTAGCCGCGCGCGTCGAGATTTTCATAGAGTGACCAGGCATCCTGAATCGATGTGCCGAAAAAGAATAACCGTTCCTCACGAGGCGAATGCCTCAACGCCTTGCAGGCTTCCTCGATCGAACGGTCGAAGCGCAGATAATAAAGATAAAAACCGTAGTTGCGTTCGGAACTGCATGCCGCGAGCGAACGCACCGTCGAGAGAACCACCGGCGAATCGACATCCGGGACAAGAACTCCCACGGAACGTTTCTCTGCCGCGAGCCGCACGAATGTCCCCCGGCCCACACCGCGTTCCAGCAACCCTTCCGACGCCAGTTCCAGCAATGCGCGGCGCACGGTCGGCTGGGATACGCCCATCCGCTCGATCAACTCGCGTTCGGAATAAAACCGGTCTCCGTCCTTGAAACTCGAACGGATCAGGTCGCGCAACATCTGCCGAACCTGGACATGCAAGGGCTGTCCGATCCGCCGACCGATTTTGTCCAGCGGAATGACCGACCCCGGAGTATTCCATTTCTCGCCCCCGCCAATTTCCTTCCCCATTGTTTTCCCAAACATTTTGTTCATAAAATCCAATCCTCAACCTCGCTCCATCTTCCCCGCCATTCTCATCGCTGCATCTTGAAACGATCCGCATCCCGCGCCGGTTTCAGAAAGGCGTCGTATTCGGCCTGAAACGCCGCCGGTAACCGCAGAGATTCCGGCGTCGACGATGAAAATTCATAGACGTACCGATCCCCGCCGTCCTCAAAGGCCACCGGCCTGCCGGTCTCCACATCGATCCACGCTTCCATTCCCGGATGAACCGTGCGCACGCTCGATCCCCGCTCGTTGCCGTTGTAGCGGTAGCGGAAACACAGAACGCCCCCGGCCTTCTCGGCCTTGGTGAAATTGCGCGCGTCCACCCATTCGAGTTCGGGAAAGTCCCGATAGCCGCCGTAATTCGGAGCGCCTTCGTTCGAGGAGGGATCCATGATCAGAATGCTTCCCGAGCGGATTTGCACAAAATCCATGCCGTGATAAAACCAACGTTCGCTTTTGGTTCCGTCCGAGCTGAACAAAACATCGCGGCGAATATCGCGCCCCTTGGTCACTTCGCGCCGCAGCAGAACCGGGGCCGGGATTGTCGCTGAGGTGTTGGCCCCATCGCTTGCTGGAGCAGGATTCTTCTTTGCGGGCTTATCCAGCCTCACCGTCCACGAACAGAAATCGGGCGTCTTCGCCAGATAGGGCGCTTGCGGCACCGGATCGGCCGCCAGAAGCGTTCCCGTCCATAAAATTCCCGCCAGCACGATCGCAACACATCCTCTACTCATTGACTGCCTCCAAACGTTGATCGACCACCTCGCCGGTGTAACGGTCTATGGCCAGGTGAATCCAGTAGCGCTTCTCGCCATTGGGCACGAAACTGTCGAGCGCCGCCCCGGCCTTCGGCGGAAAGTGCCCCGTCTGCGCAATGACATCGATCATCAGGTTCCAGGTTCGCGTACCAGTGGTTTCCGACAGCGCGCGGATCATGGCCTCGCGCCGCGACTTGATAACGGTTGTCGAACGATCCGCGTACACTTCGCTATTCGTCCCCAGATCCGCCGAAACGCGGCTGATGAGATCGCCCCGGTTGGCGAAGGGTTTCCCAGCGCTCTCGGCAACAATCGCCTTGGCAAGCTTGTCCGCCGTGTCGGATGAAATCAGGTCGGCGCTGCCCGAGGGACTCGCACCCTCGTTGATGAGAGCGCCATTGAGCAACGCCTTGAGGACGGCAGTATGGGGAGTATTCGGATTCACCTTCCCCGCCACGCTGTCGGTGTCCTCGCTCGCGCTGAAAAGATCGAGCAATGCCGTGTCGCCGCTTTTCGCGGTAAAGAAATCGACGCTCTTCCACGGCAAATCGCGACACGCGTAACCGAGTTCCCCGACATTGCGGAACGGACGGTTGAGCATGATGGGGCGGTTTCTGGTCCACGTCCCCAGAGTTTCGCTGTAACTGGCCCGCTGCAGGATCGGATGACCCTCGCCGTATTGGTAGCCGGAATAAAATCCGTCAGCGCCACGCATAACTCCATCGGGATCGACGTACCTCGCGCGGCCATTGGGTTCGCCATTCGGAGCGCCGGTGTTGCTGCCCGACACGCGCGGGGCGTTGACCTCCAACGAGCCGAGTTGCCAATTGCCGTCCGATGCGTCCTGCGTGAAGCCGGAATTCTTGTCGGGTATGGCCCAGGACGCATTCATGTTGTAACCGTAGTAGCCGAGAACGGTGCGCAGGGAGCGATTCTTGCTGCCTTCCGACGAATAGAGATAATCGGAACCGGGATTGGCATTGGCGACATAGGCGTTGCCGAGCCGGTCGACACGCGGATCGATCCGGCAATAGGAATAGAGCGGATTGAGATGGTACTTGGCCAGAACCGACCAGACCAGATCGTGGGTGACGCGCGCCGCATTGGCGACATTGTACATCGTGTCATAGGTCTTCCAGCCGTAGATCGGATGCTGATATTGGACGTAAAATGTGATCGCTCCGTTGATCTTGATCCCACTGGAGGAAACGCCCTTGCTCGACGCCGTCCCAGTGGGATAGGCGGGTGCATCGCCCACGTAAAGGCCGCGGACTTCGCTAGTCACATTCTTGTAGTTGTCGTCGGGCGTGACTTTGGCTGTCGCAAGATTAGTCGCATCCAGCGTCACGGGATCGGAGAAGTCCGCCGTGGTCGAATCGAAATAAATCGCGGAATTCGGAGGATCGGCCACAAACGTCGTCGAAGAATTCGGAGTGGTCTCCGTTTCCGTCCGGGTACCGCTCGCATCGACCTTGTAGACCTTCGCGGTGACATACGCCTGGCCGCTGGCCACGATGCGGAATTGGGCCGGAGCGCCGCTCAACGCCACCGGCGGCGGAACGCGGTGCGGTTTCCACATTTCAAACACGAACCAACCGCCAACGTTTGCCCCGTCAGGACGACCGCCAACGTAAGCGTTGATTTTGGAAATATAGGGCAGGTCTTCAACGCCGTAGACGGTCAAAAGAGGATCGCTGCCCAGGGTAATTTCGGTCGGATAGCTATCGGCGTCGTACTGGTCGATGATGTTGGCACCGATGCGGAGCACGTGCAGATAGGTGTTCTGGTCACGGTAGAAAGCGGCCTGAAACGCGCTGGTGGCCTGCGTTCCGGTCAGTCCCGAATCGCGTCCGAGCGAACCCAGACAGAGCCCGGCCTGAAGCAATTCGAAAAAGTCCGGCTCGCGCGCTTCGACGGTTCCGGCGGCAATCGCATCGGTCAACTCCTTGAGCGTATAGATCTTTTTGTCCGCGCCGTGATTGTAGACCCATCCGCCCTTGCCGTTGGAGGTCAGGCCGAAGTAGCGTTTCACCAGCGTCGCATCGGGACTGGCCTGGGAAAGCAGGGCGATGCGTCCGAGATAAAAACGTTTGAGAAGAAAACTCGACCCTTTCTTCACGGTGACTTCGTCGGATGTCCCGGCGTAAAGCGTCGCATCGGCAGGCCAACGGATATTGGCCAGCGGCGGATTGAATTCGTCGTCGCGCCCAAAGGTGGTCGTCCGATAGGTCTTGCCGTCGTACTTGACCCCCGAATCGCCCACCTTGGGCCGCGTAGTGTCCGGCGCGAACGAGGGAGCGCTCTTCTGCCGGTTGAACGCCGTGAGGTACGGCAATGCCGTCGTGTCGAGCCCTTCGTTTTTCCAATAATTGAGCAAGTCCTGCCGTCCGAGATAGGTCTGATCTCCCGGCATCGTCCGGGTGAAGCCGTGCTCGCGGCCAATGTTCGAAATATAATTCGTATAGGAACCGGTCGATGCAGCGCTCACCTTGTTGCGCCAGCCGCCGACAATCTTGTCGATATCCGCCGTCTTGAGTCCAGGAATCATCGTCAGGTCGACCAGCGGAACTCCCGGCCGTCCGCCGCGAACCGCATTATTGGAGTAGGAACCGTCCTGAAGATTCAACGTCGAGAGCGAACCGGCAACGCTGATGTCGATGAGATTGCCGACGTTGTAGATCATGTAGGCGTAGCGACCCGTGATCGTGCTCGAACCTTGCGTGATGACCTTGGGCCCGTCATTATCCACGAAAATCCAGTCCGGCAGATCGGCAGCGGTCAACGCGCCATCCGGCAACAACAGCGGCTTGCTCCATTGCTTCACATCGATGCTGCGGAGGAACCCGCCGATCGACGGGGCGTAGGTATTGAGCGCGGAGGCATAATTGCTGGCCGGGAATAGCGCATTGTAACTGTCCCCGCGGAAAAACGGCAAGCCCCGGACACTCTTCTTCACCAGATTGGGAAGCGTCGTGCTCAGCGTTCCGGTCGTTGAGATGGCCGGGCAAGGCACGCTGGCTGTCACTGTTGACGGGACGTAAATCGTCGTCCCGTTGACGGTGTAGGAAACGTCCTGGCGGGAACCGGAAGCGATTTCCTGGCGCAACTCGCCCACGACGATCTTGAATGCCGCGCGGGCCAGATTATCGACCTGGATCTGGGCTGAACTGCTGGTGGCAATCTGACGATCCAGCATCGCGCGGGAGAAAAACGTCAGGACGAGAAACGTCAGCAATACGACAAAAAAGAGCGACAAGATCAGAGCCATCCCCCGCCGGGAGGCAACGCGGCAAAAACGATGGGCGCGACCGGGAATGGAGGTTTTCATGGCAGATAAAAATAACGCTGATAAACGCGCACCGATTGCGCCACCTGCGGGGGGATGTTCGCTTTTTTGGAAAAATCGGCGGAGTTGACCAGCTCCGTCCACTCCGACAAGGGCGAATGGTCGTCCGCCGAATCGGGGAACAACTTGACCAGCGACGGCATGTCCTTGACCAGTTGCCGGCTGCGGTTATCGAGCACCGCAACGGTCACAATCACCGCCGCCACCTGCTCCAGTTTTCCGGGGAAAGCCGCCACCTGGCGCGGCTGGACTTGAGTCGTCGTCGGCCGTGTCAGATAGGAAAGTTCGAAACGAAACACCTGGTCGGCCAGGATTTGATAGAGCTCGGTGGATAGTGCCGGCAGGGTATTGGGCTTGTCGAATTTCGGCGTTTGCACGCCGGTCGAATCCATTTCCGTAAACACCATTCCGTCCCATTCCATGCCGAGCGCGGCGCGTTGCAACGTGGTCGTCTTCGCGTCCCCGCTGTAGACGCGGTAGCCCACCACCGAGAGGCGGCGATAGGTCGACGAGGTGAAGGAATAAAGCCCCGCCGTCTCGCAATAAAAGGAGAGTTCGTCATTGGCCCCGCCGCCGCTGTCGCCCGAGTGCTTCGAGAACGAATAGTCGATGTCGGACCGGCGCAACATCCGCGCCAGGTCGAAGCCGATCCGGTCGAACAGCAGCCTCTCCTGACTCGCCGCATCCATATGACGGTTGCTCGCCTCGATGGTCGAACTCGTGCGCGCGGTCATCTCCGCCACCAACGCCAGCAACAGGACAAGCACCGTCACCGCCACCAGAATCTCAATAAGGGAAAACGCCCGTCTTCCCGCCTGGGAAGTCCGCCCCGCTGGTGGATGAAAGGACATGACGTTCAGTTTCTTTCCAGAGCCGTAAAGGTCTGCACCGATCCGGCGGATTGCGATCGGGTCGTGTTGTCGGCAACCGCTGGCCAGCTCACTGTCACCTGCGCCATCGTGGCGGTCTTTTGCCCGGCGCCACCGATCTTGGCTGGCGGCGTCATCTTGACGACGACCCGGTAACGCGCGCCGGATTGCAACGATGTCGAAAATCGTTGCGCCGCATTGGAGAATTGCTCCATCTGATAAATCGTCTGCGTGCTGGCCGCGTCGCCCACCTCGGGAATCTCCAGTTGATCCACCACCCAGCGCTGCCCCGTCGAAGTCAGTCCGCGCGGCACACTCTGCAAATCCGCAATCAGCCCGCTGGCCACGTTGAGCGCCTCGGTCTCTTCAAAGGAAACGCGGTTAGAATGAAGTCCCACCGGCAGCAACCCCACCAGCACCACCAGACAGCAACTGGCTATGCCCAACGCCAGCGTCACCTCTACCAGGGAGAACGCGGAAGTCGATTTCATGGACGGAATGTGCGGATTTGACCGGTAAGCCCGTTGATCTGGATGATGGCGATGTTCTTGGAGTCTGCCACCAAACTCGGTTGAATGCCAATTTCTATGACGCGCGAAAGGGATGTCTTGATGCGAACACCGCCGCTGGGATCGAACTGCACGAGTTGCGTGTAACTGCCCTTGGCCGTGGCGCCGGAATATTGAAATCCGGGCGACAGCGACGCCTCGGAAATGTCATCAACTCCGTCGAGTTCGCGCCCGGAATCGGAAAGAATCGTGTCGCCAAATTTCTGGAGCTTCACGCGCTGAAGCTGAGCGGGCTTGACCAGAGGGATCAATTCGCCGCTTTCCAAATCGGATTCGCGACCGTTTTTGGCCGCCATCGTTACAAGAAGCACCTTATCTGTCTTATCGGCATTTTGCGGATCATTTGCAGCCACTGTCTTCACTCCCACCCAAACGTAAGTATTGAGCGCCATGGCATTGACCCGGGCCATTTCCAACGCGCCGCTCAAATCCGATGCGCCGCGGGCCACTCCACTGCCAGCCTGACTGCGGGACATGGCCGGAAGCGCCGCCAACGTCAGGAGTCCCATAATCGCCACAACCGTGAGCAATTCCATCAAACTGAAAGCGCGGCAGGAGGACTGAACTTTCTTGACCATGACAATAGTATACGCCGAAATGCCCTCAAATCAAACATTACTTATAATAATTTATTATGTTTGAGTTTTATTTATAATTTATTCAAATAGAATAAGTTACTATAAAATAAATTTGAATTTAAATATTTATTATATTTGCTTACAAGCAATTTATTGTTGTTTTTCTATTGGTTCTGCTATCTTATTTCCAGAGTCTTATGCCCGCCCAATCCGCCCCTAACGAACGCCCCGTCATTGCCTCCGCCTTGCAGGCCTGGCTGGTTCATAGCCTGCCGCTTCAATGTCTCGATGGTTCGGCCCACGATGGAGCGTTCGGCGAAGGCAAAAACTGGTATGACGGACGTCACGCTGCTTATACCCTGGCCCACTTGCTGGCGGCCTGGGTTTGGAGAAAGGACATCCATTGCGATGTCGAAAAGCTGGCCGATTCGATCCGCCGCTGCATGGCTTTTATTCTGCGCCGCCAAAATCCCGACGGACGGCTCGATCTCCTCGGAATGTATTCCCCTAACGAGGCGGGCTTCACCATTCCGGGCCTTGGCGCCGGTTACGAGCGGCTTGAGTCGGCAAACGAATTGCCCGATGTGCGCGAGTCGCTAGCCCTCTACCTGCGCCGCGCCGCCGGGGCGGTTGTGGAAGGAACCGCCTACACGGCCAATCACCGCTGGGCGGCGGCCTGCGCACCACTGGCCGTCATCAACCGGCTTTGGCCCGATTCGCGTTACACCGACAAGATCAAGGGCTATCTGGCCGACGGCATCGATTGCGATTCCGACGGCTGCTGGTACATGGAGCGCAGCCCGATCTATAACAACGTCGCCAACGAGGCGATGCTCATCCTGACCGATTATCTCGGCGACCCGTCGTTCCTCGATCCGGTCGTGCGCAATCTCGAATTTGTCCTTCACTGCGTACAGCCCAACGGCGAGATGGATTCCAGCTTCAGCCATCGTCAGGATCGGGGACTCGACCATTGCCTGCCCGGCTCCTATCTGGTAGCCCGCCGCATCGCCCAACACACCGGAGACGGGCGCTTCACCGCGCTGGCCAATCTCTGCTGGCGGCAAGCCCAGGGATTGCCCCTCAATCTTCTCCCCCTGCCCCTGGCCGTCGATCGCCATCCCGACCCGATGCCGGAGGAAGCCGCATTGCCGGTTCACTATGAAAATCTCTACGCTCCCATCCAGGTGTTGCGCCGCCGGGCCGGTTCGACCAGCCTGACCCTCAGCGCGGACAGCTCGACGTCGCATTTCTTCGTCGCTGTGCGTGACCAATGGGGCGGCCCGCGCCACAGCGACGACTGGTTCCATCTCCACTGGCAGGACATCGTCATCCAGAGCATCCGTCTGGCAGGCGCGGGATTGAGTAACATGCAACCGGCCCACATCGAGTGTGTCGAACCGGATCACTATCACCTCGATGGCGGCATCGAAGGCTGGGTGCATCCACTGCACTTCCGCCCCGGTTGCCCGCAAGTCAAAATGAAATGGGACTGGACCTACAGCGCCGACCTGACGTGGACTGCCTCCGGCATCGACGTGCATCTGCAAAGCCATTCGCCCCATTCGCTGGCCGCCGTCCTCAAATTCCTGATTCGCGGCCCGTTCCAATTCGAGGAATCCGGACAACCGCGCACCGTGCAATCCGGACAGGAACAATGGATCGGCGGGGGCCATCTGCTCATCGTACGCGCGGGCAAGAGCGCCCTGCGCATCGAAGGATTGCCCGCCTGCGCCCATCAATTGCCCATCCAACACGCCTCGTCAATTCCCACGCAGGCAGGGGCGATCTGCGGCACGCTCAATCTCGGACTGACCTTCCCCATCGATCTGCGTTTCAAGATTTGCCTCGAACATCTCGACCCGGAAACCACCCTTCAAAACGAATTGGTCTAGCAGCCGACCAATCCCAATACAATGGAAGGCATTGGACGAAATTTACGAAGACATTAAAAAGGAAACTCTTATCAAGAACTCAGGAAATCATGAAAGGATCGATTTAGTTTTCCCCTTTTTCCTGACTTCGTGAGTTCCTGATAAAATAAAGCCTTTCGTAAATTTCCCTCTTGCCTTAGCCGTATCTATTCAAAACATCATGCTTGAGATTGAGAATTTCCCGAGGCTAAGGCGAGGCGCAAGGAGG
>DBTH01000213.1:565-11973 GCA_002306945.1 Methylacidiphilaceae bacterium UBA1321 | reverse complement strand
TTCCCGGCGGTGGGCTCGCGCAACGTTGGTTCGACGATAAAACCGCCACACTCTGCCGCTGGATCACCTGCCTGATGCCTCTCTATGCGTGGTACGTTACCCGTTATCACCACACCGCGTTTGTTTTCACCTTCCATCCCTGGCTTTTATATGCGTGGTTGACCCTGCCCGAAAAACACAATTCGCCCCGCATTCTCTGGGCGGGACTCGGCACCGGACTGGCCGGCCTATTTCAACCCGTCCTCCTTCCCATCATGGGCGGCATTTCGTTCGTGCTGTTGATCGGCGCACTCGTCGGGGAAAAATGGGGTGCGTTCACCGCGATCCTTTCCGCCGGAATTCTCACCCTGCTCGCGTTGACGCCGTGGACCATTCGCAATTACCAGGTTCACGGACGACTCCTCCTGATCAAAGACAGCTTCGGCAAGGAATTCTGGATGGGCAACAATCCCCACGCCACCGGCACCGGCTACGCTGAAGGCGGCGATATCGAGATCACCAATAAATACCCACCCAAATCCTTGGCTCTCCAAGGCAAGGTTCCCGAAATCGTCCTGATGGAAGCGCTCCAAAAAGAAGCTTGGGCTTATTGCAAAGCCGAGCCGGATAAATTCGTTGAAAGAACAGCGAAGAAAATCCTCTGGTTCTGGACGGCGACACCGACTCGCTTCGAACGCAGCACCGGCGATAGCGAGGCGCTCCGCTTCCGTCTGTTGCAAATCAGCTACTGGAGCCTGTTCCTGTTCCTTATGCTCGTGGCCGCCATCCGCTTCCGTCCCTGGAAACAGGAATACATTCTGATATTGGGCTTCTATTTCGTCCTTTACTCCATCATCTACGGCATTACCCACGTCGGGCAAGCCCGCTTCCGCGGCGAAATCGAATATATCTTTTTGCCAGCCGTCGCGTCAGGCGCGTTGATCCTGTGGCAATGGCTAAACATTTCAAAAGGTCGCCCCAACTTGCGCGATTGAAACGTGCGTCGCCGTCCTCCTACTTGGAAGAAACGTCCCGGACGCGGTAATCACCCTTGGAAAGCCATTTTTCCAATAGGACATAAAGGACGATGAACAGGTAACGGCTGCCCATCTCCTTGATCTTGAGCTTGGACTCGCCCGTCTTGCGGTTGATCCAGCCGGTCGGAACAATGGTGTAAGTATAACCGCGCACGATGGCTTTGAGCGGAATCTCCACCGTAAGATTGAAATGATTCGACAACAGCGGCTGGCAACCGTCGATGACCTCGCGACGATAAGCCTTGAATGCATTGGTCACGTCGTTGTAACGGAACCCGAACAACAGGCGGATGAAGAGATTGGCCATGCGGTTGAGAAAAAGTTTCAGAGCCGGATAATCCACAATCTTCGCCCCCGGCATGAACCGCGATCCGAACGCGCAATGCACTCCTTCGTCCAGGCGGTGATAATAAACCAGAATGTCGTGGGGCAAATCCGAACCGTCCGCCATCACGATCGCCACCGCGTCGCCACTGTAATTCTCCAGCCCGCGACGCACCGCCTGACCAAATCCATGCGGCGGATGATTATTGATGTAACGCACCTGCGAATGCCTGGTCGAGAGTTCCTGCAAGACCTTCTCCGTTCCGTCCGAACTGTTGTCGTTGACCACCAGGATTTCCAACTCCACCTTTCGGCCCTCGAATTCCTTGAGGATCGCCAGAATGGTCGGAGGCAACGCTTCCGCCTCGTTGTGAGCAGGAATGACCAGGGAAAATTTCCGAATGGGATCAAGCGCATTCATCTGTGCTCCTTATTTGGCGCATTCCCAGATCAATGTCAAAAAAACAAACCCCGGCGCAGATCATTTGTCGAAATTAATCCGCTCCGTCGCCATCACCAAGCCTCTCCTCGAAGGCCCCGTCTACGTCGTCGTCATAGCCCGCGAACTCAAGACCAACAAACCCCTCGTCGGCTTCTGGCAGTTCAATTACAAAAAGTCAACGTGACGTTGCATCCAATAACGCTTCGCGTAACTGGGTTCAGCATCACGCTGGATCAGAGCGCAACGTAGTCGAAGAATCGGTTGAGATGGCGGATATCGCGGTTAACACGCGCAATCGCGTCCGGCACAGGTCAGATCCTGCGACATAATGGTGATGTCATCCCGTTGCTCCCAATTCATTGAGTTCCAGAAGGCGAGCGCCTGGAAGTTGCACTTGAACACAAACAGATGGCATTTTTGAATTCCCTGTTCCTTCAGTACGGCCAGGCTGGCTTCCACCAATCCCTTGCCGATACGCTGATGCCGCCACGCCGCCGCAACCACCAAGTGATGCAGATAGCCGCGGCGTCCATCATGACCGCCGAGCAGAGTTCCCACTAACTTGCCTTCCACTGTTGCAACAAAGCTCATACCCGGATTACGGCGCAAATAGCGTTCGATGTTTTCGAGGGAATCGGCATCACTGATGCCGATTCCCTCGGTCTCCTGCCACAAGGCCAATGCCGCCGGATAATCTTTATTGGAAAATTCCCGTATTTCCACATTCATAAAATTAGCTGACAGTCGCTTTTTCCCGTTCTGCGTGAGCCGGTTTCCGCTGATACCAATCTTTGGAATTAATGCAGATGCGGCAGACCGAGAGCATCACGGGTACTTCGACCAGCACGCCGACCACCGTGGCCAGTGCCGCCGGGCTGGTCGGTCCAAACAGCGTAATGGCCACCGCTACGGCCAATTCAAAGAAGTTGCTCGCGCCGATGAGCGAACCGGGCGTGGCAATGTTGTGCGGCACGTTCAGTTGGCGCATGAGCAGGTAAGTGAGGCCGGAGTTGAAATAGACCTGGATCAGAATCGGCACCGCCAATAGCACGACGGCTGTCCAGTTGCCGAGGATGTTCTCGGCCTGAAACGCGAAGATCAAAACGAGAGTGGCCAATAGCGAGAGGATTGTCACCGGCCGAAACTTCGGCAGGAAAGCCGATTCGAACCAATGCAATCCCTTGGCGCGAATGAACGCGTAGCGACTGACGGCTCCGGCCGAAAGCGGGATGACGATGAACACGAGCACGGAAACCAACAGTACGTTGGCCGGAATGTGAACACCGCTCACGCCTACGAGAAACATCACGATGGGCGCAAAGGCAAAGATCATGATGAGGTCGTTGATGGCCACTTGCGCTAATGTATAGTGGCTGTCGCCATCTGTGAGATAGCTCCAGACAAAGACCATCGCTGTGCATGGCGCGGCAGCCAGAATGATTAATCCCGCCGTGTAGTTATGAGCGGTCTCCGGGGCAATCCATCCCAGGCATGAGGAAAAAACGGTCTGGATAAAGAACCAGCCGAGCAACGCCATGCTGAATGGCTTGACCAGCCAATTCACTCCCAACGTTACGAGCAAACCCTTCGGTTTTTTAGCCACGCCCTTGAGACCGCCAAAATCAATTTTCAACATCATCGGGTAGATCATTAGCCAGATGAGCACTGCGATGGCGACGTTCACATGTGAGTTCTGTCCGAATTCCCAGGCGCTGAATTGACGAGTGAGTTCGGGAAAAAGTTTCCCAGCGGTAACTCCCACGATCATGCAGGCCAATACCCAGAGGGAAAGATAGCGTTCGAAGAAGTCGAGTTGTTTGGTGGATGACGTCATAGCGAGTGGTCTTTTAAAGATTGGCGATAACCGGCGGCGTAGGCTTCAAAAACAAGTTTGATCTGGTCGCGCACGCGGCGAAAAACCGCAAGCACTTCCTCGTCGCTTCCCGTGGCGTGAGCCGGATCGTCGAAACCCCAGTGGTAACGGTTCACCTGACCCGGAAACATCGGGCAGGCCTGATCCGCGTTGCCGCAAACGGTGATGACCGTGTTGACTTGCCGGGAGAGAAATTCGTTCATGTGCTTGGACGTGTGTGAGGAAATATCGATGCCGATTTCCTGCATCACCTGAATCGCCTTGGGGTGGACGTAGCCGACGGGTTTGGAACCGGCGCTGTGCACCTCGAAAAGATCGTCCGCGCCGTTTCGCAATATTCCTTCCGCAAGATGACTGCGGCAGGAGTTGCCCGTGCAAAGAACCAGGATCAGGGGTTTGCTCATAATTCTATAACCTTTTTAAGGTATTATATACAGATAAGTATAGCGAGAACTCTGGTGAAGATTGACACACCCCGCCGCTCTATCAAGAGGGTCGGACACAAAATGCCGGGATGTGTCAAACCCCTCATAAGATCTCACAATGCTCATACATGACATTGACTAAAAATCCTTCCTGGTTATAGGCACTATACTTTAATATGTTATAGAATCAGAGAGGGGGCGCGGTCAGTTCGCGTAACGATTCGAGACCCGAAGGCTCTTGCGCGAGCCACGGCACCAGGACTACCCGGCGGGCGAGTTCACGCACGACTTCGCCGACGTAACGGCGCTCGTTGGCCGCTTTCGCCAGAAGCGTGGGATGAGTCGTGCGGGCTCGGGAGAAACTCTGATTGATGACCCAGGCGTAGGGCGCGATGGCGGCGCGTTGCAAATCGGATTGAAGCTGCGCGGCCTCGTGAACCGGTGTGGCTTCCGGCAACGTGACGAGGAGCACCCGTGTGAATTCGGGATCGCGCAGACGCGGCAACAGTTCGCGCACCGCTTCGGGCATGTCGCTGGTGCTGCGCAACACTTCCCGGTGATAGGATTCGGTGGCATCAAGCAAGAGAAGAGTGTGACCCGTGGGAGCGGTATCGAGCACAACGAATTGATTTCTTCCCTCGGCCACTGTCCGGGCAAACGCCGTGAACACGGCAATCTCTTCGGTGCAGGGCGAGCGTAATTCTTCCTCCAGCAAGGCACGACCCTCGGCGTCCAGCTTCGCCCCGGTGGTGGCCATCGTGCGTTCGATATGCGCTTTCGTCTCCGCGACCGGATCGATCCGGCTGACGCGCAGATTCGGAAGAGTCCCGTTGACGGCATCCTGAATATGAGCCGCCGGGTCTGTGGTGGAGAGTAAAACGTGATGTCCCTGCTCCGCCAGCTTGACGGCGATGGCGGCAGCAATTGTTGTTTTTCCCACGCCACCTTTGCCCATGGTCATAACGACGCCTTTGCCGGAACGCGAAAGATCGTTTACCAATTCATCGAGAGAAAGCAACGTGTCGGGAAGGGGAGCAGGCGTCGCCGTCGCAGCGGTGAAAACCGGCAACTCCACTTTTCGCAATGAGGCCAGCCCCAGAAATCCGGCAGGCCGGAACGGGATGCTCGTCAACGGCAGACGTCGCAGTGCGTCCGGCATTTGCCGCAAAGCGCTCTGGCAACGATCCGCGAAAGCCGAGGCCAGTTCGTCTTTCTCTTCACCGGCGGAGAAAAGACCATTCACGATCAGACGCTGGTTATTCATACCGAGGCTGGACAATTCCGCGCTGGCCCGCGCCGCTTCCTTCAAGGCGCTTTTCTCCGGGCGCGTCACCAACACCAGCAGCGTGCGGGTTTTGTCTTGCAGCGCGGTGACGGTCTTTTCGTAGGAGAGCCGCTGCTCCTTCAGCCCGGCAAGCGGCCCGAGACAGGAATTGCCTGTCTTGTTGTCGGCGATAAAATCATTCCACGCCGCAGGCAGGCTCAACAAACGGAGCGTGTGCCCCGTCGGCGCGGTATCGAGGATGACATGGTCATAGCCACTAATGGCCGATTCGTCGGCAATCAACCGGGTGAACTCGTTGAAGCTCGCAATCTCGACCGTGCACGCTCCGGAAAGTTGCTCCTCAATGCTCTTCACAGCCGCATCGGGCAGCACGCCCCGGTATGGCCCGACGATCCGTTCGCGGTATTCGCGCGCCGCCGCTTCGGGATCGATGTTGAGCGCTTCGAGATGGGCAACGTTCCTGACGGCAGTCGGCCTAGACGAGAGCGGAGTTTCCAAAACTTCGTCCAGATTGGAGGCGGGATCGGTGCTGATGAGCAACACGCGCTTGCCCGCATCGGCCAACGCCACCGCCGTCGCGCACGAGAGCGAAGTCTTGCCCACGCCTCCCTTCCCGGTGAAGAAAAGAAAACGCGGAGCGGCTTGTAGAAGATCATTCATTGGTTAGCACCTCTCTCACAAACGACGAATAGGTTTCGACGGAAATTTACGGAATTATGATTTTGAAAAAGCCGTTCGTTAATGGGTTTTCAAATCCCTTTAATTTCGTCAAAAATGCATTTGGCCAGGTTCGACTAACAGCAGGACGATTTGGAATCGGACTTGCAGCAGCAACCGGACTGAGCCGATTTCGATTCACCCTTAGCGGTGCCGCCTTCGGCTGAAAAGGAAATCCGACTTCCCGCCAGCAACGCCAACTGTTCACGGGTCGGATAGACTCCCCGCATCGCAATCTCGCCATCGATCAACACGAGAGGCAAGCAGTCGTTGCCATGCGCGGCCAACGCGGCGCGAATCTTTTCGTTCTCGGCAAAAGCGGCGGGTTGCTGCGCGAGATTGAAGCGCTCGACCGAAGCGCCCTGTTCCTTGAGCGCCGCCAGATCACTGGCAAACTGCACGAGCTTCGGATCGACATCGGTTCCGCAAACACCGGTCGAACAACACATTGGGGGATCATAGATTTGGATTTTTTTCATAATTTTTTTAGGAGAGCTTTTGAGTGATTGGTGAGAGAGCGGTAGTACGTCGTCGAATAAATAGCGGGGATACTCTTTTATTTCAGCGAACGAAATTGAGACGCGAGAAATGCCGAGGCAGGTTGACACACCCCGGCGCTGGAGCGGCACCCCTCTTCATAGAGGGGATTTCTGCTATCGAAACTTCCAGAAGCGTAAGCCCCCTCTTTCAAGAGGGGTGTCACGTAGTGACGGGGTGTGTAAAGCTTCACATGATATCTCGTTATCATCAATTTGACGTTGCTCCTGATATGAAAATTTCAGTGGTATTCTATATCCTGCGGCTTGCCACGGGTGTTTGATTGTTACAGGACACTAGCACCTCTTCGAGTGACAGGAGTTGGAACGGCAACAGCTTTGCGCGAGCACTTCCCGCACGCCTTCCGCCGCGAGGACCTTTTTCAACTTGCTCAAATCGCTCTTGAAAACAGATTCGGTGGTCGCGCAGTCTTGCAAGCATTTCAAATTGGATTCCAGCTCGACGGAACGTTTTTCCGGAAGCCGGTAGATCATCCAGTTCTGGTGACGGCGTGCCTCGACCATTCCCCGATCCTTGAGATAGGACAGATGCCGGGAAACATTGACCTGCGATTCGCCGACGATCTGCTGGATGTGACAGACGCAGAGCGGGCCGCGAATAAGCAGATTGATGATGCGCAAGCGCGTCTCATCACAGAAACATTGATAAATGCGGATCAGCTTCACGCCGACAACATACGCTTTAATGTATATACGTCAATGGGAATATTATCAAGACCGAGAATTCTTTAGCGTAGGGAAATAGAGGGCGAGTTTTCATTTGCTGTGTTCGCCGACTTTGCCGGCGACCGCCTCCAATGATGGCGCCTGCAATCCATTCCAGCCACATCCTGACGAAAATTGCGCAACTGGAAGCCTCGATAGCAAAAGTTGCTCTATGAAGAGGGGTGTCACGTAGTGACGGGGTGTGTCAATTCTTTCCGGCCTGTCTCTCTGTTCTCCGCAGCCATTTCCGCGACAAGTTCATTTGAAAAGGATTGTCAGTCTATTTTGCAGAGATCAATAATAAGCTCCAGATGCCTTGACTATTACCAGGACATCTATGCGGAGACTTTTGCGTTTTGACTTTTCTCCGCTACTGGCTCAATAGCCCGCGCAGGTGCAGGAGTGCGCTCAGAGACCAAGCTTGGAAAGGGCAACCACGCGGTGTGTGTGGTGCTTCGGCATCGGCGATTTCGGAGACGTGACCGATCCCGGCATGGCGGAGATGTTCGAGCAGCGGGGTGAGGAAACGGTTGTGGGCTTCGGCTTTGGCGGCGAGGGTGTTGCCGTGGACGCGCAACCACGCTTCGATGAACGGCCCGGCCAGCCACGGCCAGACGGTGCCCTGGTGATAACTGCCGTCGCGGTGGATGACGTTGCCTTCGTAGTGGGGACAGTAATTGAATTCCCCCGGAGCGAGCGTGCGCAGGCCGAGCGGGGTCCAGAGTTTTTCCTCAACGAGTTTGACGATGGCGGCGGCGCGGCCGGGATCAAGGAGTTGAAGCGGCAGACCGCCAATGGCGAAAATCTGGTTTGGACGCAAGCTCGCGTCACAGGCGCCGGGTTGATGTTCGGCATCGACGACGTCGTAGAGGCATCCGCGGTCGGGGTTCCAGAAACGCGTGGTGAATGAGGCGAGAGCGGTTTCGTAAAACGGTTTCCAGCGCGGGTTGTGGCGCATGGCGATCCAGAGGGCGTTGATCCAGAGGGCCTCGACTTCGACCGGTTTGCCGATGCGCGGGGTGACGACCCAGTTGCCGATGCGGGCGTCCATCCAGGTCAGTTGCATGCCGATCTCGCCGCAGGCCAGCAGGCCGTCCTCGTCGCGGTGGATGCCGTAGCGGGTGCCGGTGCAGTAGGCGGAGAGGATGTCCTCGACGGCCTTGAGCAGGGGCGCGACGTCGGAGAGAAAATTCTGCTGGTCGGTGGCGAGGGTTTTTTCGAGGAATTCGTGGACAGCGACGATGTACCAGAGCGCGGCGTCGGCGGAATTGTACTCGGGCGGTTCGCCGCGGTCGGGGAAACGGTTGGGCATCATTCCCTGCGAAACGGCTCCGGCCCATTCGCCGAGGATGTCGTGGGCTTCCTGCAGCCGGTCGGTGGCGAGGCAGAGTCCGCGCAGGGCGACGAACGTGTCGCGGCCCCATTCTCCAAACCACGGGTATCCGGCGATAAGGCTGCGGCCCTTGCCACGCTGGACGAAGAAGGCGTCGGCGGCGCGGTGCAGGGGAGAGGGAAAGGCGGCGCGGCGGGATTTTTCGGCCGAGGAAAAACGCGCGTACAACTCTTCGGCGGACTGGGGCGGATCTTTCAGATGCGGGGCGAAGCCATCGGCGGAAAAAATCAGGATGGCGCGTTCGGCAGCGAGGTCGAATTCCAGCATGCCGGGCGAGGCGAGTTCCTCGGTGGAATCGAGTCCGCGGGCGTATTCCTCGGTGTAGAGGAAATTGCGGTACCAGTGCGGGTCGTGCGCGTAGGCACCGTTGGTCTCGGCAACGACGGCGGGCAGGGCGTCGTAGAATTGCCAGCGCAGACGCGGGGCGTCCGGGTCGGAGGCGGGAGCGAAACGAAATTGCGCATTCTCGTGGTGGAGGGAGTGAAAGTCGCGACCGGAAAAGAAGGGCCGCACATGGAGCCGCATCCGGCTGGATGGTGTGCCTTCGATTTTCCACGAGAGCACGACCGTCGACGATTCGTGCGGAACAAAGATTTCGTAGCGCAGGGTGCACGTCTCACTGAGGGCGAAGGTCCATGCCGGCCATGGCTCGGAGATGAATTCGGCGATGAAGGGCAACGCGTCGGGGGCGACGTAGTCGGGGCCGTAGAGTTGCGAGGAGAGTGGATAGGAACCGGTGTCGGTTTCGAGCCAGGCGTTGAGACCGTTGACCAGGGCGACGCGGTGGACGGGCGGATCGGTCGCGGTCAGAAGGAGGGCGTGGTAACGGCGTGTGCGCAGGCCGTTGATCGTCCCGCTGGCAAAGCCGCCGAGGCCGTCGGCTTCGAGCCATTCGAGCGAGCGGCCTTCGCGCGCTATCGTCGCACGGTCGAAGTGAAGAGGTGTGTTGTCCATGGTTCCGGCTCCAAGGTATTTGCTTATACTAATCGGTAACTCCTTCTCAATCCCTGAGTACTTTAACCCGGTTATTTCATCAGGAGACAGTTTTTTTGAAAACGCTCTGGCGGTAAAAAGCGGCATTCTTTCGCCACCCATTACAACAGAAACGAACTTCATGCCAACGGATGTTTATGCAACACCGGCCAGCCGGATTCTGCAATGACCCCAGCCACCTGATCAAGGGAGGCATCCAGTTGTGTGTCCCAATCCCCGGTCTGTCCCTGCCATCCCAGGTGCGACAGGAAATGCTGGCGATAGGCGGTGTTTTCCAACAGTCCGTGCAGATAAACCCCGCAGACATTCCCTTGCCGCCACCCCAGATCGCCCTCCAGGAGCACGCTTGCCTGCGATCCGGCCAGCGTGTGGCCGTGGTGAATCTCATAGCCATGCACGAGACCGCCATCCACCCAGCGAACCGCAGTTTGGCGGGTCGATTTTTCCGGCGCGAGCGTGGTGGCCACATCAAGCAGCCCCAACCCTTCCACGTTGCCATCTTCGATTCGGTTTGGATCCAGTATGCGGCGTCCCAGCATCTGCATGCCGCCGCAGACGCCCAGGATGAAAATGCCGCGATTGGCGGCGCGCGTTATTTCTGCCGCCAAGCCGGTCTGTCGCAGATGGCAGAGGCTCTTGGCGGTGTTTTTACTGCCGGGCAGGATGATGGCGTGAAAGCCGTCAAGCGTGGTGAAATCGCGGATAGGCACAACCGTCACGCCACGTTCATGGATCAGCGGATCGAAATCATCCAGATTGCTGCCGTACGGATAGGCGATAAGCGCGATGTTGATATGGCTGTCAACCGGCTGGGCGCGATAATGCAGCGTGTCCTCCTCCGGCAGGGCATGCGTCACCATGGGGATGATGGCAACGGTTGGCACGCCCGTGCGCGCTTGTAGCCAATCCATGGCATTCCCCAGCAAGGCTGGATCGCCCCGAAATTTGTTCAGTACAAAACCTTTAATCAGGGATTGTTCTTCAGGAGCCAGACACATCCATGTCCCCAGTAAATGAGCAAAGGAACCCCCTCGATCAATGTCGGAAACCAGGTACACATCGGCTTGACTCTCCAGCGCGACACTCATGTTGACGATGTCGCCAGCGCGCAGGTTGATCTCGGCCGGACTGCCCGCGCCTTCGATGACCACCTGGTCGTAATCCGCGATCAAGCTGTGCAGGGCTTGAGAGACCACCGGCCAGAGGCGTTCCCGACGCGCCATCCACGGCAGTGACGAGATGGTGGAGTCGACCCGGCCCATGACAATGACCTGACTGCGCGTGTCTGCGCTGGGCTTGAGCAACACCGGATTCATGCGGACCTGCGGTGTAGTGCGAGCGGCCAGCGCCTGCAAGTATTGCGCCCGACCCATTTCAAGCCCCTCGGTAGTGACTGCGGCTTGATTGCTCATGTTTTGCGCCTTGAATGGTGCGACGCGCAAACCGCGATTGGCAAAGTGGCGGCAAAGCGCGGCAACCAGAAATGACTTTCCGGCATCGCTGGTGCAGCCTGCGATCATAATCGGTTTTTCAGACATACGGTTGACTCTTTGAGATCTACAGGTTCCGGCGTTTCATCCAAAAATCAATTCTCGTGCGTGTCTTCATTCCACGCGTAACCCTGGAACTGGAGTTAGCATTTCAAAGTATCAAGCACACAAAGACTGGGGGCGCTGCC
>DBTH01000213.1:0-226 GCA_002306945.1 Methylacidiphilaceae bacterium UBA1321 | reverse complement strand
GCACGATACTTTAAATTGCTCTAATTTTTAGAACCGACATCGCGCTGGCGGGGCGGGGCCGATTTGGCCGCGGTGGATTTGGCGGCGGGAGCGATATGCAATTTGCGGCCGGGGAGCCACCAACTCCATTTGCCCATGATGGCCATGGCGCTGGGGGCGAGGACGAGGCGAATGATGGTGGCGTCGAGCAGGACGGCGAAGGAGAGGCCGGTGCGCAGTGGTGTCG
>DBTH01000229.1:1702-19979 GCA_002306945.1 Methylacidiphilaceae bacterium UBA1321 | reverse complement strand
GCGCGCGCTGCATGGACTGCGGCACTCCCTTCTGCCACACCGGCCTCCTCATCAGCGGCATGGCCAGCGGTTGCCCCATCAACAATCTCATCCCCGAGTGGAACGATCTCGTCTACCGCGGCCTCTGGAAGGAAGCCATCGAACGCCTCCACAAGACCAACAACTTCCCCGAATTCACCGGTCGCGTTTGTCCCGCCCCGTGTGAAGGCTCCTGTACCCTCGGCGTCATCGAACCGCCCGTGACGATCAAGAACATCGAATATTCGATCACCGAAAAAGCCTGGGCCGAAGGTTGGGTCACCCCCACCAAGCCCACCGTCAAGACAGGCAAGAAAGTTGCCGTCGTCGGTTCCGGCCCCTCCGGCCTCGCCGCCGCTGCCCAGCTCAATGAAGCAGGCCACACCGTCACCGTTTTCGAACGCGCCGACCGCCCCGGCGGCCTCCTCATGTACGGCATTCCGAACATGAAACTCGACAAGGAAAAAGTCGTCCTGCGCCGCGTCAAGAAGATGGAAGCCGACGGCATCACCTTCAAGTGCGGCGTCGAAATCGGCAAGGACATCCCCTCCGACAAGCTTCTCAAGGACTTTGACGCCATCATCCTCGCCACCGGCGCGACCAAGCCCCGCGATCTCCCCATCGAAGGCCGCAACGCCAAAGGCGTCTACTTCGCCATGGAATTCCTCGGCGCCAACACCAGGGCCCTCCTCGACAAGAGCCAGGACTTCATCAGCGCCAAGGGCAAAGACGTCGTCATCATCGGCGGTGGCGACACCGGCACCGATTGCGTCGGCACCTCCATCCGCCACGGCTGCAAGAGCGCCATCCAGCTCGAAATCATGCCCAAGCCGCCGCTCGAACGCGCCGCCAACAATCCCTGGCCCGAATGGCCCAAGGTCTTCAAGGCCGACTACGGCCAGGAAGAAGCCGCGACCCTCTACGGCAACGACCCGCGCGTTTATCTCACCACTGCGACCAAATTCGAAGCCGACGACAAAGGCAACCTCAAGGCCGTCCACACCGTCCAGGTCAATTGGGAAAAGAACGACAAGGGACAATTCATTCCCAAGAACGTTCCCGGCACTGAAAAAGTCTATCCCGCGCAACTCGTCCTGCTGGCCATGGGCTTCCTCGGGCCCGAACAACCCCTGCTCGAAACCTTGAAGGTCGAACGCGACCCGCGCAGCAACATCAAGGCCGAACACGGCAAGTTCAAGACCAACATTGATAAAGTCTTTGCCGCTGGCGACTGCCGCCGCGGACAGAGCCTCGTTGTCTGGGCCATCAATGAAGGCCGCGGAGCCGCGCGCGAGTGCGACCGCTTCCTCATGGGCAACACGAATTTGCCCTAACAGGCTGCTCACCTCGAAGAATTAATCTTCCCGAAACACCCCGATTTCTCACTGAGGAATCGGGGTGTTTTTTTGCAACGAATCCACTTCCTCGTAACGTGGATCGAGAGCCAATTGGCTATCCCACCGCAGCGAGCGTATTGAACTTCGCGTATTGGCGGAGTTGCGCCTTCATCACCGGATACTTTTCCAGCGCCTTTGGCTGCTTCATGAATTCGTCCGCATCCCGGCGCGCCCGTTGCAATAAATCAAAATCCGTCACCAGATTGGCCACGCGCAACGGCGGCAATCCACTCTGTTCCGTGCCGAGGATATTCCCCGGCCCGCGAATCTTCAGATCCTCCTCCGCAATGATAAAGCCGTCGCCGGTTTGCTCCATGATTTTGAGTCGTTGCCAACTCTCCTTGCTGTGCGGCTCACCGACCAGAACGCAATACGACTTCTCACTGCCGCGACCGATGCGGCCCCGGAGTTGATGCAATTGCGCCAGACCGAAACGTTCCGCGTTTTCGATCACCATGATCGTTGCGTTCGGCACGTCGACACCGACCTCAATCACCGAAGTACTCACCAAAACTTGCACCTTTCCGGCACGAAACTCCGTCATCACCCGGTCTTTTTCCTCCGGCTTCATGCGGCCATGCAGGAGACCGATGGACGTATGCGGAAACAACACACGAATGTTCTCAAACTCGGTCTGCACCGCTTTCGCTTCCACTTTTTCGGATTCCTCGACAAGTGGATAAACCACATACGCCTGACGTCCGGCGGCGGTCTGTTCGCTAATAAACTTCCACACCTTGTCGAGCTCCTTCGACGAACGACAAGCGGTGATAATCTTCTGCCGGCCAGGCGGCAATTCATCGAGAACGGAAACATCCAGATCACCGTAAAGCGTCATCCCCAGCGTGCGCGGAATCGGCGTCGCGGTCATGACGAGGATGTCCGGATGATCTCCCTTATTGGCGAGCGCGAGCCGCTGGAGCACGCCGAACTTATGCTGTTCGTCGATCACGACCAAACCCAATTGATCGGCTACATACGAATCGTAAATCAGCGCGTGCGTACCCACCACAATCGCCCCCAAACCCGGACTACCTGGCGGCAAGGGCACCGCGCCAAGAGCCAGTTCCGCCGTGCCGTCGCCGGTCTCCATTCCCGATTTTTTACTACCGGTCAAAAGCCCCACGCGCACACCGAGCGGAGCGAGCCAACGCCGCAAGTTCAGACAATGCTGCTCGGCGAGAATTTCCGTCGGAGCCATCAACGCCGCCTGTTTGCCGCGCCCGACGGCCAACAACATCGCATAGACCGCGACCAACGTTTTACCCGCGCCGACATCGCCCTGGAGGAGGCGGTTCATCGGCACCGGCAGCGCGAGATCCTTGCGAATTTCATCCATCACGCGGCCTTGCGCGCCGGTGGGCTGGAACGGCAGGTTCTTGAGGAACGCTCCGGCGAGTTCATCATGCGAAACCGCCCGCACCTTGACCGCCTTCTTCTGGTGCTGACGGCGTTCGGCGAGAACGCATTGGAGGCGGAAAAATTCGTCATAAGCCAGCCGTTGCCGCGCCCCCTGCATCGATTCCCACGATTGCGGGAAATGCACCGACGGAAACGCTGCGCTCAGAGTCTGCAAATCGGACGGAGCCGGATAATATTCCGGAAACTCAAAGTCCGCCCAGCGCGTCAACCCGAACTGAATCCGCCGCAGAACCCGCTGCGAAAGGCCCTCGGTCAGCGGATAAATCGGCGTGATCCGGTTCATGTGAACGAGTTCGTCCTCGTCGTGTTCGAGGATTTCAAACTCCGGGTGCACCATCGTCCAGCCCTTCTTCCCGGCGACGAGTTTGCCGTAAACGATCAGTTCCTTGCCCACGGTCAACGACTTGGGCAGGTAATAAACATTGAACCAGCGGCAACACAAAACCTCCGCCGCCGAAGTTAATTCCGGCGGCGTCATCACCACCTCAAAGACCAGCCGCCCACCGCGCCAACGGGTCGATTTCGCCTTCTGAATCTTTCCGCGCCAGCACACGGTCGTTCCCGCCTCGGCTTTGGACAACTCGACAAATTTCCGCCGATCCTCGTAACGGTGCGGCAGGTGATAGAGCAAATCGGTTACCGTCACGATTCCCAGCTTCGCCAGCAACGCGCCGCGTTGCGCGCCCACTCCGGGCACGCTGGCAATTTCAGCTTGGGGATCGATTACAGCCATGTTGTTACCAATTCGGAGAAGAATAAAACCGTAAAGCATCTCCCCGCAACTCCAACCTCTTTTTGTTTGAAGAAGCACCGGGTCAAAAACGTCCAATATTCACGACTGACTGCGGCATAAAACCGCCTTTGTAACACCGCCTCACGCACTTACAACCGCGCATCCGCCGGTACTCGACACTTGCAGAACGGGCGTCAACTCCTCTATGATATTACTTTGACTCATTTTATGAAAAATCCTTCCGAACTTTCCGACACCGAAAAGAGGGAGCAGATCTGCCCGGTCTGTGGCGAACCGCTTTTTCAGGAAAAATGCAAGGTCGTCTGCCGCAGCAAACGCTGCATCTATCGTATCGTTTTCAACTGTTCGGAATTTTAACATGCCCCCACTCTCCCATCCCCTGGCCTCCTACAAGCCGCCGGTCTTCGTCGGCACGGTCATCACGCCGAAAGGATTACGCCTGCTCAACCGCATCAATTCCAACGGCGCGCAAATCATCGAAGTCCGTGGCGACGAACTGCTCGCCCGCGGCGCGAAGGAGGAACAGATCGAACTGGCCCTCATCGAACGCGCCCATCCCGTTCTCCTGACGTTGCGCATTCCCGCCGAAGGCGGCGCGTACAAGTGGCGCAAAGGCCAACGCGAAGCCCTTTACCTGAAATGGCTCCCCTACGTCGACCTCATCGACATCGAACTGGCCGAAGTCAAATCATTGCGACGCGTCCTCCAGGCCGCTCAACGCGCGGAGAAATCGGTCATCCTCTCCTCCCATTCGCTCAAGACCGCGCTCACCGAAGCCCGGCTCAAGCAATTGGTCGGCGAGTTCTCCAAATATCCCGTTTCCTGCTACAAGATCGCCGCCCTGGTCAAAACCAAGGACGACCTGCAACGGCTGGCCTCACTCCTGTTTCAACATCAAAATCATCCCTGGGTCGTCATGGGCGTGGGTCATCTGGCGGCTTACACCCGATTAATCTATGCCCTGTTGGGTTCGCGCCTGGCCTACGGTTATCTCGATTCTCCCGCCGCTCCTGGTCAACCGTCCATTGCCAAGCTGAGACGCCTGTTGGCGCCTTTCAACGATACCCGTGCAACCCGATAAATTCGTCTTTCTGGATCCCAGCGGCAAACGCTGGCCCCGGCTGCGGTGGATGCTCTTCGCCTCGGCATGTCTCTTTTTTGTCGCCAGCGTCCTGTTCGTCCAGACGCTCTTCGTGACGCCGCATCTCGAATTGCCCCCGTCTGTCCGCCAGATGAAAAGCGAGTTGATCTCGCTCCAGCAGCAACCCACCGCGCAAAACCCGGTCAAGTTCTCCTTCCTGGAGAAATACCAGCAACTCAAAAAGAACAAACCCTCCACCCCACGCCCCAAACGCCAGCCGCGCGAAGGCATCCGCCTCGGCTACTACGTCAGTTGGGACGAGGACAGCTTCCAGTCCCTCAAGCACAACGCCGCAGCTCTCACCCATATCGCGCCAGAATGGTTCTCCATGCAGTACGACGGCACGCTCCTGCGACGCCCCGATGAGCGCGTGAAAAAATTCGCCGAGGAAAAAGGACTCACCCTCATTCCGCTCCTGACCAATCTGACCGATTCCGGTTGGCAGCCCGAAGCAGTCGAAAATCTCGCCAACGGCTCGCTCGAAAAACAGATGCTCTTCATCGGCCAGCTTCTCTTCCGCCTCGACCGCGCCCACGCCCAGGGCGTGCTCATCGACTGGCAGCAACTCGACCCGTCCTACAAGGATCAATACACCCAGTTCATCGCCCACATGGCCGAAGCCTTCCACCGCGAACACAAGGAAGTCTGGCTCAGCGTTCCCGTCGGCCAGGAACTCGAAGCCTTTGATCTCGATGCGCTCCCCGACATCGTCGACCACTTCGTCGCGCAACTCTACGACGAGAACGGTGAGAACGACACCCCCGGCCCGATCGCTTCGCAAAACTGGTTCGAAGGCTGGCTCCACGTCATGATGGGTTACGGCGAACCCAGCCAGTGGATCATCGGCCTCGGCCTGCACGGTTACGATTGGGCTTCGAACCGGACCGAAGCCGAAACCATCGGCTTCACCGACGCCATGGCCCGCGCCAAGCATTCCAACATCAAAAATCTCGCCGTCGAAGGCCCCGATTACAACCCCCACTTCTCCTACCTCGACGACAAAATCCAGCACACCGTCTGGTTCCTTGATGCCGTCACCTTCCTCAACCAACTCCGCTCTTCCGAAGCCGAGGGTGTCGGCGGCTTTGCCTTTGTCCGTCTCGGCCTCGAAGACGATTCCATCTGGCCCGCCCTCAAACTCCTCAAGACTCCCGCGCTCAAACCCGACCAGTTCAAAACCCTCTCGGTTCTACCGTCCATCAACCACATCGGCGAAGTCGGACGCGGACAGTTCGTCACCGCCGATCTCAACAACGAGGACGGTTCCCGTAATCTCTCGCTCGACAAATTCAACCGCGTCACCTCCTCCTACAGCAAATTACCCGAATATCTGACCCTGTTCCGCGAAGGGGCCGCCTCTGCGCACGAAGTTGCCATCACGTTCGACGACGGCCCGGATCCCAAGTGGACCCCAAAGATTCTCGACATCCTGAAACGCAATAAAATCAAGGCCGCCTTCTTCCTCGTCGGCAAACAGGCCGAGCAATACCCCGATCTCGTCAACCGCATCCTCGCGGAAGGACACGAGATCGGCAACCACACCTACACCCACCCCAATACCGGTCAGGTCACGCGCGAACAGGTTCGTCTCGAACTCAACGCCACCCAACGCCTCCTGGAAGCCATCACCGGACGTTCCACCACGCTCTTCCGCCCTCCCTACAACGCCGACGCCAAACCCCAGGACAAGGACGAACTCATCCCGCTGGAAATCGCCCAGCAGCTCAATTACATCACTGTCCTTGAGAACATCGACCCGGAAGATTGGGCGCGTCCCGGAGTCGACGAAATCGTCCGTCGCGTCAAGGAACAACGCCGCGACGGCGACATCATTCTTCTCCACGATGCCGGTGGCGACCGCTCGCAAACCGTCGCCGCCCTGCCCCGAATCATCGATTATCTCCGCAGCCGCGGCGACCAGATCATTCCCTTGAGCCAGCTTGTCGGCATACCGCCCGAACAACTCATGCCCCCCGTCAGCGACAAACGCGACCGCGTCACCCACATGATCAGCAACATCGGTTTCGGCGTCTACCATAACGTCACCCAGGCCATGATCGCCTTCATGCTCGTAGCCACCGGACTGGTCGTTGTCCGCACCCTCATCGTCATCGCCCTCGCAGCCGAACACCGCCGCCGCACCGAGAAATATATCCTCCCCACGTTCGCGCCGCCCATTTCCGTCATCATCGCCGCCTACAATGAGGGGAAAGTCATCGCCGAAACGCTCGACTCTGTCCTGCGCACCAACTACACCGGAGCCATTGACGTCATCGTCATCGACGACGGCTCCAAAGACGACACCGCCGCGCGGGTTGAAGCCGCCTCGCTGGCCGATCCTCGCATCCGCCTCCTGCGCCAGACCAACCAGGGCAAAGCCATCGCCCTGCGCAACGGCATGACCGCCGCCAAACACGACATCTTCGTTCTCCTCGACGCCGACACTCACTTTCAGGCCAACACCATTCCCCATCTAGTCGCCCCGCTGCGCGATGAAAAAGTCGGCGCCGTATCCGGCCACGCCAAGGTCGGCAACACCCGCAATTTCATCACACGCTGCCAGGCGCTCGAATACGTCTGCGGCTTCAACCTCGACCGCCGTGCCTACGCCATCTGGAACTGCATCACCGTCGCCCCCGGCGCCGTCAGCGCCCTCCACCGCAAGGCAGTCGAAGCTGCCGGAGGCATTCAGGACGACACGCTCGCCGAGGACACCGATCTCACGCTGGCCATGCACCGCACCCATTACAAAATCGAATACACTCACCGCGCCGTCGCCTGGACCGAAGCGCCCGAAAACGTCCGCAATCTCGTCAAGCAACGCTCCCGCTGGGCCTTTGGCACGCTCCAATGTCTCTGGAAGCACCGCGACCTCGTCCTCGATCTCGACCATCCCGCCCTCGGCTGGTTCAGTCTGCCGAGCCTCTGGTTCTTCCAGATCGTGCTGGTCGCCATCGCGCCCATCATCGACATCGTCCTGATACTCTCCCTGATTACCGGAGCCACGCCTCAAATCTGGACCTACGTCCTGCTCTTTCTCCTCATGGACTTGCTGCTCGCCGTCCTGGCCTGCTGGATGGAAAAGGAACCGTTGAGCCATTCCTGGCGAATCATTCCCATGCGGCTCTTTTACCGCCCGCTGTTAAGCTGGGTCGTCTGGAAAGCCATTATCCGCGCCCTCCGGGGAGCCCTTGTCGGCTGGAGCAAACTCGAACGCACCGCCTCCGTCCACGTCCCTCAGACCTCGACCGAACATTCATGAACCCGGCCCACCGACTTCTCCTTCTCAGCACCCTGGTTCTCGCGATCGCCCTCGGCAACGGCGGCTGTTCGCGTTCTCCCTCACCCTCCGGCAACACGCAACACGCACCCACACAACTCGCCGTCCCCGACAACGGCGTTTACACCGGAGCCTATATCGACTTTGGTGACAGCGAAGACGATGTCACTCTCGAAGCCATCGAAAATTTTGAAAAACTGGTCGGCAAACATCAGGCCATCGTTGCCTCTTCCAGCTACTGGGGCCAGCAATCCTTCCCCCGCGCCAATCTCGAAATTATTACCCACTACGGCGCGGTTCCTCTCGTCTACTGGTCGCCCTGGGACAAACCCTACGAACAAAACACCGGCATCGATCGCTTCAATCTCACGGCCATCCTCGCTGGAAAATGGAACGCCTACATTGACAACTGGGCCGATCAGGCCAAGGACTTCGGCAAACCCATGCTCGTCGCCTGGGGCCTTGAAATGAACGGAACATGGTTCCCCTGGTCGGGAGAATTCTACGGTCGCGAGAAAGTCATCGCCACTGTCAACGGGAAGAAAATTTTCGCCGGCCCCGACTACTACAAAAAAGCTTACCGCTACGTCGTCGACCGCGTCCGCGCCCGCGGCGTCCGCAACATCCAGTGGGTCTTCCACGTCAACAGCTACTCCTACCCGCAGGAAATGTGGAACCAGATCGTCGAATATTATCCCGGCCCCGATTACGTCGACTGGATCGGCATGAGCGCCTACGGCATGCAATTCAAAGACGACCCTTGGGTCAAAGTCGAGGACGCCTTCGAATATCCCTACCAGGACATTGCCGCACTTGACCCTTCCAAACCTCTCATGCTCGCCGAATGGGGCATCGGCGAATTTCCCCACGACGGCAACAAGGGCGAATGGGTCAAAAACGCCTTCTCCGAAATCAAAAACAAATGCACGCGCGTCAAAGCCATTGTGTTCTGGCACGAACGCTGGGAAAACGAGGACGGCTCCTACAGCAATCTCCGCGTTCAATCCTCCCCCGGTTCGCTCGACGCCTACCGCGCCGGCGTTGCCGATCCCTACTGGCTCGGCACTCCCAAGTTCAAATAGTCGCCACAATCCTGTGGAATCCGGAAAATCGGCAGGAGATTTTCCCTCGCGGCATGAAAACTTTCTGGTGTGCCGCGCCCCGCATGCTTTAATTGCCGCTTACACATGATCCGCTTCCTTTTGCAAGCTGGCTACAACGTTGCCTTCTTTGTGGCCTTTATCATCACCTGGCCCTACTTCTCCTATCGCCTCTGGAAACGCGGCCACTGGTGGCGCGGTCTTGAGCAACGCCTCGGCATCTACCGCAAGGCCGTCCGGCAACAGCTCCGCAACGGTTCCGACATCTGGATTCATGCCGTCAGCGTCGGCGAAGTCATGCTCGCTCGCGTGCTCATCGAAAAACTCCGCGAGCAAAATCCAAACCTCACCGTCGTCCTGAGCACCACCACCGCCACCGGTTACCGAGTGGCCGAACGGTTAGCCGATGACAAGACCGTCATCGTTTTCAACCCCATCGATTTCCTCTGGTCGGTGCGTAGCGCCTTCGAAACTTTCAAACCACGCCGTCTCATCATGATCGAGGCCGAAATCTGGGCCAATTACATCTGGTGCGCCAAGCGCCGCGGCATTCGCATCTACCTCGTCAACGCCCGGCTCTCTTCCAAAAGCGAGGAACGCTTCCGCAAATTCCGCTGGGTCACCCGGCCTGTCATGCAGGAAGTCGACCTCATCTTCGCCCAATGCGAGGAAGACGTCGCGCGCCTTACCCGTGCCGGTTTCGCCTCCGAAGCCATCTTCAATGTCGGCAGCATGAAATACGACGTCGCCAACATCCCCGGCAGCGCACCGGCCGAAATCGACGCCTGGTGGTCACTCCTCGGCTGGTCCCAAAGCACTCCGATTCTGCTCGCTGCCAGCACGCACCCCGGAGAAGAAGTAATCATCTCCCGGATTTACACCGAACTCCGCTCCCAATACCCCAGTTTGCGACTCGTGATCGTCCCCCGCCATGCCGAACGCGGAACCGAAGTGCTCGGTCAATGTCGCGACCTCGGTGTCAAAGCCGTCCTGCGCACCGAACTTTCCTCCCCGCTTTCTAATGGCAGCACACCCGAAGCACTCATCCTCAACAGCACCGGTGAACTCAAATCGATCTACCCCAAGGCGACGCTCATCTTCGTCGGCAAAAGCATTTGCGGCCACGGAGGACAGAACTTCATCGAAGCCGCCAAACTCGGCGCACCGATCATCGTTGGTCCCTACATGGAGAATTTCCCGCAACAAACCGCAGAATTCGTCCACCGCAATGCACTGATCCAGGTCGAAAACGAAACCCAACTCGCCGCCCAGATCAACGAACTCCTCGGCTCCGAAATCAAGCGCCGCGAACTCGGTCAACGCGCCTTCCAGACCTTCCACGATAATCTCGGTGCTGGCCAAAAAACGGCCCACATGATCCTTGACGCCATCGATGCCGACAAAACAGCGAAACAGAATTAAGACTTATCAGGAATCCCGATAAAGCCTTTCGTAAATTCCGTTTGTCTTTCGTTAATTTCGTCTACCGCCTTTGCTTTTTTATAATTCCTTAAATTCCGTTAATTCCCGCCTAAAAGCTTTTCGTTTCCCTTTTACCGTCTCACCCGGTTCATCATATTCTCTGGGTAACGCGCACCCAATGCAGCTCCAGCCGGGAACACAGCATCAAGCGCCGCCAACTCCGACTCGCTCAGTTCAACATTCAGCGCGCCGAGATTTTCCTCCAGATACTTCCGCCTCTTCGTGCCCGGAATCGGAATGAACTCCTCACCGCGCGCCAGCACCCACGCCAACGCAAGTTGTGACGGCGTACACCCCTTCGCCTTGGCCAACTCCCCAACGTGATGAACCAAATCGAGATTGCGCGCGAAATTCTCCCCCTGAAAACGAGGCGACTTGCGCCGGTAATCGTCCGGGGCAAAATCCTCCGGCGTCTTGAACGCCCCCGTCAGAAAGCCGCGTCCGAGCGGACTGTAGGCGACGAAGGACATTCCAAATTCACGCACAGCCGCGAGCACACCGTCCGCCTCCGTCTCGCGAGTCCATAGCGAAAACTCGCTTTGCAACGCCGCAACCGGATACACCGCGTTCGCACGGCGAATCGTTTCCGGAGCCGCTTCGGAGATTCCGATAAAGCGTACTTTCCCCTCCTTCACCAACTGAGCCATCGCTCCGATCGTTTCCTCGACAGGCGTTTCCGGGTCGATCCGGTGTTGATAGTAGAGGTCGATATGATCCACCCCGAGCCGCTTCAAACTCGCCTCGCACGACACACGCACATACTCCGGCCTGCCATTGACGCCGCGGGACATCGGGTCGGACGGATCGCGAACAATGCCGAATTTCGTCGCGAGCACAACCCGGTCGCGCAAACCCTTCAATGCCCGGCCCACGAGCAGTTCATTGTCGCCCATGCCGTATATATCGGCGGTATCGATCAACGTCCCACCGAGTTCGACATAGCGGCGAATCGTCGCTACTGACTCCTCATCGTTGCGCTCGCCATAAAATTCACTCATCCCCATGCACCCGAGTCCAACCGCCGAAACCTTCAAGCCCGATTTACCGAGAGTTCTGGTTTTCATTATCTCCCAATTTAACGCGTTCTCCTAAAAAGCGCAAAAAGACCTCTCGCCCGCAGGCCGCTCACAGCAACGCCAGCGCCGCCTTGATCTCCGCTTCGGTATTATAGAAATGCGGCGACAGGCGCAGGTGCGGAATCTGGTTGCGATCATGCCGCAGGGAAACCGACACCTTCGCCTGGGAAAATTTCGCCGTCAGCGCCAGAATATCCCGCCCCGGCAGGGCAATCGTACTGATTCCACCCATCCGCTCG
This sequence comes from Methylacidiphilaceae bacterium UBA1321, assembly GCA_002306945.1. Classification (GTDB taxonomy): domain Bacteria; phylum Verrucomicrobiota; class Verrucomicrobiia; order Methylacidiphilales; family UBA1321; genus UBA1321. The sequence goes on along the minus strand of DBTH01000229.1, from coordinate 8,070 downwards.
ACCGGCACATCGTCAAAGAGAACCTTTAGTCCCTTCTTGTGCGCCTCCTCGACAATCACCGAACGCAGTTGATGCGCCCGCTGCTCAATCGCCTCGATGCCAAACGACAACAGCAACTCGATACTGCGCTTCATTCCCTCCAGCCCGAGCAAATACAAACTCCCCGGCTCATAACGCCGCGCCGTGTTCTCAAACTTGATCTCCGGTTGCGCAACGAAATTCGGTGAACGCACATTCCACGAACCCACCAGCGACGGCGTCAACTTTTCAATGCTCTCCTTCTTCACATAGAAAATCCCCGCACCCGAAGGGCCGATCATCCACTTGTGCGAATCCGCGCTGATGAAATCCACATACTGCGCATCGACCGCCGTCACCCCGAGCGATTGAATTCCATCCATCGAAAACAGAATCCCCCGCCGCCTCAACTCCTCGCCAATCGCACGATAATCCAATCGATACCCAGTGAGGAAATGGCACGACGCCAGAGCGACCAACTTCGTCCGCGACGTGATCGCCGCGAAGACCAGTTCCGGAGTAATCTCGCCCGTGCGTTTCGGCTGCAACGCCACCGGGCGCACACCGCGCGTCTGCGCCAGATACATCCACGGATAAACATTCGCCGGATAATCCTCCGCGTAATAAATCACCTCGTCGCCCGCCTTCCAATCCAAACCCTGCGCGACCAGATTCAACCCCAGCGACGTCGGCCCCAGCAGCGAAATCTCCGACTTGTGCGCGCCGATGAGAGAAGCCCCCACCGTGCGAATCGCCTCCACACGGCCCATATAATCCGCCCCTTCCGGATCATCGACCGAAGACCGTTGCGCCTCCTTCTGCAACGCCTCCGCCGTCACCCGCGGCAACGTCGAGACCCCGGCATGCGCGAGGAAAATCCGCGAGCGGGTGATCGGGAACCAGTCATGACGAATCGACTCATTGGACACAACATGATCAAGAGCAGGTGTGGACATAACCCCACCACCCTACCCCAAAACCCTCCCTGGGAAAGCAAAAGCCGACCAGGGGGTGGGGGTATAAAAATTTAGCTCACGCAGCACACCTAGCTCAAATAGCTCACCTAACACACGCAACGCACTTAGGAAATGTCACAGGAAAGATCTTTCCTCATGGAGTATAAAGAAGATCCCCCGCCTCAGATTGCTCTGGAGCGGGGTAACTTCGCATGGACTAAACCATTATTACATGGTTAACCACAATACCGTGGCTGCCCTCCTGACTTCTTAAAAAGATTTACTACAGAAGAATTTTGACATCAAGCAGAATTCGAGAGACTTTCGTTTAACTCAGTAACCTGTACGTGGCCCTATGGAAACACAATATCTCATTGGTAAAGAAGCTCCCGTCACAAAACTCCCTCAAACTTTCCCTAAAATCATTGATGAAAATCTGATGCTTGGCCTCGATATTGGTATTGGCTCTTGCGGGCAAGCACTCATTAGCTCCGATCGAATCTATTCCACTCCACTTGGTCAACTTCCCCTCTTTTTTAACACTGAGGCACCCTCTTACATTCGCTATATTGGAGTTCGCGCCTTTGATGTGCCGGAAGAAATGAGCAATACCGGGAAAATCACACTCAAAAACCCCGAGCGTCGGGCTAAAAAGCTCCTGCGTCGTGTCACCAAGCGCCGCGCCAAAAGAATGTACCTCACACGTCATCTCCTCAAACGCGAGGGCATCCTTCCACCCGACTACCACGTCGACAAAATCGAATGGCGAAAAAAACATGAGACATCGACTCCCTGGCAATGGCGTCTAGAAGGGCTAACGCGAAAATTAAGCGACTGGGAATGGGCAGCATCGCTTCTGCATTTCGCAAAACACCGCGGATTCAAGAGCAACAAAAAATCCGACTTTGATTCCAAAGGCAAGGACGGCGGAACATTACAATCTTCGAGAGCCAATCACGCGGCACTTCAGAAATATCAAAGCATCGCGGAAATGATGCTCCAAGACCCACGCTTCAAAGACCGCCTCCGCAACCGGGAAGAAAACTACCAGGCGATGGTTCTGCGGCTCGACCTGGAAAATGAAATCAAACTTCTTTTTGAAAAGCAAAGATCCCTCGGCAATACCCATACCTCACCCCAACTTGAAACCGAGTTTCTCAAAATATTCAACCAACAAAAACCACTACAAGATCCCTACGCCCTTTTAGGTAAGTGTCCGTTCGAGAGAACAGAAAAACGCGGCTCCTGCTTTTCCTACAGTTTCGAATTAAGCCGCGCTCTCCAAAAGCTCAACACCCTCACCCTGGTGTTAGCAAATCAGGACAAAATACTCCTCAAAGACTACATCAACGCTCCCAACGGCGGATACCGCAACTTCATCGAAAAATTTGGCAGCAAAAAATCCATTACCTGGAAAGATCTCCGGGAGTGGTTCTCCATCGACGATACGATCCACTTTCTTGACTTACCAATTTCCGCAAAGGGCCAGAAACAAAGCCGCGTCGATGACAAATCCAGCGCCATGGACGCCTTACGAAAAGATACGGAGAAAGGCGACTGCATCACCCGTTCCACAAAGAAGGTCTGCGCCCAAGGCTCGTACACATTGAGAAACGTATTAGGCGATGAACTCTGGAACGCCCTTCTCAACAAAGGCGATCTCGCTTCACTCGATAACGCCGCCTTCTGCCTTACCTTTTTCGAGAGCACGCAAACCATCATCGATATACTCGACGGCAAAAATCTGGAACCCCATCTCCACCCCAACAACCAGGAACAACCACCCGACCTCACCATCGATCCCCAAGTCGCACAAGCCATAAAAAAAGACCTCAACAGCGACTCCCCTTCCCTCCTCAAGTTCAAAGGAACCGTCTCTCTCTCCTCCAAAGCCAGCCGCAAACTCCTGCCCTTTCTGGAACAAGGTCTGGTCTATTCCGACGCCTGTGCCAAAGCGGGCTACCAACACACCAATAGCGACTACGCGCTGAAAAACATCATTAATCCGGTCGTCGTCTCCGTCGTCCGCGAAGTCATGAAACAAGTCGTGCACGTCATCAACCTCGCTGGCGTCATCCCCGGCAGTATCTGTGTCGAATTGGGGCGCGACCTCGGCAAATCCATTGACGAACGCAACAACACCGCCCGCGGCATCCACGAACGCACCGAGGAAAGAAACGCTAATCGCGAAGCCCTCGCCAAAGAACTTGAAAAATCAGAAGCAGACATAGACGACGATATGCTCTTGCGCTACGAACTCTGGCACGAGCAAAGCGGCCTCTGTCCCTATTGCGGAGAAACGTTACCAACCACCAAACAATACGTCCGTGGCAACAACGTCCAGATCGACCACATCCTGCCCCGCAGCCGCAGCCACGACAATAGCTTCAACAACAAAGTACTGGTTCACACCGGATGCAATCAGAACAAAAAAAACCAGACGCCTGCCGAATGGCTGGATGCCACCCACAATAGTGACAAGTGGAAGCTGTTTGCCGCCACAGTCCAGCAGATGCCCCATATGAAGCCGTTCAAAAAGAAACGCTATCTCTTGAACGAAACTTTCAACAATTCCGACGAGTCCGGCAAATTCATCGCCCGCAACCTCACTGACACACGCTACATCTCCAAAATCGTCCTGGAATATCTGAAAGACATCTACCGCCTGGCAGGAGAAGATCCCAATGCCAAAGGAGCACAACGCCGCATCTTCGCCCAACCGGGAGCTCTCACCCACCTCGTACGCAAAGCCTGGGGACTGGAACACCTCAAGAAGGATCTCCAGGGCAATCGCATCGACGACACCCACCACGCCGTCGACGCCCTGGTCTGCGCCTGCCTGAGCGAGGGACAACGCCAATGGATCACGCGCAGTGAACAGATCAAAAGAGCCACCCCGTTTAGCCAGACAGTCGAAAGCCTCCAAAATGCCTACAAAGACATGGAGGAAAAACACCAGGATCGCGGCACTCCCCTGCGTGTCAGCCCGCCATGGAAATCGCTCCGGGACGATATCGTGCATGCCCTCAGACAACTCAACGTCAGCCGTCGGGAATGTCGTAAAGGCAAAGGCCCCCTCCACAACGACACCTTCTATCGAATGGAATCCGATGAAAAGGGCAATCCCTGCTATTACAACCGCAAGAGCCTGCTCGAAAAAGACAAAGGAAAAATCGTCCCTCTCTTACATAAAACAGAAGACCTCAAAAACGTCAAAGGAATCGACGAACCCAAAAACAACTGGCTCAAAAAAGCACTCACCGAATGGATTGAAAAAGGTTCCCCAATCGACGAAACCCAGCTTCCGCGGACCTCAGCAGGAACCGTCATTCGCAAGATAACGAAAATCGAAGGTTACAAATCGGGACGCCAGATTCACCACGGTTACGTCATTGGAGGGAGCATAGTTTGCATCGACATTTTCTCCAAAACGAAAACCTCCAGGAAAAAGTCCAAAACTACTGACGCCAAATCTCCCGAAGAGAAAAACTACTTCCTCGTTCCCATCTACTCCTACCATCTCGAGGACGAACATCCCCCCATGCGAGCAATATGCGCCGACACTCCTGAAGATCAATGGGATCTCATAGATGAAAGCTATACTTTTGAATTCACCCTCTGGCCCAACTCACTATTTGAAGTTCAAAAAAAAGGATCAGCCAAAAAAGGCGAAGGTGAATATCTCCGCGGATACTATCGAGGAGTCAATCGTAGCACAGGAAGAATCGAAGCTCGCTCGCTCAATGATGCGGAAGAAAAACTGGACTGTAGTGTCAAACAAGGCTGCCAATTCTTCCGCAAACTCAACATCGACCGTCTCGGTCGGATAACCTGCGTAAAGGGAGAAAAACGGGTATGGCATGGAAAGGTGTGCACTTAAGCCGGCCAGCCTATCTGAGCCTGCTTCACAATAATCTTCAAATCAGTTTCAGGGACAACGAAGGCTCCAGCAAGGCAGACGAAAAAATCTGCCTGCCACTGGAAGATATCGACTACCTGATCATCGACACCTCCGAGGCCTCTCTTTCCGGGCCGCTGCTGTCCGCACTCGCCTCCTCATCAGTATTCGTTCTCGGGGTAGACGAGAAACACATGCCCTGCTGGGCTTCCTTCCCCTGGACTGCCTATTACCGGCAAGGCGACACCCTCTCCCTGCAAACCGGTGCCAGCCTCCCCTTACAAAAACAACTCTGGGCGCGGATCATCCGCTATAAAATCATTTACCAGGCCAGATGTCTTCGTCACTGCTCACACGCCGAGGAAGGCGACGCCCTGGAGGGGCTGGCCTCCCGAGTTCTCTCTGGCGATACCGACAACACCGAGGCGCGCGCCGCCCGGATCTACTGGGAAAGCCTGTTTGGAGATCGTTCCTTTATCCGCCATGATGACGATCTGCCCAACGCTCTCCTGAACTACGGCTATGCTCTGCTACGAGCCGCGCTGGCACGCAACCTCTGCGCCATCGGATTCATTCCGCAGATCGGCCTTCACCATTGCAGCCAGAGCAATGCCTTCAATCTGGCCGATGATCTCATCGAACCGTACCGCCCTTTCGTCGACGAACACGCCGTGCGCGTACTTGGAAAAAGTCCCTCCGATGCTCCGCTGACAACACAACACCGGCGGCAAATGGTCGAACTGCTCACACGAAATGTCCTCATGGGAAACGAGACCCTCTCTCTGACTACCGCCATGGAACGAACCGTGACAGGACTCAAGCAAGCCCTGAATATGCGGGATGCGGAACGACTACCCTTTCCAGATTTCTAAAATCGACAGTAACCCCAACTCCATTCCCAACATGAAAGGAGATTTGCGTACCATGTGGCTGATAGTTTTCTTCGATCTGCCCGTCACCGAGGCCAGGGAACGACGAGCCGCGACACAGTTCCGCCAGTTCTTGCTCAACGACGGCTACCTCATGCTGCAATTCTCCGTCTACGCGCGAGTTTGCTACACACAGGCGGCAGTGGAAAAACATCTCACCCGGGTGCAGGATCATACACCGGAAATCGGAAGTATCCGGGCCCTGGCTGTAACGGATAAACAATACTCCCGAATGCGCGTGATTCTGGGAAAAATGAAAATCGAGGAAAAAAACGGAAGCCAACAGCTCCTCTTTTTCTGAAAAGAACATCGCCTAACTCCCCAGATTTAAGGGAATTAGGCGATGTCTGTTTTAGCCCAAAGAAGTCAGGAGGGCAACCACGGCCCGCCGGCATCGGGCATGCGAGCGAACGCAGTTTTAGCCCAAAGAAGTCAGGAGGGCAACCACGGCCTGCACAATTGGCGCAGAGACTCCACGGTTTTAGCCCAAAGAAGTCAGGAGGGCAACCACGGCATTTTGGTTGTGAGCTTGATACGTTATCTTGTTTTAGCCCAAAGAAGTCAGGA
>DBTH01000229.1:840-1444 GCA_002306945.1 Methylacidiphilaceae bacterium UBA1321 | reverse complement strand
AAGTCAGGAGGGCAACCACGGCTGCAACGTTTATGGCCCAGTGTTGCTCCTCGTTTTAGCCCAAAGAAGTCAGGAGGGCAACCACGGCGAGCCACGCGCTGACGTACATACGCACCGCGTTTTAGCCCAAAGAAGTCAGGAGGGCAACCACGGCCGAAATTTCGAAATGAATGGCCTGGAGTTGGTTTTAGCCCAAAGAAGTCAGGAGGGCAACCACGGCATAGGTCATACCTTCTTGAGAGAAACGGGGGTTTTAGCCCAAAGAAGTCAGGAGGGCAACCACGGCCTATGCCTATATTCATCCAAAATCACCAGAGTTTTAGCCCAAAGAAGTCAGGAGGGCAACCACGGCGTCAATGGGACGCGCTGGCCGTGGCGGATCGTTTTAGCCCAAAGAAGTCAGGAGGGCAACCACGGCAAACAATACGGATCGGATGCGCACCGGGTAGTTTTAGCCCAAAGAAGTCAGGAGGGCAACCACGGCTCTGAAAGTGCGTCGAACAATTCCGGCACTGTTTTAGCCCAAAGAAGTCAGGAGGGCAACCACGGCTTGCGGACGGTACCTGTAAAAGAATATCGTGTTTTAGCCCAAAGAAGTCAGGAG
>DBTH01000229.1:0-604 GCA_002306945.1 Methylacidiphilaceae bacterium UBA1321 | reverse complement strand
GAAGTCAGGAGGGCAACCACGGCGATGCATTGAAGCGTAGTGTTTGATGTGATGTTTTAGCCCAAAGAAGTCAGGAGGGCAACCACGGCCGGAAATTCTACCGGCTCCATCATTTATCAGTTTTAGCCCAAAGAAGTCAGGAGGGCAACCACGGCCACGTCGTAGAGCACAACGTTGACTTCTCTGTTTTAGCCCAAAGAAGTCAGGAGGGCAACCACGGCATATCGGTTTGATAAATCACGCGAATTCCAGTTTTAGCCCAAAGAAGTCAGGAGGGCAACCACGGCGTGATACTGTATTATGATAATATTACCTTCGTTTTAGCCCAAAGAAGTCAGGAGGGCAACCACGGCCCATTACGGATCATGGAACGATGGACGCTCGTTTTAGCCCAAAGAAGTCAGGAGGGCAACCACGGCTGGAGGATAGGGCTCCGCTGAAGAGCGACCGTTTTAGCCCAAAGAAGTCAGGAGGGCAACCACGGCTTAACGGGATTGTTCCGGTCGCCTCTCAAGGTTTTAGCCCAAAGAAGTCAGGAGGGCAACCACGGCCAGTCGCGAGCGTTAAACCAAGTATCCGCTGTTTTAGCCCAAAGAAGTCAGGA
>DBTH01000047.1:4079-6397 GCA_002306945.1 Methylacidiphilaceae bacterium UBA1321 | reverse complement strand
GATTGTGGCGTCAATTTCGTGTACGGGGGGGCCGTCTGGTCGCGGGCAAATATGGAGGCGGGGGCCTGAGGGCGGATGGTACGCGCCGATGGGCATGAGGGTGATGTCGGGAGCGAGCCGCTGGCCGATCTCCTTGAAACCGGGGAAATAGGCCGAGTCGCCGACGTGGTAGACCTTGCGCCCCTCGTACTCGACGACGTAACCACCGTAGCCGCGATGCCGGTCGGTGAGGACGCGTGCGCCCCAGTGTTTGGCCGGGGTGAAGGTGATCTTGAGACCGCGATATTTCCACTCGTCCCACCAGCTCAATTCGCAAACCTGCTCGAAGCCGAGGTCGTGGACGAGATTGCCCACTCCGGTCGGAACAAGAATGGGTTGACGCGCAGCGACTTGGCGCAGGGTGCGGCGATTGAGATGGTCAAAATGGGCGTGAGTGATTAAAACGAGATCGATATTCGGCAGGTCTTTAAGCGCCAGTCCGGCACGGCGCAGACGCCGGATGACCAGCAACCAATTGGCCCAATTCGGATCAATGAGAATGTTATGGCGCGGAGTTTGAATCAAAAACGAGGCGTGGCCGATCCAGGTAAGGCCCAACTGCCCCTTCTTCAACTTTGGGAAAGCCGGGTGGTGTTGCAGCCCGCCCTTGCGCGTAAAAAACGAAGGGATCAGCACCTCCGTAATAAAATTACGCTCATGCCATTTCGGCGTTTTCTTTTTCACTGGACTACCGTTTTAGCGCCTGGATCGCGGGTGAAAACCTTAAAACGCAGAAATATTGTTCGCGTCCCATGAGCAAGAACGAACAGCGCCGACTCCTGCGTCAACGCCTCGCCGCGATGTCAGATACGCAACGGGCCGCTGCCAGCGAACAAATCGTCCGCCGCGTGGTCGCGCTCGATTCGTTCCGCGCCGCGCAGTGCGTGGCGCTCTATGCTGCGTTGCCGAAGGAACCGCAGACGCGCTCTATTTTTCTGCAAGTGGCCCACCGCGTGGTTTTCCCGCGGGTCGTCGGCGAACGGATGGCTTTTTATCAGGTGCGCGCGTGGGAGGAACTGGTGCCGGGTGCGTTCGGCATTCTCGAACCTGATCCGCAATGCTGTGTGCCAGTGACTGCGGCGGAGATCGATTTTGTACTCGTGCCGGGCGTCGGCTTTGACCGGGAACGGATGCGGCTCGGGCGCGGTGGTGGATTTTACGACCGCTTTCTGGAGGAGCTTCGACCGGGCGTGCCGCGCGTCGGCGTGTTCTTCGCCTGTCAGGAATTGGACCGCATCGCCAGCGAAGCGCACGACCGGAAACTTGACGTCATTCTGACTGAGAACGAAACCTTGTAACGGTTATTTGGCCGGAGCGGAAAGGTTTTCCGTCTTCATCCCGGCGGCATCGGGTACGAGTTTCCGGTACGCGTCGAAATAGCGCCGGGCAAATTCCTTTTGCGAGGCGGCGTCGAAATGGAGGTGGTCTCCCTTGTCGGCGAGTTTTTCCGAGGAGACTGCGGCCGCTGCGGAAATCTGTGAGGGGAGGGCGTCGATGCCTGAGTTGATTTCCCGGGCGAACTTCAGGGGGCCTTGTTGATCGTAGAGGAATTGCCCAATTTCTCCGGCGATGAAGGGAAGATCGGGACTGTTCAGGGCCTTGCGCAACCCGGCGGCGACTTCGACGAGATTTTGTCCGTAGGCGTTGGCGGCGGTTTGATTTCCGGCCTCGGATTCGCCCTGATGCCAGAGAATGGCCTTCAATGTTCCGTTTTTCTGAGCGAGCCGGGCGCGCCGGACTGCTTCTTCAAAAAGATCGCCGCCGGGCTTCCAGCGGGAGATGGGAGTTCCGCCCACGGCGCAGGGAATCAGTCCGATTTTTTTACCGGGGCTGCAGTTGGCAACCAGTTTGGCGAAGGTGAAGCCGAGTCCCACTCCGGCGATGTCGGGCTTGTCGAAGTGGATCGGCTCGCCTTGATTGGCCCATTGGCAGTCTTTGTTGAAAACGAGGATGCGCGGGTCGGGGACGCGGTCAGTTTCTCCGACTTTGCCGCGTCCGGCCATGTTGGATTGGCCAACAAGAAGGAACAGGTCGAGGGAGGCGGGATCGTTGGGCGCTGGAGCCGGTTGTGCGTCGGCTGCTGTGGTGGTGTGCAGTGAAAAGGAGGAGAAAGAGGAGATGAGGATAAAAAGCAAAGTCCTTGTTTTCATGTGATTCTATTTTGGGTTCCCCGGTATTTTCAGTGGACTGGAAATGTGATTTCAAAAGAGGGTTGAAGTCAAAAGTTTTGAGTTGTCGTTTTGACTTAGCCGTATCAATCCCAAGCATGATGTTTTGAA
>DBTH01000047.1:0-3822 GCA_002306945.1 Methylacidiphilaceae bacterium UBA1321 | reverse complement strand
ATGTTTTGAATAGTTACGGCTTAGTGTTTCATTCCCCTCAAGTCTTGGTAATTCTACTGTTGTTGCGATAGGACTCTATTTTGCATTCGGGGAGGCGTTGCCGGGCTGAATCCAGATCGTTCCTGATGGGTAATCCTCGGGTTTGAGGATATTGTTGTTGTCGACGGTGATGCGGGAGGAATTCATGACGGTGATGGCGTGTCCGCGGGGAACTTTCCCGTTGTCGAGAGGGGTTTGGGGCGAGGAGGTATTGCAATCGGAGAGGATGTTTCCGGAGAGGGTTGCATTGACCAGGCCGCTTACGGCAATTCCCTCGACGGTGCAGCCGGTAATTTTGTTGCCGACGATCTGGATGTCGTGGTGATTGGAGGCGGAAGCGGTGCCAGCGGGAGCGTTGACGGCGGTTTCGCTCCAGATGCAGATGGCGGCGGGGCAGGGAGAACGGTCGGGAGTGATCTCGGCGCCAATGCCGATGTCTTCGAGGGTATTGCGACGCACGATGACGTTGGAGACCCATCCGGCTTCGCGGTAGAAGGCGTAATGGCCGCCGAGGGCGATGCCGGGTTGCGTCGTGCGGGCGATGGAATTATTCTCGATGACGCCGTTGCTGGCCATGATCCGCATGCCGCGCGGACGTACGTCGTGAATCTTGTTGTTGCGGATGGTGAAGCCGGACGCGTTGGCGGCGGGGAAGTCGATCATGTCGCCGGTTTTCACTCCACTGGCGTCCGAGAGGGTGATCCGCAGGTAACCTTCCCGTGGATAATTGGCAAAGCTGTTGGCCGCCAGGATTTCCTGCCGGGTCAGGACAAAGGGGGGCGTGAGATCCGTTTCGAGTCTGGTCACGTTGATCTGTTTTTTGATCGCGAAATTGTTTGCGTCGAGAATGCGCACCGGATCGCCCGGCAGGATGATGTTATCGTAAAACCTGCGGATATTGTTTGCAGAAGTCCGGCGCAGGCACCAGATGACATTGGGTTCTTCCGTGCGGACAATGAAAAAAGTGGGGCCGTGGAGGTTAATGCCGTCGTCACCCATAAAGCTGAATTCGCAGCCTTCGATCAGGGGGCCTTTGCGGGAATAGCCGTAGTTGAGGGCGTCTGCGTTGGTGGAAAGGAGCCGTCCGGTTTGCGCGTTGGACGGGCGCGGGCCGCGTTCGACGCGCAGGCGCAGGAAGCGGTTGTTGCCGTCGCAATTTCTCGCTGTGACGGCTACCGCCGGAGAGGAAAGGATGGTGACGTTTTCCATCGTAATGTCGCGTGAACGGAAGAATTGCACCGCACTGGCGCGCCGCATGCTGAAAACGATCATGTCGCCTGGCTGAAGGAGCGCGGACTGTCCTTTCTTTTGCATGGACGAATCGAGGGAGAGCCGGGCTTTGCGGGGGCTGAGGTATTCGATGTCGCGGTAGAAACCCTCGGGACATCCGCGTTTCCATTCCAGTTTTTTTCCGTTGAAAATATGGATGCGGGAGGAATTGTAATTCTTGTCGAGGTTTGGGTAGCCGTTCTGGATTTCGACGTCGATGGTGGAGTGATCGGCGGATTTGGCGACAATTGTTCCCTGGGTGAAAGGGAGCGGGTCGTAATCGAGGGTGAGTCCCTTGAGAGTGAGACCGCTGCATTCGTCGAAGCGGATTCCGTCGTTGTCAAACTGAGTCAATAGCAAGGTCGTTTCAGAGCCATCGATGGTGAGGTTCTTCGCTCCGCGAACCGATAGGCAGTGCGGGGGAACCCGGTAAGTTCCTTCCGGCAATTTGAGGACTGAATCCGGTCTGGAGACGGCAGCATTGATCAAGGCCTGTACATCCAGGGTGGGAATGGTGTCCTGTGCCTGGGCGGAAACTCCGGCCAGGAAAAGTCCGACGGGGAGTATCCGTATCATCCAGCGCGGGAGAAAGTTTTTCATGGGCGGAGCTTACTTTTGGAGATTGTCCATATAGAGCGTCGTGGACGGATCGAGTTTACTGAGCGACTCGACATGTCCGTCAACAAAGAGCGCGTTGAAAAGGTTGCTGTGACGAGCTTCGACCCGGTTTATGCTGCTGCTCCTGAAGTAGAAGATCGCATCGCCGTCACCGACGCCGCCATCAATGCTATCGGCCAGTAGGAGGGTCTGTCCGGGACAGGACATGCGGATCGGGGACGAGGCGCTGTCAGTGAAAGGCAGGGAATTCATCCCGTAAGTACGCCGGGCCTGGCCATTGCTGTAAGTTCGAATCGCTTCGGGGCAGAGGAACGGGTTTTTGACGTTGGCGGTAACGGCGCTGGTTCCCACGTAATCTCCGCGCATCAAAGCCATGCACCAGGAGCCCACTCCGCCGGTTGGCAGAGGATTGTTGGTCGGAGCGGGATAGAACCCGTTGTGATCGGCGGTATAGAAGGTCAATCCCTGGTGGAGCGTACGGAGATTGTTGGCGCAGACGACGCTTCTGGACAAATTTCTGGCGTGGTTGAAGCCGGGCATGGCAAGCGTGGAGAGGATGGCTATCACGCTCATAACCACGAGTATTTCTATCATACTGAACGCACCTTCCCTTCTGATTCCATGTGATTGGTTATGGCTTCGCATAGGGCGGTGTTTATTCAGGTCGCGGTCATGGCGTCGTGTTTATTGGCGGCAACGGCGGTTCCAGAGGCTGCCAGTCAGCAACAGGACACCACCGAAGACGAGTGCCGCTGTCCTGGGCTCGGGAACAGCCTGGGCGTAGAAATAGAAGTCGCTGGCTCCGGCCCAGCCCGTATTGTTGTAGTTGATGGCTCCACTGCCCTGAGTATAGGTTGTATTGTTATTATCGTTCATGGCCATGGCGACATTATAGCCGCTTGCAGTGGAAGTAAACGACAGCACTACGGCGTAATAGCCGGCTTGTGAGAGCAGGACGTTTTCAAAGTCGAAGGTGAGGTAATTGTATTTGGTGTTGGTGATATTGCCGCTGGAGGTTGCCATTCCCGTCGCGAAGTTGGAGAAATTTCCAGACTGTTGGGAAACGAGTTGGGCGGAGGCTTCCGATGGCAGGGCGGATGCGGAGGATAATTTGTAGATCGACAGGGTGAAGGTGGCAGCCGAGTTATTCTGGAGTGAACTGGGGATGTTGGCACCGCCGATTTTGAAGGTGATTTTATCGAACGTGGTCGAGTTGGAAACGTAGAAGGACTGAGCAATGTCGCGCTTGGAACTGGCCGAATCGTAGCGCCAGCCCAGGGCGCTATCGACTGTGGATCCACCGGCATTGACGTCCTCCTCGTTGGAGGCAAAAACATTGGCCGTGGGCGCGTTGGTGGAGGTGCCAACGCTCCCGCTTCCCGTTATCGATACCAGCACGGACGAATGGGTGGTCACAGACATTCCGACGAAGGTCAACAATAGCAATAGGCTTTTTTTCATAGTGGGGACGGGTTGATGGTGTGGATTACTTTTGGCGGTGTTGGCATTATCGATGTCCTGGAAAAGGCTCTCAACAAATTCCTTGCTTAACAGTTAGAGTTTTCCCTTTAATGGAGACCGTCCGACAGGATTCTGTCATGAATAACTCCCCCACCATTCGCGATTTAGCCCGAATGGCCGGCGTCTCGATTGCCACGGTATCGATGGCCTTGCGCAATCATCCAAGGGTTTCCCGGAAAACGCAGGTCGGTATCCAGACTCTGGCTCGCGAAATGGGCTATATCCCCAATGCGCGTGTGGCGGAATTGATGGCTTATCTTCGCAAGGGAGAGACGGGACAATTTCGGGAAACTTTGGCCTTTATCAGCAAAACCTCGTTGGAATACTTACAGGCCTATGGAACGTTTTCGGGGCAATATTGCGGGGCTTTGCGTG
>DBTH01000020.1:12876-13267 GCA_002306945.1 Methylacidiphilaceae bacterium UBA1321 | reverse complement strand
TTTCCGAGGCGATGAGCTCGATGTTGTCGTACTGGCGGTGGTGTTCGTCCTGGATGGCGGCGAAGATTTCCGGGTCGGTTTCGGACAGGCTGGGGACGTTGCTGGGAGGGATGGGGGAGGTATTATGGGTGGTCATGGGTTGCTTGGTTTGAGAGGGGTGTTCGGGATTGGCCGGGACGTAGTCGGTGCCGAGCCAGGCTTCAAGGATCTCCTTGACGCGGCGGGCTTTGACCTCGTGGGCGGCCAGGCAGAGGATATTGGCATCGTTTTGCTTGCGACTCAAGCGCGCGAGATCGACGTTGTGGACGAGGGCGGCGCGGACTCCGTCGACTTTATTGGCGGCAATGCTCACGCCGACGCCGGTCTGGCTGATGAGGATGGCGCAGGCGGT
>DBTH01000020.1:0-12673 GCA_002306945.1 Methylacidiphilaceae bacterium UBA1321 | reverse complement strand
GTCTGGCTGATGAGGATGGCGCAGTCGGCTTCGTGGTTGCCGATAGATTGGGCGACGCGAAGGACGGTGTCGGGAATCTCGGGGGTGTTGTCGTTGGCGGGGGAGAAATCTTCGACGTCGTAGCGGTTTTCCAGGAGCCAGGCGCGGACGGCTTCTTTCAATTCGATTCCGGCGAAGTCGGCGGCTAGCAGGACGCGGCGGGATTTGAGGGCGGCAGCGGTGGCGTTTTCCTCACGTGCGGCGTGGAGGATCAATTCGAGGAGGCGGGGAAGGGCCTGTTTGATCTGGTCGCGTGTGCGGCGGTAGGTTTCGCGGGATTGGCCGATGGGGTCGGCGACTTCGCGTTCGATGACGGGTAGGTGGGATTCGAATTCGCGCAGGAGGAAGGTTTTTTCAGCTGCGAAAGGGAACAGCAGCAGCATGGAATCGAGATGGCCGTAGGTCATCACGAAGATGTAATCGGCTTCGCGGACGAGGTCGATGGTCAGGGGCTGGCTGCGGAGCTGGCTGATGTCGACATTGATTTCGCGCGTGACGTCGACGGCGTAGGGGCTGGGGGATTGACCGGCCAGGGCGCCGATACCAGCGGATTTGACCGCGATGTCGTCGCGATCCTTGACCAGATCGACAAAAAGCCCTTCAGCCATCGGGCTGCGACAGACATTTCCTGTGCAAACAAATAAGACGGTTTTCATTGCGGCGCGATTGAAAGTAGGACTCAACTTTACAAATTAAAGACCAATGTTCCAGTGATTTTACACGGCAGGCGACACTTTCCCTCTTTTTCAACGTGGCAACTCTTTATTTGCCATGGACATCGGATTCCAATGGAGGTGGGTAGGCTTTGTCTTTTGGATTGAAAGAGAGTCCTCCAAACCGTAACAATGGAGAATGTTTAGCGGAATCGTCGAAGGAACGGGTAGCGTCATCCGGCGCGAACCCACTGAGGAATCGGTCCGGTTTGTGATCGAAGCGGGCGACATTGCCCAGGGACTCAAGATCGGGGACAGCGTCGCCAACAACGGCTGTTGCCTCACGGTCGTCGAAATCAACGGTTCCCGGCTTTCGTTCGATCTTCTCAACGAGACGCTCCAACGGACCAATTTGAAGAATCTCAACGCGGGCAGTCTGGTTAATCTGGAGCGTTCCCTCTGCGTGGGCGACCGCATTGGCGGGCATTTCGTCAGCGGCCACGTGGACGACACGGGGCGCATCCTGCGTTTCGATCAGGTGGGGAAGGACTATGAAATCGAAATCCAGTTCGACCCTCGCAACGCGATTTATCTGGTGCCCAAGGGTTCGATTTCGGTCGACGGAATCAGTCTGACGGTCGGACAGGTCACCCGCAGTACGTTCACGATCTGGATTATTCCGCATACGCGCGAAGTGACCGCTCTGCGTACATACGGCCCCGGCAGCGAGGTGAATCTCGAATTCGACATGTTGGCGAAGTATACCGAAAAGATTCTCGCGGCGAGAGGGTGATATAGTTTTCAGTTCGTAGTATTCAGTTTTCAGTAAAATGCAAAAAGCCGCCGATGGATTGGCCTTTCACTGAAAACATCGAACTGAAAACTGAAAACTTTTGGCGAGCTTTATAGAAGCTCGCCAAAAAAGTTCGTTCAAAAGACTTCCCATCTTGCGGGGCGCTGGGTAAGTTGCCTCCATGAGCGAAGTCATTGAATCGCTACTGATTCTACAGGACAGGGACCAGCGCGTCACCCGTCTCACCTCGGAACTACAACACATTCCTATCGAGGAAGCTTCCCTTGCCAAGAAACTGGCTGCCCAGAGCGTTCGTCTGGAACAGCTCAAGACTGATGCCCGGAAGGTCGAGACCGACCGCAAGAAGCTTGAGCTCGATGTCAAAACCAAGCAGGATCTGATTGCCAAGTACAAGACCCAGCAGCAACAGACCCGCAAGAATGATGAGTTCGCCGCACTCAATCACGAGATCGAGCGCGCCGAAAAGGAAATCAACGATACCGAGGACATTGAACTCGATTTGATGGCCAAGTATGAACAGGCCACCAAGGCCGTTGCCGTGGAGGAGGCCGCTCTCAAGACTTTTCAGGATAAGGTCGCCTTGTCCCGTGCCGAACTGAGTAAGAAGAAAGCTCTGCTCGAAACGGAATTGACCAAGGCGAAGGAGTTGCTCGTTCAAGCAGAAGGCAAGGTGGATGAGGCGACTCTGCGCCGTTACCGCCGGATTTTGGTCAGCAAAAAAGACGTCGCGATTGTTCCGATCGTTCACGGCGTTTGTACAGGCTGCCATTATAAGTTGACCGCCACCTCGGTCAGTCATGCGAAGGCGATGCAGGAATTGGTCGCTTGCGACAACTGCGGCCGCATCGTTTATTGGCAGACCGAATAAACAAAAAGGATGTGACGGCAACGTGCCGTTGCATTTCATTTCTACATCCAATTACGTTGGATGTGGGAACTGGAAGTTCCTTGAGGGTTCACCGCGTCGCGGTCAGTTACATTGTCTTCCACTTGATCGTGCAGCCGATGGCGTGGGTGACGGGATTGTCGATGGGGCGGTCGGCGAGGACAGCGCGAATGGCGTCACGCAGGGTTTGCTCTTTCACCCCATCGGGGTTCTGCCAATTGTCATCGATACGGCCGTTGTAACGGAGAATGCCGTCGTGGTCGAAGAGGAATGCTTCGGGGGTGTACTTGGCGCCGAAGGTGCGGGCGACTTGCTGTGTGTGATCGCGCAGGTAGAGGAAGTTGAACTCCTCGCGTTGGGCGCGAATGATCATTTCGGCGTAGCTGTCCTGGGGATAATTCGTATCGTCGTTGGAGTTGATGCAGACCAGCGCGACTCCATGGGAGACGAATTCGTTTTGCAGGGCGATGATGCGGTCTTCGTAGGCCTGAACGTAGGGGCAGTGGTTGCAGGTGAAAAGGACGGCAACCGCATTTTTGCTATCGAGCAGGGTGTGGAGTGAATAATTGATCCCATCTACTCCGCATAGAGTGAAATCCGGCGCTTCATCTCCAATGGCCAAGTCCTGCTTTACAACGGTGGAACTCATAATTTTGTCTCCCGATTGAAGGTTGAACAATCCGTTCCCCACCATCCATCCAACTCTAGTTTGTTCATAGCAGGAATTACGCCGAAGTACAGGTGGAAAGACGGTGGGGAACGCTTTTCAGTGTATCTAATAGCTACTCAGGGCAAACGACTTTTTGCCGGGTGAACCGGGGGCGGCTGCGGGCTGTCTCTTTTTGACCGCGCAGAGCGAAATGGGACCTGTTTGCGGAGACTACGGGTTAGGCAACGTTTTGACCGGGCGAATGGTCGTGAGTGAGGGGGAGGAATTCGCGCAGGAGGTGGTTGTATTCCTCCGGATTTTCCAGTGGGCTCATATGGGCCGAGTGCGGAACGAGACGCAGCATGGAGCCGGGGATGGCGTCCTGAATCTGTTCAGCCAGCGAGGGCGGGGTGAAGGTGTCGAGTTCTCCGGCGATGACGAGGGTTGGCACCTTGATTTTGTAGAGCCGGGGGACGAGATTGGGACGGGCCGCCTGGGAGATGAGGGCGCCGCACATTGCCAACGGGGGCATGACACGCATGATGTGGCGGATCAGGTCGACTTCCTGCGTTCGGGTGGCGAAGGATTCGGGAGCGAAGATGGTCTTGAGGAAGGTCTCGATGTAACGGTGGACGCCCATTTTCTTGATGCGCAGGGTGACCCGTTCGCGCCAGACGATGTCGTCGTAGGAGTCGGCATCGGCTCGGGTATTGGACAGAACCAGGCCGCTGACCCGTTCCGGGTGGTCGAGAGCGGTGCGCATGGCGACGGCCCCGCCGAGTGAAAGTCCGCAGAGGGTGACGCGCCAGAGGTGCAGGTGGTCGAGCAGGGCGATGAGGTCTTCGACGAAAAGTTTCTGCGTGTACTGGCCATCGCCAATGGCGCTTTGACCATGGCCTCGGAAATCGGGCAGGATGAGCCGGTAATCGGTAGAGAAGGCCGCCGCCTGCTTGCTCCAGAGTTGGTGGCTGAAACTCATCCCGTGAAGAAAAACCACAGGTGGCGCGGCATCGGGGCCGATGACTTCATAGAAGAGAGAGTGGCCGTTGATGTCCGCAAACATGAAGTCCCGACAATAAAGCCGATTGTGGAATTAGACAAGAGCCCGTCATCGTGAAAGACCGCCTCCGCGAAGGAAAACCGATTGTCATCCTTTTTTCATAAAAGACGCTGAGGATCGTTTACTTATTCACAGGATCACGTAAGGTATAAGTAGATCAAACAACGGAGGATGTGAATATGGCCAAGCTCCATGACAGTGAGCCGGGGAAAAAAAGGAAGGCGTCAACTCCGCCATTTGAAAAGACGCCCAAGCCGAATCAGCGGGGGCCGTTTTCGTTTCATCATTTTCTTTATCTCATGGTTTGCGCCATGGTCATGTTGGCGGGGGTGCAACAGATCAGTTCGCCCAAGCGCGGCATCAGCAAGTGGCTGGAGAATGCCGGCGTCGGAGGCGAGACTCGCGAACCGTCGACCGTTCGCGTCGTCCGCACCGAGACCGGTTACCAGCTTCTCTTCAACGGCGAACCCTATTTCATCCGCGGCGCGGGAGCCGTGGGCGCGATTCGTCTCGATCTGATGAAGCGGATGGGTGGCAATTCCATTCGAACCTGGGCGGCGGACGGCTTGTTGCCGATGCTCGATGAAGCGCAGGAAAAGGGCATTACCGTGATGATCGGCCTCTGGGTCGCCCATGGACGACACGGGTTCGATTATTCCAACCCCGAGATGGTGGCCCGGCAATTGGAGGAGATGCGGCAGAAGGTGCGCCGTTACAAGAACCATCCCGCGCTCCTGCTTTGGGGCGTCGGCAACGAAGCCGAAGGCAACGGCGAGGACGAGAATTTCTGGCGCGCCCTCAACGACATTGCGGCCATGATTAAGGTCGAAGACCCCGACCATCCCACCGTTACCGTGCTTGCCGAAATCGGCGGCCCGAAGATCGCCATGCTCAAGCGGCTCTGCCCGGCCATCGACATCCTCGGAGTCAATTCCTACAAGGGCCTCCAGACTTTGCCCGAACGCCTGCAAAAAGCCGGTTGGACCAAGCCCTACATCATGACCGAATACGGCCCGCCCGGCCCCTGGTCCTGGGAAGTACCCACAACCAAGTGGGGTGCGCCGATCGAGCTGACCAGCACCGAAAAGGCGGCCTATTATGAAAAAGGCTACAACGCCGCCGTCGCCACGCAATCGGGCCGTTGCCTCGGTTCCTACGCTTTCATCTGGGGGGACAAGCAGGAAGGCACTTCGACCTGGTTCGGCCTCCTCCTGCCCGACGGCAGCATCCTCGGTTCGACCTTGAGCGTCTCGAAAATGTGGACTGGTAAAGACCCGCTCGAACAAGCTCCCGAGATCATCGCGCTCAAATCGAAAGCCTTCGCCAAAGAGGTTCGGCAGGGCCAAGCGATTCGCGTGACGCTCCAGACCAAGCACAACGAAAAAGATCCCCTGACGGTGCGCTGGGATTTGCGTGACGAGAAAGCCGCCAAACGGCCCGGCAGCGATGCGGAATTCGAGCCCAACGCCTATTCCATCGACGTGCTCAAGGAAAGCTCTAACGAACTCTATTTTCGCGCGCCGAAAGTCGACGGCCCTTACCGGCTCTTTGTCTACGTCGTTGACGGTCACGGCTACGTCGCCACGGCCAATATGCCTTTCTACGTCGGTAAAGCGCCCGTCGAGAAAACCAATCCGGCTATCAACGCGCCGAATCTGTAGATTTTCTCTGTTTTCGTCAAACGCCTTTCCCCTTTCCCTTTCTGTAGAATAAGATCGCGCAACTGTTCCCAAACAGCGAAACTCCACGTCTTTAACTCCGATCATATGGTTGCCCGAATAGCTCTCATCATACTCGCCTGCGCCTTGCTTCTGCTCGGCGTCTTCACCCTGCGCAACGCCTACAACAATCTCGAATACGCCAAGGACAGCGAATCGTGGCTCAAGACCACCGGTGTCGTCGCCATCTCCCAGGTGGTCGAAACCCGCGACAGCCACAACAAGACCATCTACCGCGCCGGAGTGATCTACAGCTACAACGTCGGTGACGCCCGCTATTCCTGCTCGCGCATTTCCTACGGCCAGATTTCCGGCAGTCAGAAAGAAGCCGAAGCGCGTGTCGCCAAATATCCCAAAGGCGCAACAGTCGACGTCTACTACAACCCGACCAATCCCGGCCAGGCAGTGCTTCAGGCTGGTATCGACCGCATGACCTGGATCGAACTCGCTCTCGGCGCGACATTCTTTGGTTTGGGAATCGCCGTGGCCATCGTCGTGCGGCGTTGGCTTCGCACCAAGTGACTTTGGCTCCAATAAAACTCCATCGAGTCTGTGGGAAAACGGGTAACAAAAGTCAAAACTGAAAAGCAAGACAAGGCGCCCGCAATGACCTTTGTATTTTGATTCCTCTCGAAGAGAGGTGGTGGGCGCTGAGGGTTTCGAACCCCCGACCCCCTCGGTGTAAACGAGGTGCTCTACCACTAAGCTAAGCGCCCATCTAACTAATTTTCAAAGACTTAAGACTTTTGGAAAATCCTTGAGTATAGGGGTTGAGTATAGGTACAATCTGGCCATATGAACAAACGGCAATTTGTTCGCGTTGGCGAGTGTTTGTATCGCTATGCTCTGAACGGTGACCCATACGGTTCGTACTATGCGTATTTCTGGCGAGGTGACAAGCAAGTAAAGCAGTCCCTTGAAACCGATGATCGCCCCTTGGCTAAACGCAAGCTGGCGGACTTGCTCAAGGACTACGAGCGGCTTGATCTGGGACAGCGCAAAGTCTCCTTTGCCGAGATCATTAACCGTTACGAAAAGACCCTGACCATCTTCGACCCAAATACCGTTATATCCCGCAAGGCTATACTCAAACGGCTTCGGGCGACATGGGCAGGGGACATTGACGCCCCCATCAGTCAGATTAAACCCTCGGCGGTGTCGGCATGGGTGGCGCAAGAACGTCAACGTGTGAGAACAGCCACGCTCAACGAATACAAGCGCGTACTCCGCAAGATATTTGAATTGGCCGTAAAGGACGGCGTAATTCCGGACTCTCCCGCGCGTGACTTGAAAGAGAGTCGGCGGGAAGACCCCATTCGTGAAACTCCGACTTGGGAAGAATTCGAAGCCATCGTAAAGGCGATTCGTGGCAATCCCTTTTCCGATACGGCGGACGTCTCGGCGGATTTCGTGGATTTCCTTGGACGTGCCGGACTCGGTAACGCGGAAGCGGCGGGGTTGAAATGGAAGGACGTTGATTTCAAAAAGAATCAACTGCGACTCTACCGCCATAAAACCGATACGGGCTTTTTCATTCCAATCTATCCGCAAGTGCGCGAGCTGCTCGAACGTCTTCACAAAGTCAAAGAGCACAAACCAGACGATAAAGTTTTCCAGATAGCAGACGCCAAAAAATCATTGGCTACGGCGTGCAAAGCCCTCGGCTATCCCCATTATACCCATCGCGCATTCCGGCGCATGTTCGTCACTCGTGCGATTGAAAAGGGCATCGATGTCAAAGTGATTGCGGAATGGCAAGGACACCGCGACGGTGGTAAACTCATTCTCCAGACCTACAGCCATGTCCGCCGTCCTCACATGGAAGAGATGGCTTTGCGGATGAAAGAATAAGCATGTCCGAAGATCACTCACTACCTTGGCAGGAACGGATTCTCGCGCTCTGGAAATGGACTGATGAAGAAACGGTAGTCAACGACTCCAATTTTGTTCCGAGTCAAGAATGGGCAAATGAGGCTTGGGATCAATTACGCCAGCGGCTTGAAAAAGAATATGGAATCGAAACAAACGATAAAAGCCGTGAGTACATGTTGGGCTGCATGGTTGGAATGGCTGGAAGACTATCGGAAGATACTAGTAAAATTTTGGAGATGACGAAAGAAAAGGCCCATCATGTAGCTGTCCTTAATGATGGAATTCAGGAAATTCAAAATGTGTTGAAGAGTCTCAATGACTTTTACATTGAATCTCAGAAGATAGCCGCAGAGGCATTACCAAGTGAATCCGCTTCGTTTACGGAAGGCTTGGCAGTCGCCAAAAAAACAATGCTTTTCAATTCTAGGGCGCTACCGGCTTTTGGAGGGGATCGAGCTCCATTGGATTTTTTATTAGGCTCCATTGGTGTGAGCATGGAATCCTTGGGGGGCAGCAATGAGCCAATCGATCCTGAGAAATTTCAGGAACTCGTAGATTTGGCAGTTGGAACTAATTCGGGTGATCTTGAGCGTGTGAAAAAATTTCTATCCGACAGGAAAGCTCCTCGGCGTCCGCGAGGACGACCTAAAAAGAAGAAGTAAGGAGTATTTAAAATAAATAGGAAGCTGTCGCGATCCGGCTTCTTATTTTTTCCTCATCAAACGCGCTTGTGTGTTCTCGTATGAATGCACAAGCAATCGCCAACGATGGGCTGCCGAAACTGGCTTACACGCGAGTTGAAGCAGCGAAACTTCTCAATACCAGTGCGGCCAGTATCGACCGCTTGACCAGTCGGGGACTCCTCCGACCATCCCGTGCGCTTCGGCGTCCGCTCTATTCGTTGTCTGAATTGGAGCGGTTTCTGCGTGAAACTTCCATGGGAGGCCGGACGTGAACCCTGAGGATGTTAACGATCTGAAGCAGGAAATTCACCTCGGCCAGATTACTAAGATTTGGTCCAAACTCGAACCCGAGGTGCAGGAATGCCTCGTCATTCTTGCGCAGAAATCCCTGTTTAAAAATCTATCTCCATCCCCACACGATGAGGACAACGGAGAAAATACGATGTTGGAAAACTAAACCGAAAGGAAACAAACTATGAAAGGCACATTCCAAATCATCAACGAACGCATGGAGTCGTTCACGGGCAAACGCGGCAAAGTCGAACAACGGGTGCTCTCTCTCCTCGACGTGGACGCCACGCCGTTTCTCAACACGGTCGATTACGTGCTGGGAGCCGAAGAGTTGAAATACTCCGGCAAATGTCAGGGTAAGAAAATCGAGTTGGCCATTACCAACGTCCAGCCTGCCTTCGGTGGCCGGCTCCGCATGCAAGGCCATATCCTAAGCGTCGGCTAATCGGTTTATGGAAAGTCCCGATATTTACGTACTAGCCCAACTGCGCTGGCAGTTCTTCGGCACGTTGACCTTTAAGAAGGAACGGATGCCGGAGCGAGTCCGGTTGGGCATGTACTTCGCCATGCTGCGGCAACTGGCGAGTAAACACGGTGTCTACTTTCCTCGTCTCCCTTGGTGCCTGCGGCAAGAGAGCGGTGAACAATTCGGGCGCAGGCATTTTCATTTCCTCCTCACAGGACTCCCTCGGAACGTCGTCACGATCAGCTCGTGTTTTGTCATCATGCACCAATGGGAACAGCATGGCGGCGGCATGGCGCGTGTCCACGTTTTTGACCACGCACTAAACGGCGTGGGCTACATTACCAAATGCCTTGGGCAAACTCCCGATGCTGGCGACGTCTACGAGTCGGCCAAGTTCGGGAGCCGGAACTGTGAACTCATGCTGTCACACGGAGCCAGGGCAATCCTGCGTAGCCGTGTCAATGCGACAGAGAGACGTTTAGCACAGTGACCGAAGGATCAAGCGGTGAAACACCCGCTTCGTGTCTGGGCTGATTAGCCAACTGTGACCTATCAAGGCTCCGAGCGGGAGCGGCGCGCAGCGCCGCCCCGCCGGTTGCTTGAAGACTCACTCTGCCTATCCCCCAAG
Source organism: Methylacidiphilaceae bacterium UBA1321 (assembly GCA_002306945.1). Classification (GTDB taxonomy): domain Bacteria; phylum Verrucomicrobiota; class Verrucomicrobiia; order Methylacidiphilales; family UBA1321; genus UBA1321. Next base: position 2,914 of record DBTH01000020.1, on the reverse strand, counting down.
ACGATACGATTTCACCAATAACAGCGCCAGCGCTTGCCCCCTCTTCCTCCACGGGCAAGCCAGCGGCGCGATTGGTGCGGCTCCCGCGATAGCGGAAGGGTAGACACGCGCATTTACCGTATGAGAGTCGCCTAAGCAGGCGGCATGACAGCCCAAACCAATAAAGTACCTATAACGGGCTGGCGTGACGTCTGCCTGATTCGGCCAAAAACTTTATTTACCCGCATTTTCTTTCTCTAAAACAGAGATAATCTTTTCAATGCGTGTAGTAAATTCCTGTTTTACAAGTAGGCGTAATTGTATGCCAGCTTCTGAATGCCATTTGTCTAGCTGAGCTTGGGTCTTAATTAAATCCGGATTTGGTGGATTTACGATAATGGTTTTAAAATTATAAAGCTCACTTATCGCTGTTGTAAGCTCGGGATTTTTGGAGTAAACGACTGAAATATTGGCCAGCGTTTTGAATAGGTCGCGCTGCAATTTGGAAAATTCAGGTATCAAGCTTAGGTTTCTTTTATTTTCTTCTAGCGCCATATTAAGATCAAACTTATCTTTGGTAAGATATAACCAGCGAAAATTATAAAAGTCTGACAGGGCAGATGCTTCAAGTAAGGTTTGCTCTACTTGAGAAATTGGTACCTTTAACCCTTGTAAATCAGAATATCCCTGCACTCTTAGCTCGAATTTCTTTTGCTCTAAAAAAAGATTAACGCTGTACTTATAGGTAATATAGGAGCCTACAAAAACACTTGCTAGGGTGATAACTGCTGAAAGTAGTGTTTGGTAGAAAAGACTAGTTTTGGTCGTTCTCACGATTGAACGATGTAAGCAGCGGACAGACAAGTCAAGTAGTCAATAGTCCGTCGAACTAGCATATAAAGCGGGGGGACAGCGGTTCGCCAATAGGGTTTAACTATAACGGGCTGGCGTGACGCCTGCCGGATTCGGCGCAAGGGTGGGACTGAGTGCCGAAAAGATTTGGAGCCGGAGCGCTCCGGAATCGTAGGAGCGTTGCGGTTTGACATGCAGAATGGGAATGGACGCGCTTTGCAAGGCGGCATCGACAAAGGCGTCTCGGGTGGCTCTGTCTTCGCGCTCGTGGCTTTTGTCGTCCAGTTCGATTACGCCATAGGTTCTCAGGGTGTCGGCTTTGAGGAGAACGAAATCGAGGTGCTTGCTTTTGATTCGGCCAAAGGCGGCGTAACGCGCTTTACCGCCAAGCGAGGAATGGGGTTTGACGACATCGGCCAGTCGCACCTTGGGACAAACGATGATCGACCGATCTACGGATTGAATCAATGCCCGGTAGAAGTTCGTCTCGGCTGCCGTGAGGACTGGCACCGCCTCGTATGGCGGCAACTTTCCACGGAGGAGAGACTTTATAAAAAGAATCAAAAGCATTACCATTGCTACGACAACCATTAGCCCAATTATTCCTGCCATAGTTTCACCCTTTTTTCAAATTACGGCACAATGCGCCGTAGCGGTCAAGCGTCAAATACGGCGTAATAGACCGTGTCACTTTCCAAAGATAAAGCCCTCGTCAAAAAATTTGGCGCGAACCTCCGCCGTGAACGTGTCGCCAAAGGTATCTCCCAAGAGAAGCTCGCTGAATTGGCCGACCTCAATATCCGCACCGTTCAACGCATCGAAGCTGGAGAGATAACGATTCTAATTACAACAGCGGATCGCTTAAAGTCAGCTCTGGATTCTAATTGGAATAATTTATTGTGACGCGGTGGGAAGAGTGCAAATTATGGTGGCACTAAAGATAGGATATATATGAAGTGGCTAAAATCTAAGGATGAATTTGACGCCTTTTTTTCTGGTGATTTCTACGCAGGATTAAGTGGGGCTATTTTGGATTTTGATGAGTTGGAATTGGGTAACGGAGTTATACTGAGAAAAATTTCTGCTCATGTTACGAGTACAACCCTAATTTCCTTTAACGCTACAACACTAAAAGCCCCTGTTACAGCGTTACAGGATGGATTTGATCATGTGATTACTGCTGAATTGTATATTCCAGAAAACTTCGATTGTCGTGGGTTTCATAAAATCACTCTTGTACGCCTAATTGCCGGGGTATTGCGATTATGGACCACGCCTTCTATAAGGATTTTAGCTATATCGAATAGCCCATTTTCGAAGGCACTAGAGAATGGCGTTCAGAATTTTACGGGACTACCTTTAGAAACAGAGCGGCGTGCTTTTGCCTTAGCGTCGGATGAGGGGGAGAACTTGACCAAGTTACGAATGGAGGAGGTTGTTAAGCTATGGAAAAATGCTGTCGATTTGGCAAAGGTACATCCCGAGTTTAAACTAGGACTGGAAACGATAAATGGTGGGCAATTTATTCGCGACCCGGCTTTAACTCTTATTTCTATATGTGGTGCTCTTGAGGCTCTATATGTAAGAGGCAATGCCGAACTAAGATTTCGGACTGCCCTTCTAATATCTTCGTATTTGTATCCTTCAGGTCAGAAGAGGAAAGAGTTGTACGCAAAAATATTAAAACTTTATGACCAAAGATCAGCGGCGGCTCATGGAAATCCAAAGCACGATGCTGATGCTCTCTTAGATAGTTTTGAGATTCTTCGGATGTCTTTGATGCAGATGATTAGGGAGAATAGGGTTCCCTCTAAAGAGCAACTCATAGACAATTTATTACTTGGTTCTAGCGCCTCGAGTGAAGATAAAAAATAGAAATATAGTGCGTATAGGGTTTGAGTATAGGGAGCCCCAAAAATGGGCTAATTTGGGATGATGCCTGATTACGCTGGTTTTGCGTAAGTGTTTATAACAGCAGTGTCTGACGCGGTGTGATGATTTGGGCGAAAATGAGCAAAACTGCCCTGATGGGGGTGTAAACGAGGTGCTCTACCACTAAGAGCTTATCCGTAAATAAAAATTG
>DBTH01000055.1:2760-3423 GCA_002306945.1 Methylacidiphilaceae bacterium UBA1321 | reverse complement strand
CAACGGGTGAAAAGTTAACAAAAAGCAACAAAATTAACGACCAAAACGCGATTTTTGGAAGCGTTCGGCGCTCTCCCGGGTGATGCGCAGATGCTTGCGAAGGGCGTTTGGGGAGGGATTGACCGGGGCAGCGTCGAGGGTTCCGCAATCGATCATGTTGCGAACTGTGGTGAGGCTGACCTGAAGTATGGAGGCGGTTTCCTGAATGGTGAGGAGTAGCTTGATTTTGGGCAGACCGATGTCGAGCGGGGTGGCTTCAGACTCTGGAGTGGTGCGCAAGGGAAAGTCACGAAGTCGGCTGTGAGTAGGATGAGGCAGGACAAGAGCATCAATGTGTTTCATGGAAGCAAAAGTGCTCAAAAAGACAACAAAAGTCAACAAAATAAGTGCGCGAAATAATGGATTTGGGTGCGCTGGCAATGGTGGGCGGTTACCGCGTCGTGGAAGTCGTACCGGTATTGAAGAAGGGGGCGATGTTGCGGTAGAGGGCGTCCATGGCGAAGGGTTTTTCGAGGCAGGCGCAACCGCTGGCGTTGACGAAGGCTTTGGTGCTTTCGCGGACGAGGTCGCCGCTCATGAAGACGAAATTTGTGGCGTAGCGTTTGTCGATGGCGCGGGCTTTTTCATAAAGCTGGAGACCGTCGAGTCCGGGCATGCGGATGT
>DBTH01000055.1:2108-2512 GCA_002306945.1 Methylacidiphilaceae bacterium UBA1321 | reverse complement strand
GTCGAGTCCGGGCATGCGGATGTCGCTGACGATGACGTCAAAGGGTTCGCTTTCGATGAGGTGAAGGGCGGTGCGGCTGTCCTGCATCGGCTGGACGTGGACGTTTTGCATGCGGAGAAAATCGGTCAGCGAATCGAGGATGAGGGGTTCATCGTCGATGAGGAGGACGCGGCCGAGGATGGCGTTGGGGCTATTGACTGGAGACAGCTCAAGAGGCGGATCGCTGGTGAGGGTGAGGCGGGGTGTTTCGGGACTGAGGGCCAGGGGCAGTTCGAAGCAGAAGGCGGTGCCGTCCGGGGAACTGCTTTCGACGGAGAGATTGCCGCCGTGGGCCTCGGCGATGGAGCGGGCGATGGATAGGCCCAGGCCGGTGCCTTCACCGACCGCCTTGGTGGTGAAGAAGG
>DBTH01000055.1:0-1851 GCA_002306945.1 Methylacidiphilaceae bacterium UBA1321 | reverse complement strand
GTGGTGAAGAAGGGATCGAAGATGTATTGGAGGACTTCGGGGGCAATGCCTTTGCCGTTGTCGATGACGAGGACTTTGATTTTCTCGCCGTGCCGGTTGACGCGGATGCGGATGAGGCCGTCGAGGCGGTTGACGGGGATGGCGTGTTCGGCGTTGTTGACGAGGTTGAGGAGAACCTGCTGGATCTGGGCACGACAGGCGGAAACGGGGTAGGAGATGGAATCGGTTTCGGTGACCAGCCGGATGTTGTTGACCTTGAGCTGGTATTTTTTCATCGCACAGACTTGTGAGATGATTTCGTTGATGCCGACGATTTCCTTGTTGCCGACTTCCTGACGGCTGAAGGAAAGGAGATTTTTGACCAACTCGGCGCAACGCTTGGATTCATCGACAATGGCGTTGATGCAGAGAGTATCGCGTTCTCCACCGCGGCGCAGGGTCAGCAACGAAGCGTTGCAGAGGATGGAGGTGAGGGGGTTGTTGATCTCGTGCGCGATGCCAGCGATGATTTCGCCGAGGGAGGCGAGTTTTTCGGACTGGATGAGGTGGCGCTGGAGTCGTTCCTGTTCGTTGAGTTCGATGCGCAGGGTGATGGCGAAGGCGGCCAGTTCGGCAAAGACGGTGAGGGTGGACTGGGTGTTTTCGTCAAAGGCGTTGGGCATGAGGCCGTCGATGTTGACGATGCCCCAGATGGTGTCGTTGACGATGACCGGGACGGCGAGTTCGCTGCGGACGTAGTCGAAGAGCTGGTAGTAGTTGCGATCCTGGGCGGTGTCGGGGCAGAGGTAGGGAATGCCGGTGAGGGCGACCTTGCCGGTGATGCCTTCGCCGACCTTGAGGTTGAAATTCTGTTTTTCCAGCGTCCAGTCGTTGCCGTGGGTGGAGGTGATGATGAGGCGCTGGGAGGCTTCGTCGATGGAGATGAAGGAGCCGTGTACGGCGTTGCACAAACGCACGGAGCGGTCGAGAATCAGTTCCACGATCTCATCGACCCGCTTGCGGTGCCGTATTGCTGTCAGGACGTCCCGTACGGCCGGGGCGATGGGATTGTAATCCATACGTCAGAAGTGACAGCACAGGATATGCCAGAGAAAGGGCATTTTATCCATCCTATTTTCAACCGGGGAAAAGTAGGAAGTTCCAGGTTCTATTGACATCTGGAAAATAGACTGACAAGTGGAGCGTACGCAATTCGAGTAAACGCGGAGGTTTGAAGCCTCTCATTGCACTGTCACCTCCTGTGCTTCAGCCAGGCGTTCGTCGGAGCGGTACGTCAAGTCGCCCCGATTGAAAATTACTGGGGTTCGCCTTCTATGGCGAGGAGTTCGACTTCGAAGATAAGTGTGGAATTGGGCGGGATCAGGTCGCCCTGGCCGGAGCTACCGTAGCCGAGGCGAGGGGGGATGATGAGCTTGCGTTTGCCGCCCGCTTTCATGGTGGAGACGCCTTCGTCCCAGCCGCGAATGACGGTACCCATGTTGATGTAGAACTTGAAAGGTTTCATGCGGTCGTAAGAACTGTCGAACTTCCGGCCGTTTTCCAGCCGACCGACATAATTCACCACGACGCGCTGGCCCAGTTTTGGGGAAGGCCCCGTGCCTTCGACGATGTCGATATATTGCAGACCGCTTTTGGTGGTGATGATTTTTTCCTCAACGGGAGGAACGTTGTTGGTTGTGGTGGCGGTCGGGGAAGTGGCGGTGTTCTGAGCCTGTGTATTGAGGGCGCAAAGGGACAGGGCCAGAAGGACAAAAGCCGTTGTACGGGTGCCGTAGGACAACAGGGTTTTCATGGGAAATGTCTCTTAGCCGTAACTATTCAAAACGTCACGCCCAATATTGAGTTTTCGAG
>DBTH01000190.1:20744-32882 GCA_002306945.1 Methylacidiphilaceae bacterium UBA1321 | reverse complement strand
AATTCTCAATCCCAAGCATGATGTTTTGAATAGATACGGCTTATATATTTCATATAGGCTCCTCTCTCCTGCCTCGTCCAATCCGAAAAATCCTTATGGCTTGCTATCCGGGATTTACGCAATTAGACACTAGCTTGATCTCCGAGCGAAACTCATCGTTGCTTCCCGGTTACAGATTGCGTTGCAATAGGCACCCTCGTCGTGCCTTGATTTTCGCTCGTATCTCTGCGTCATTTCTCCATTCCCTGATGAAATAACCGGGTTAATTGTCGACTGGCCAATCATCGGTTCGGAAAGGTGATGCGGGGAGATTATCACTGTTAAAGAGATTGCAACGGGAGGGATTATCCGCCCATCCGTAACGAACCGCGACCGGCGCGCTTATTTCCTTGCTGGAGACAACGACAGTGTCCCCCTCAGGAATGGCTTCCGCCCAGACGAATTTCCGATCTGTTCCTGCTATGGAAAATTCTTTAAGTGGACCATTGTGAGCGACAAGTTGTTTCCCGGCATGGTTGAATTTAATCCGGATTTTGTTCGCTTCGATGGTCATGGATTCGTACATCGGGCCGGACCACTCGCGTGTTTCCTCGTAAGTTTGAGCCAGTGCGGCGTTGGCGAGTCGTTGGCCTACCGGTTTTTTATTGGTGGGGTGGATGTCACCGGAGCCAGTGTCGATAGTGACTATCAATGAGGCGTGAGTTGTCGAGCGGGTCGCAATGATCTGGGATTCCCGAAGTACGGCCCAACTGCTTTTGCCGGGCTGATCGTTTTTAGAAGTGCTGAGATTGGTATTGGGAAGTTGAACGATATAGAAGGGAAGATTGTCCCGTTTCCACAATTGCCGCCATTCCTGGATCATGGCAGGGAGGATTTGTCGGTAGGTAAAGGCAGGGTTTTTGCCCAGCACTGAAGGAACTTCTCCTGCGAAGTTTTCGGTATTGGCTTCGCCTTGGTACCAAATGACTCCCTTGATGCCATACCCGATGGCGGGTTTGAGCATGCTATTGAAAAAGAAGGAGGGGAGCCGGACTTGTGGTGGTGCGGGAGGGGGAACGGGACGGCTTGCGAGGGCTTCGGCCGGCTGGGGTGGCAATTCGGATTCGACACGAGCCATGCATTCGGGAGTGAGGACAGGAAGGGGCAGCTTCGTTTTTTCCGCAGGGCGGAGCTGAAGATTTGTTTTTCTCCACGGAGCGGTTTGTTTTTGTGTGAAGAAGCGGATAGCGATAACGTTTTCTCCAGATGTGACAAGACTGCCGGGGATTTGAACATTCGATTCGTCGGGAGCACTGTAGATGTGCTTGAGGATATGGCCTATTGTTCCAATTTCCTGATTATTGAAGTAGACGGTGCCAAGGACGTTACCGAATTCTTTGCCGTCGTTCCGTAAGAGTCCTATGTTGAGAATCAGGTCTTTGTCTTTGACTTCAGCAGGCAAATCGACGGTTTTGCGTATCCAGAGGGCTCCACCGTCTTTTAGGCCCAGAGAAGTCCAGTCGCCCAGATTAGCGATTTTTTTCCAGGCGCTCAGATCGGTTGAGGAGGAGGCCCATCCGGCGGCGAATCCTTTGTTGCCGGTGTCCTGACGATTGAATTGGGTTTCCCATCGTTCCAAATCCTGGAGGAATTTCGGAGTGGCGGTGTCCAGAATGTCCCAGGCGTCCTGAAGTGCTTTCATTTCGGCCGTCATTCCGAGGGCATTGTAGCTGCCGGTGGACATCCAGCCTTCAATGGCGGAACCAGGAAAGGAGATATTCAATAGACCAATCGGGATGTGCAATTTGTCGCGCAATTCGCGTCCGAAATAAAATGCGACGGCAGACTGGCCTCCCGCAGTCTGGGGATTGGTTTCCGTCCATTTTTGATTCTCATAGGGATTTGGCGTGATGTAGGTGCGCGCGGTGAAATAGCGCATTTGCGGGTCATGCGCCGAAGCGATATCCTCTTTGGAGAGATCGCCCATGTCATGGAGAAGGAAAGCCATGTTCGATTGTCCCGAGCAGAGCCAGACATCGCCAATCCACACGTCGGACAGGGAAAGGGAATCCCCCGCCGTTTTGATCGTCAGGGTGTAAGGGCCTCCGGCGGTCAAGCCATTGAGCAAGGCGGTCCATTGGCCCTGAGTGTCTGCGGTGGCTGAAGCGGTAAAGCCGTTGATTTCCACCTGTATGGTCTCGCCGGGAGCGGCTTGTCCCCAGACTGGCGTTCCATCTCCGCGTTGCAGAACCATGCCGTTGGAAAAGAAAACAGGAAGTTGAATTGCGGCCCAGAGCGGAGTAACGAAACACATCAATACGAGAAAACCGAGATAGGAATGGAAGCGTGGCCTGTTCAAACAAAACCCGGATGAGGTCGGTTGGAGAGAGGAAATTTTCATATCGAAATGGCGTAGGACTCGCTCTGTCGACGCGCGGTGTCCGCCTGTCTGAAAGGCAGGACGCCGTACGAAGTCATAATCACGGGTGTGAAGGTCACGGGCGACCGACCTGCAAGGCGCCTGTCAGTGTGCTGAAGGTCAGCTTCGTCCAGTTATTCGGCAGTATATAACTATTAGCGACGTATTCCTTTTCCGCAACGAGGCAAATATCCCAGAGGCCGCTGGTGGACAGCGGCGATATGGAGCCAATGGAGCAAAATGTCAGGGAAACATAGGATTTATTATTCCCATCCTTTTGTACCGTTTGATCCATGAGACTGCTTTGGTTCTTGTTGGCAATGATGATGCCCTGAGGCAGAAAAGCGATTCTGCGCAGGGGTTGATCCGCATCGGAGGGATCCTGCCGTAATTGGACGATCTGCACGCTGCGCGCCACGGGCGGATTGCATTCGGTGTCGAGATAGAGGCGGACGTCGACTTTGCAGTTAAGGGCGATGGCCAATTGGCGGGCCAGTTGAAATTGACCTGCAATGATGGAGGTGGCTCCGTTGAGATTATTGGCGGAGCCGAGACTTCTCACGGCCGGTAGAGACAACATCGTCAACAAAGACATGATGCAAATGACGATCAATAACTCCATTAGCGAAAACCCGGACTGTGACCGGAGTAATTCCGGTTTCGCGCATAACGGAACGTCAGTAGAAACAGAAGAGTGGTGAAAGTGCATAGACGCAACGAGTGATTCTTGAGGACTTGCCGTATCGCGGAGAGAGGTATTCTCCATGGAAAACACTATCGCCTTAGTCGGTATTTTTGTCTATCCGGTTACGCGAGGTATTTATATGCGTTTTTAATAACTAATTTTCCGTTATGAGAGTGAATTTTAAAAAATAAATAATCGGTTACAAGATGACTGCTACTGCTTTCCATTTGATTCTGGAGTGAGGTAGGTGTAGATATAAAGAGCTGAATTTGACTATATAATTTTGAAAAATTGCGAGGTTGCAATGAATGCCAAAACGATTCTTTTAGGGCTTGTCTGCGGTCTTCCTTGTTATTTTTCACCAGAACTGCGGGCGGATACTTTCATAGAGAATCCCGGCTTTGAGGATGGGAAGGCAAACTGGATTTTCTGGGTAGCCGAAGAAAGTCGCGACAAGGCATGTGATTTTAGCGTGGTCTCAGAAAATCCGCATTCCGGAAAAAATTGTGCGCGACTGGAATCTACGGATTACGCGCGCTTTTGCATAGGTACTCAACCGCTGCCAGTCAAAGAAGGTGAGACTTATCGTCTGAGCGGTTGGGTTCGTGCTCGCGGCGAAGTCATGCCGAAATCGCCCGGAGGATTTGCGGTGCGGCTGAGCTTTGCGCACGAGAAGACGGACTTGATTAAGGAACGCCTTCATGTGGGCATAGCAGGTAATATTTCCAGAGGGAATCTGTCAGCCTCCTCGGCACAGCTACCTACGGAATGGACTCATGTGGAAGCGACTTTTGAAATTCCACAAGGTGCAGACATGCTGAAAATATCCATTTTCGCTTATATCAAGGGAGCTATTTTTCTGGACGACTTCGATTTGCAAAAGGTCGATAAACCCTCGATGTAGAGAAAACGCCCTATTTGATGAAGCGGTTGAAGAGGGTGGGAGTGCCTTCCGGCTGGCCGTTTTCATCGACCCAGTTTTTGCAGGGGAGAACGATTGTGGCGGCCCTGGGTTGTGTGAGTGTTAATGTAGCAGGCTGCTCTCCTCCGTTATAGAAAAGAGGTTTATCTCCAAGCGTTACTACCACGGCAGCCGGTTTATCGAGAGTGAAAGCGATGCCGTTGTCCTTATAGGAAGTCATGTTCCATCCTCCGAGGTAAACGCTGCCTTGTTCGGCGGGCTGGCGTATCAAGATTCCCGCCGCTTTACAGAGGATCGCTCCTTTGCGCAATGCGGACTCGAAGGAAATGGATTTTGGCGTGTCATCTTTAGCCAGAACTATTTCGATTTTTTCCCGTGGGGTAGTCAGCGCTTGAGCCCATAGACCGGGCTGGGTCGGGATGGGTTTGCCTTCAATGTGCGGGGGTTCTTCACCGCGGTAGGGATAGAGAAGCGTGGCGTAAATGGCCGGGGCCTCCTGTTTTTTGGTCAAGCGCACGGTCGGGATGGACCGCTTTTCGTTGGGAAGCCAACCGAGAATGGGATCGTTTTGCCCCTGGACAATGTCAACCTGAAGGTTTTCCTTTTCCAGCGAGTAAATGCCGACATTAACCTTGCCGGGATTGTCGCTGAACGCAGTGGAAGTAGTGGAATCGACATGTGCTGCCGGAGCATCCATGTGGAAATGAGATTCGAATAAATGGTTTCCACTCCCATCGAGAGTGTCGACCAGCAGGGCGTAATAGGGGCGTAAATAGAGAACATGACGGGTGTGGGAAACCGAGGTGTCGACCGGACCTTCCCATCGCATGGGGAGAAACTCAATCGAGGCGTAGACATTTTTTTGATAGCCGGAGTTGTAGGTGCCCGAGACGTAATCGAACAGCGGTGTATTGAACCAGGGATTGTCGACTGGAGTGTCGAGCGGTGGCTTGTTGTTGGGACGATGCTGCCATTTGCCGTCTACAAGAATGGTATTGTGTGCCGGGGTGCCAACGACATATCGCCGCCAGTTCGAGCGGTCGTATGTGTAGGTGCCGGGATCGAGAAGCAAGGTATTTCCCCAGGCGCGGAGGACGACTTCAAGCATGTCCTGATGTTCATGACCTATGCCGGGAGGACCAGCACGGAAGAAAAGAAAGAAGTCATTCCAGTCCCATCCGCTGCGCATGGCGTAGAAACCCGCATAAGGCAGACAAGTCGAGTCGGGAGGCGGGTTTCCTTCTTTCCCGCCGCTGGCCGCCCAGAGCAGGAGAGGATCCTCTCCCACCTTCAAGCCGTCCTGGGCCATTTTTTTAGTATTGATGATCCAGGAATCGTTGGTGCACACATCCTGCCAGTTCTGCTGTGCGATCAGGATAACGGCACGGTACATCGAGAGAATTTTATCCTTGAAGAGATCGGGGATCGGGAGGTTGTTGAGTCGGGCCAAGTCTAACGGACCACGGAATTGCTCAAGCGCGCCGGAGTGATAGCCAGGAGTTAATTCGCCTTCGAGTCCATCGGGGGGAATCATGCGGTTGAATTCAACAATCAGGCGGTTAATGGCTACCTCGCGCCAATGTGGCGACTCTTTTAGCTCAGGGAAAAGCGCCCCGATGGTATAGAGTCCCGCGCATTCGTCGGTAACCCAGTTTCCGGAGCGACTTTCATCCTTGAGTCCCCGTTCCAGCATCTTCGCGTGGTCGGGCATCATCCGGAGATAAATCCATTGCGCTTCCGGAGTGAAGGATGCACTGTCGCGGAAATGGACGTAACAGTACGGCCAGGAATTGTCCATGCGCGTTGCGGAGTCCAATGTACGCCACACGGTAGCTTGTCCGTGCCAAGGGGTGAGGTCGACGGGATTTTTTCGCGCAAAGTCGAGAAGTTGCTCGACCCATGCCCGAGCATACTTTTCATTGCCGGTCTTCCAGTAGGCATCCGCCAGGTGTTTCCAGAATTCCGTGCGCGCAACGACGCAATAAGTGAATTCATTGGAGAAACCGGGGTCTTCCGGAGCGACGGGATTGTGGAGCCAATTGAAATCCTTTCCCATGAAAGTGTATTTAGGTCCGTAATGATAAACGTCGCTGGTGACGTTGTGCTTGAGTACCAGATCAGCGTTCTCGTCGGATTCGGCAGTGGGAGATGCAGGACGTTCGGACGGGGAGATTTTCCAGCGGGCCGTCGAGGTCTTGCGGCGGAATTCGAGATAGGCTTCCTGAATGGCTGGCAAGCGTCCTGTCTGCACAGCCGCTTTGACTTTTTCCATGCCGGGGAAGTCCAGATTGAGCGAGGCGATCATTTCAGCGTCAGTAGTGATGGGGCCGGGTTGTTCCGGCAATTTCGGCGGCAGCGGATCATGGGGGCCCCCGGCGGAAGTGAGTTTGGCATAATCCTTGCCGCCCTCAATCGGCGTCACCGGTGTGGTGGAATCGACTTTTTCAAAGGAGAAATCGTCGAAATAGACCGATCCTTTGGCATAGGAAAAAACGTCGAAACTCACATTATCGACATAGGGTGGCGCCTGGATGACTACCTGCAACAGGGTCCACTCCTTTGGAAAACTTTTTTGTATCAACGGTGGATTTCCGGCAACAATGAGACCTTCCGCGCCGATTTGGAGCTTCCCACCCGGAACATCGTCTCTGCCTTTTCGGAAAGCCATGCGGACGGAGATGCCGGCCGTTTTCGCGGCGAATTCCGTCTGCGCACCTGCCCGATACCAAAGGGTCAGGCGATAGCGTTCTCCCGATGTCAGGGGAACCGGGGTGTGTCCGATGCAAAAACGCGCGATTTCGGTGGAGGTTAATTCGGCACAGGCATTGCCGGAATGGGCTCCGGATCCGGAGGCAATGGCAAACTGGCAGCCTTTGCTTTCAGAATCACCAGGCACATAGAGATTCCAGTCGGTTTTCCCAGACTCAAAACCTCCGTTGCCAGAGAGAATGGTTTGCGCCAAGGCGAAGATCGGGAGAAGGGGCAGCAGAAATGAGAGGGAGAGTGTGCGCATGCTGTTTCAGTAAGGTGATGAAATTGAAGGGGTCGAAGGCATTGGTGAATCGCTGGAATTCTCAAAAAGTGGGAGCAGGCACGCCCATGGCTTCATGACTATACGATACTATGATTAATTAGGGGTGCTACCTTGATTTAACGATAATTCGTATATCCCTTTCAAAAGGATCGGAGCATGTTCAGACAATTCTTCTTTCGCGGATGACTTGCCGGTACCAGTGAGCACTCATTTTGGGAGTTCTCTCAAGCGTGGAAAAATTGACGTAGGCGAGACCGAAGCGCCGGGAGTATCCGTAACACCATTCGAAATTATCGAGGAGACTCCAGGCGAAATAACCCTTGAGAGGGTAGCCTTCAGCAAGGACGCGGGACACATGTTCGAGGTTTCCACGCAGCAGAGCGATGCGTTCTGTGTCGTAGATTTTGCCGTCGTAAGAGGGAAAGTCGTCGCTGGCGCAACCGTTTTCTGTGATATAGAAATTTTTCACATCCCAGAGTTCCTGGCTGAAACGGGGCGCCCAATAGAGCGAAGATTGTCCGAAACTGAGCCAGGACATGCCGAAGCGGGGATGGGAACGCGAGAGAGGGACTTCCCTGTAACCGCAGGGAGTATCGCTCTTTTCAATATAGACCGAGAAATAGAGATTGTTCCCGACAAAATCGAGAGGAGCACCAACGACGTTCATTTCGTCGTCGGTGAAAGAAGGTGCGTCAGCTCCCTCCTTTTCCAGATAAGCGTCGATGTAGCATCCTTCCATCACGGCGGTCATATAGGGTGCGTTCATTTGCCGGAACGCCTTGCGCGCCGCATCGATGTGTTCTTCGGTTTCGATCAGAGGAACGCAGGTGACGACATTTTCGGCCAGGCCGATTTGAAGGGGTTGTTTGGCGTTGGCTCGTAAAGCCTCAACGGCCATGCCGTGAGCCAATACGGCATGATGGCGGGCCTGGTTGAGTTCTTTCCTTGAGACACAGGCTGCGGGAGGAAAAGCGTCGAACACTTTTCCCATGCCATAGCATTTGTCGATGAAGCAGAGGAATTCGTTGATGGTAAAAAAATGGGAGACCTTGTCCGAATATTCACGGGCGACCAATTCGGCGTAAGCCGAGAAGTCGACGACGATTTTGCGGTTTCGCCATCCGCCATATTCGTCTTCCAGTGCCTGCGGTAAATCCCAGTGAAAAAGGGTTATCCAGGGTTCGATGCCGTTCTTAAGGAGCTCGTCAATGAAACGGTGATAATAGTCGATGCCTTTTTGATTCACCGCACCGCGACCTTCGGGGAAGAGGCGCGTCCAGGACAAGGAAAAGCGATAGGCGTCCAGTCCGAGCCATTTCATGAAGGCGATATCTTCCTTGTAGCGATGATAATGGTCGACGCCGATGTCGCCATTGTAGTCGTTGAGGATGTTGCCGGGTTGGTGGGAGAAAACATCCCAGACACTGACCCCTTTGCCGTCTTCATTCCAGGCACCCTCAACCTGATAGGCTGCGGTGGCGGCTCCAAAGAGAAAATCCTGCGGGAAGGTACGGGGTGTCATAAACATGGATGGAGGTAAAAAAACGGCCTGCGCGAAAAAACGGATTTCACACAGGCCGCTTATCGTCTCGCGTTACAGGACACTAGATCTTCGAGCAGGCCATGCGGAGAAAACGCCGTTTCGGAAGGAAGAAGAGGATCAAGGTGGCGGCGACCATCAGACATAAGGTGGAAGGTTCCGGAACGGTAGCCACCAGCCAGCCGTTGGAGTCGATGGTAAAGCCGGTGCTGCTTCCGTTGTAGGAGATATCGCTCAGCTGCGAGGAGGTGAGGCCAAGGTCAGAGGTGCCGAAGCGGATGAGGGTGGAATTGGTGCTTAGTGCCAGACCTGTGATGTTGAGTGTGCCCGTCCAGGTGGAAGAGCTGCTATCGAGGAAGGAAATGCTGTTGCCGGTGGTTCCGAGGACGAGAGTAGAGCTGGCGCTTAATGTGAGGGCACCCAGGCTGCCGTTGTAACCGTTGAGGGAGAAAGTGCCGCCATTCAAGGTCAATCCCGTGCTGGTCGTAATTTGATTGGAGCCGGACAGTGTAACGGAGGCGCCGTTGTCGATAACCAGGGAGGCAGCCGAAGCCGAGATGGCCGCGCCGGAAGTATTGGCCAGGTAGAGGGCGGTACTGTTGGTGACCTCTACGCGACTGGCGTAGAATGTATTGGCCGTGCTTCCGTTGAGAATGACGCTGCCGCCGCCGTCGATGAGAAGGATGGAGGAATTGGAAGTGTAGGTGACAACCGTGCTGCCGCCGGAAATCTTGCCCGTGAATATCGCTGTGCTGCCGGAGTTGGCGTAGAGCGCGCGCGTGCTGGCATTGGCGGTGCCAGTAGTCAGGTTACCGCTGAAGGTTCCAATCCCACCTCCAGTCACGTTGACGCCGATGACATAAAGACTGCTTCCGTTTGTCGAGGTGTTGGCGTCGGAGGTGGTGAAGGCGTTGGCCAGTGTTTGTTTGTTTCCGGTCAGGAAGACTTTCGAGCCGGAGTTGGAGGAGCCTGCACCTTGGGAAATGGTAGCTGTCGAGGCGCTGAGGAAGGTCGAGGTGTTAGCGATATTCAAGGTGACGAAACTAGTCGGTGTTGTGCCGCCCGATCCCAGATTGATCGAGAAACTTCCTGTCGGTGCCGCAGTGAGATTCCAGTTAATCACTGTCCCGCCGTTGGCCAGCGTGATGGAAGTTGTGCGCGTGGTGGAGGTGGCATTGAGGGTGCCATTGAGATTAATGATGCCATTTTGCAACTTGAGTAACGTACCGTTGGTGACAGTGATGGCGCCGTTAAAGTTAATGGTGCTCGGAGCTGTGGTGCTGGATGTGCCGGAGACGACATCGGCAATGGTATTGTTGACCGAGTTGAAGATTACCGGATTGTTGAAGGTGATGGTGGAGTTAGCCTTGGTAGAAATAACCGTGCTGGTTCCTGTGGAGGCGTATCCGAGAAAGGTCAGGGTGTTACTGCCAGTCAGAGTGAGGGAAGTGGGATTTGTTGTTGAGGTCGGATTAAAATAGAGGGCGGAAAGAACCGTATTGGAGTCAATCGGAACGGCGTACGTTGGAGCGGCGTATGCTCCGGTGCCTGGGGTAAAGTAGGCGGAAACCGATAAGCTGGAGCTGGCGCCGGTCGGGGTTGAAGCGGAAGCCGTATTTGAAGAAATCCAGTTACCCGTGTTGTTCCATCCGGTATCGCTCTGACCGTCCGTACCAGTGGCCCCACCATTCCATGTGAGGGTTACCTGCGCCTGGATGTTGAAGTTAATGAGTATTCCAATGATAATGCCGAGGGCGATTCTGCAGAGCGGATGGACTGAATTTGTTTTCATAGGCAGATGGAGGGGATGAAGGGTGGTGAAGTGGATGGATATAGACCGAACCGCGTCTATCTCATGGAATAAAGATACGACTCTGTTGCAATCATTGATACGGTAAGTTCCGTATTATTTTTATACTATTTCAGAAAGCATTTCCCGATGATGTTGGATAAACTGCATCTGGAAAGTCGGTTGCGAGATGAATGAAACGGGCGTACGGCTAATCCACTTCGCAAAACTGCCGTTGTGTGCAAGGCGGAGCGATACTGTGGCGTGAATTTCGATCCTGTAGGAATGACAAACGTCAGGGCGTGAAGACGTGGATTTCTGGCAGGTTGCTAACGAACCGATTCGAGATTTCGGGCGGCATCCTTGAAGCGATTGGCTAGAGCCGTCATATCGGGAGGAGGGACAAGCGCTTGAGAGGGTGGAGGTAGAATTTTATATTCGATTTCAGAACCATTCACCTTTGCGGCAAGCGGTCGGATGGAGTCGATTTGAATCCAGGCTTCTCCATTGGAATCTTGATAGTGAAAGCAGGGAGTGCCGCGATATTTATCCACGCCCTTGTAGTTGTCAGGCGTCACGCATTCCAGAAAAGGAAATCTATGCAGCTCGGCCAGATAGGGAAAATTCTCCTGAAAGCGGGGGATCATTTGGATGTTGTTCCTGGAGTCGCGGCTAAAAACGTAATTATCGATTTGGTCGAGGATGAGGGGTGCTTTCCCAGTGGCCGAAATGACGACGTGGCGAATATTTTCGGTTTGCATGACCTCCGCGGTGGTGATGAACGCGGCGGAATCGTCGTCCGTTTTTTTTACTGGAACTGTCTTGAGCGTGACCATCCAATGGGCGGATGAGGGAATGGGGGCCACGTACGGTTTTTCAGGCTTGGGAGTGTTGCGTGTGTCGGGCGTTTGACCGTGTACAAGGAGTTCGAGCGGGAAAAGGAAAAAGGCGATTCCCAAAAAAACACGCAGCAACCGACGTTGATTTTTCAACGAACACCTATTCATCGACGATCTCCAGTTGCCGGTCGATGACCTGGCCGGTAAAGCGGTCGATGGCGATGTGGAGCCAATAGCGACGTTCGCCCTCGACGACGAAATCATTCAATGTCTTGGCCGATGCCGGGTATTTCCCCGACTGGGCGATAATGTCGATGAAGAAATTCCATGTTCGCAGGTTGCTCGATTCGGCAAGGGCCCGAATGACCGCTTCTCTTTCGGTTTTTATCGGCAGGGAGGCGCCCAGTGTGGCGTTGAGACTGGAAGCGAGTTCGGCTCTGTTTTGTAAAGGCGTGGCGGTCATGAAAGTGTTCAGGCTTTGCGCGACTGTCTGGGCCACCGAAGAGGAAAGCGTGGTGGAGGTGGCGGAGATGCCGTTGCCAGTTCGTGTGGCTCCCTGGATCATGGCGGCGAGGACAAGCGGGCTGGCCGTATTGGGGTTGATGCGTCCGGAGACGATTGGGGCGTTGCCGTTGAGACAAAAGAGGTCGAGTAACGCGGCGTCGGCACTTGTGCTGGAATAGAGATCGATCGTTTTCCAGGGCAGATCACGGAATGCATAGCCGATGTCGCCCACCGATTGGAACGGCCGGTTGAGAATGACGGGTCGCAAGCTGGTGGCGTTGAATACGTGAGGGCTGAGACTGCTGGTCTTGAAGGCGTCGCGTGTGTCGCCGAATCTCATGACTCCGTCATTGTCGGCGTAGCAAGGATTGGCTCCTCCGGTGGCAATGGTGACCGAAGCGGTGTCGTTGACGGCCCAATAATCAAA
>DBTH01000190.1:0-20472 GCA_002306945.1 Methylacidiphilaceae bacterium UBA1321 | reverse complement strand
CGGTACGGTGCGCTGGTCGGTACGGAAGCGACAAAACTGGTCGCGCCGGAGGGAAAGGGTAACAAGGTGCGGACGCTTGGTATGATATTGAGAACCCCGCTGACTGTGCCTACGAGGTTGGTAGTGCCGCCGTTGTAGGCGTAGGCGGCTCCGAATCGGTAAGTGCGCGGATCGGACTTGGGGCTGGAGGGTGTATTTTGCGTCGTGGCAGCGACGGCGATCGCGGGACTCATGGTGGCGCTGGGTACATAAGCGCCATATTGCTGGGAAGTGGTCCATCCCGCAAACAGGGTATTGCTATCAGGTCCGGCGAACGTTGAGTAGGTGCGATAGGTGCCGCCCTGATCCTTGTACTGGATCCGTAACGCCGCGGAGAGGGTGGTGATGCTGGTGACGTAATTAGTGCTGGTAATCATCGAGGTTGAAAAGATCGTCGAAGGCAGAGTGGAACTGGTGATGCCCACGGGCAGGGAAGGTACTTTGCCGAGGTTCCAGGCGAGGATCGGGCTGGAGGCGGAGATGAGCTGGGTCGGTACGTAACCAGCTCCATGTTGGAGAGTGGAGGCATTCGCTGCGGTTCCGCCGTAAGCCGTGGTCAGGATGGCGGGTTCCCGAAAGTCTGTGCTTGTTACCTTGAAGGGGAGAACCTGGTTGCCGTCCGCATTCAGATAGTGGGTGCCTGAATTGCTCCAGGAGGCGGTGTCGGGGTTCCAATACCACCAGGTGGAGTTATAGCCGTTTATGCCGATGGCGATACAGCTATTGTCGGCGCCAACGCTTCCTGACAAGGGAGCAATCTGGAAATCGGTTGGGGTCGGACTGCTTGTCGTGGAGTTGTTCTGGTGGGGATTCCAGAGTTGGCAGTAGAGGTAAAAAGTCCAGGGAGGGGCCACGTTGCTGGTGGTGCCGTCGCCAACGGAACGCACATAGATTTGTGAAATGGCTGGTAGATCTTCAATCCCATAGACGTCGATCGAAGGTCCGACATAGGTGATGGTGGTCGGGTAATTGTCGCTGTCCCACTGGTCGATGATGTTGGTTCCGATGCGCAGGATTTGAAGAGTGGAGAGTCGGTCAGTGTCGAGGCTTGAGCCGTACCAGGTCCAGCGCGTGGTGGAAGTACTGCGGTTGGGGTCGATGTCGCCGCGTCCAGTTTTGCCGAGGGAACCGGACAGAATTCCGGCCTGGAGCAGTTCAAAGAAATCCGGTTCGCGAGGAGTGCTCAAACTGGCGATCTGATCGAGATTCAGAATCGAGCCCGAAGTGTGGAGATATTTGGAATTGGTGGTGGGATAGCTCCAGTGCCGGTAATAGCCGTTCGAGTCGCTTTGGGCGTCGAGACCGAAATAACGGGCGATGTCGTCGATGTCCTGGGCTGTCAGGGAACTGGTGCCGCTTAATTTTTCCAGCAGGGCGAGTTTTTCCAGAGGGAACCGATATTTGACCAAGGGTTCACCGACAACGGCAGTCAGGCCGTTATTTCGTGTGAAGCTTTTTTTGACTCGCGGATTGAGGATGAACGGATTGAGTGTGTTCGAGACGTATTGAAGGCTGCTGTAATTGGTGGAACTTCCCGTTGGGGTGACGGGTCCCCAAGTGGGGCCGTTCTGTTCCCGGCTGAAGGTGGTGAGGTAGGGGAGGATGGATTGAAAATCGGGATTCGTATTTGTGGCATACTGGAGAAGATCCTGGCGGCTGAGAAAAACCGTGTCTCCGGGTAGAACGGAGGCAAAGCCGTTTGTGGACATCTGTCCGACCGCGGCAGCGTAACCACTGGTCAGGCTTGCGGCATTGCGCCAGGAGACAAAAGCGTCGACGTCTGGAGTGCTGACGCCGAGAACCGTGAGATCGACCCATGAGAGCGGTCCCTTGTTCCGCGCGATGTCCGTGGAGGCGGAGGGGAATCCAGCCGCGTTGATGTCGATCAAGCCACTGGTGTCGTAGACGACATAGGCGTAGCGACCAATCACGGAGTTATTTCCACCGAGCGAATCGCTCAGGCTGGAAGAAAAGACTGTGGCGACCTTCGGCCCGCTGCGGTTGACAAGAACCCAGTCGGGAGCAGGAAATTGACTCGCGTACGCTGCAGGCACGAATTGGGGTTTGTTCCAGCGAGTGGGACTGACGCGGCGCCGGTTTAGAGAATAGTTGGTGGTCGACGCGGGAGATGCCAGACTGGAATAAATGGAAGCGGTGTTACCGGGGCAAAAGGAAACGCCGTTGCTGCTGAGTTTGACGATATTGGTGGTGGCCGCGGACGGGGAAATCATCCGAGAGGAGAGGATATTGGAGGATTTGACTGGGCGGTAGAGAGGCGCGGCGGTGGTGGCGCTGGAAGAAGCTGTGACGTTGTCCGAATAGGCTGAGTCGGCGATTTCGCTGAGGAACATGGCGACAATGGTATCGAGTCCACCGCGAGCGATCTGTTCCGCTTTTTCCACCTGGCTATAGCTGGATGTGGCGTTAAGGTCTTCGGAGACTGCGGAAATAAACGAGATGGTGAGAATGGTGATGACCACCACAACCACCAGCGTCAACACGAGGACAACTCCGCGTTGCGAATCAGAAGGGCGAGCAGGAAACATAAAATTCGAACGTTTTCAGCCCGTTGGCCAATTGCCGTGGGTAGGATGGGTTGCTATAGAAGTTGCTGGTTAAAACTTTGGTTTCCCACTCGTATTTCATGCTTTGACTGCCGGTAATGGCGGCGGTGAAGAGGTCGTGAAGACTCGATATCTGGTTTTTCTGGCCCAAAAGCTTGATAGTCGAATCGTCGACGATGACCAGGCCAATGCCTATGGAGATCACCCGATTAGCGGAATCGTAGACATAGGTTTTGCTGGACGTTCCATCCTCGTGGATAAAGAGCATTTCAAAGTCAAGGATGCCTCCGGCCACTTCCTGGGCTTGGGCATAGGCGTCTGTCAGTTGGCTGTCGAGAGGTCCTTGAAACGGGATCTTGGTGCCGCTTCCAGTCCAGGGAATGGTCAGGTTGGCCCGCCGGAGATAGATATTGGTTGCGGTGAGGTTGATCCCGTAGCCCACAAGGGTGACGTTGCGCGTGGTGCTTGCCGAAGTGCTGCTGCCGGGAAGGCGCGTATAGAAGGCGTTGGTGTAGGTGCCATTGACAAAGACGCCGTTGGCGTAGGTACAGCCGTAACGGAAGTTGGGAAGGTCGGCCCGGAAAATGCCGCGGTGAATGTCTCCCGAGACGATATTGACGATGGCCCGCGCCTTGGAAAAATTATTGATTCGTTCCTGACCGGAAAGCCAGGCGTGGCTGATCGTGTTGGTGAGGTTGAACAGCAGAATCATCAACAGGCTGAACACCGCGATGCTGGTCAGCATTTCGATCAGAGTGAAACCGGATGAAACTTTGTGGGAAACGTGCAAGAGCATGATCCTTAGGGCAACGCGACTTGCGTCACCACCTCATAGTAGCTGCCGGGATTGTTGGTAGGCGCGTTGGGAGCGTTAAGCGGCCACCAGAACAGCAGGTAAACCTGCGCCAGCTTGGGTTGGGCAAGATTGTTGGTGCTAATGCTGTAAATCATGTTCATGACAGGGGCGGTTGTGGTGCCGTCGGTTCCTACCTTGATTTTGCCGTAGTTGGTACCCTGATTGAGCACCGGCAGGGCGATGGTCAGGGTGTTGGTTGGCATGGATCGGCGCAGGCTCAGAATGAGCGAGGCGAGATTGGCTGCCTGGATTTTGTCCTGCGATTCGCGGTTCTGTTTGAGGCCGACACTGAAGAGTCCGAGGATGGCAATGAGGCAAAAAGAGACAATTCCCAAAGCTAGTACAACTTCGACCAAGCCAAAAGCCCGGGTTGAAAATGGAAAAAGTTCTTCCGTTGAAGCGGTCGCACCCTGACCTTTCCGTAACGGTGGCTTTTTTCCAAGCGCGTCTGTGGCTGTATGAATCGGATGCATTCTCGATACGCCTTCGGATCCATCCTGATGAGTTTATTTAACTATCACACTGTCGGTTTGATGTCACGAAATTGCCGACAAAGCGGCTTTTGAGAATTTTCTTTCCCGTGGAATGTCAAATATCGGGTTATCATAAGATGATGTTATTTTTGCGAAGGGAGACATTCGATAAGCTGG
The DNA here is from genome assembly GCA_002306945.1 of Methylacidiphilaceae bacterium UBA1321. Taxonomy (GTDB): domain Bacteria; phylum Verrucomicrobiota; class Verrucomicrobiia; order Methylacidiphilales; family UBA1321; genus UBA1321. The sequence continues at coordinate 16,363 of DBTH01000190.1, read as the reverse complement.
ATCGATTGATCGGAATGAACCCGGACTTCCCGCGCGGCGTAAGGCAGGAAAAAGTAATCGCCTTTGGAGACAGAATGCGGAGCTCCGCAGCCAATCAAAGTACCGGTGCCACTGGTCACTACAAAGACGGCTGAACCTGCGATGGTGCCATTGCCTTTGGTGATGGTATGGCGGTTGACCGCGAAGCAGGGAGTGTCGCGATAACTGATTAGCGATTCTTTCATGTGAGAACAGTTTTGTTCGAGAAGCGATGGCGTCTTTCGGCCAAAGGCAAATGCTTTTTCACCTGTGATAGAGAAATCGAAACATTCCAGAGCTGTTTCTGGATTCAGTCCGAGATACATTTCCTTTTCGGACAAGCGGTATTGGTCGCACCAATGTTCAGGTTGAATGGTGAAGTCGGTTGGTTCCTGGACTTCCAGAATAAGACAGCCCGCGCCGATGGCATGAGCTACCCTGGCGGGTACCAGCCAAATATCTCCGGCTTTGGCGGGACATTCCTGAAGGATTTCCAGAAAGGCGTTTTTGTCGGTTTCCGACTGGGTGATGGTACGCTTGAGAATGTCGCGGGTCACGCCGTCCTTGAATCCGAAGTAAAGATTGGCTCCCGGACGAGTAGCGAGCACTACCCACATTTCGGTTTTACCGTGATCGCTTTGGAAATGTGCTCGGGAAAACGTCCTGTCCGGATGCGCCTGGGCGGGCAGGCGGATGGCGCTGTCGAGCAGTTTGACCAGAACGTCAAATTCCTGATCGTTGGTCATCGCGTCGGAATGTTCGTGCAAAAGCGAAAGAAAGGTTTTTTGGGAATCCCGTATGACAGAAAGTCCCTCCTGTTCATTTTGGGAATCCTTGTTGAGGGCCTTGACTGTGGACGCGATCCACTCTTCGGGGAAATTGCCGTCAACGGGGTCGTCGCCGAAGAATTCGGAAAAGAGTTTACCGCCGCGATAGACCCGGAATACCCGATTACGTTTGAAGAAAAGAGGTTGAGTGAGGTCGATGCCGGAAGAGGGGCGGGCGAGGGTGTTTGTCATAGGTGGAATCGCTTTATTTTTGAACCAGCAACCATTCTGCTCCTGGCTGCATGATCCGGTACTTCACATCGGGGTACTGTTGCCTGGCTTGATCAACAAATTCCGAGATGGGAATGCTGTTGTTGCGGAAAAGGTCGTAGTGCATGGGAACCAGAACTCCGAAATTTTGAGAGTCGGCGAGAGCGAGGGCTTCGGCTGCGGTCATATTGCCAATGATGTTTTTCCTGCGGCGAAATTCATCGCGTCCGTTGACCGGTAGAAAAGCCACATCGATCGGGCAGCGGGTCAACGTCCCGGAGAGTTGCGGAGTGACGATCGTGTCACCTGAATGATAAAAGGTCAGATGACCCCATCGCAGGATGTAACCGAGAAAGCGGTGGCAGCCCATGTCGTCGGTCTCGTACTCTTCATGTGCTGCGGCGACCGGAACGATTTCCACGGGATGGAAGAAGAGCGGCTGGGGGGGATTGAGAACGACGGTGCGATGGGCGGAGATTCCGGCGGTTTGCATGAGGCGAACGCATGCCCTGGGTCCCGCAAAGCGGCACTGCGGAGACGCCTTCGCAATGGCTGTGACGGTTTCGATGTCGAGATGATCGCCGTGGTCGTGGGTGCAGAGAACAAGGTCGATGGCGGTGAGTTGTTCCGGCGCGATGGGGGGCGGATAATTGCGGCTCCAGTAACCCTTGGGAAACTCGATTCCGCCATCGCACGAATCCGTGAGATAGGGATCGATGGCTATGGCGACGCCGGCGCGTTGCAGGAGGATTCCCATCTGTCCAAGGTGAATCACGGAGACTCCGAGATTCTGGTTGAGGGCCAGGGGGATTTTTTCTTCGAGCTCGCTGGTTAATTCTGGAGACAATGCGGGTGACATAAAGTTTGCTCCTCAAGTAATTATTTGCTCCAAAGCCAGACCGGGCCATACAGACCGGCACCGCCGTGGGTGCGGAAAAGCAGAAGGTCGATGGAAAGGCTCTGGTTGGTTTGGGATTCTTCAAGCTCGATCGAAAGACTTTCGATGTCCGCATCGAATTTTTTTACAGGACGGCCATTGAGGCAGACAACTCCGCTGCCGAGTATGCGGTCAAAAGCGAGAATCCAATTTTGTGCTCCCGCCGGGACGTGAAGATTGGCGTGGTAGGCGACCCATTGATCCTTGTCGAAAAAATTGGGAAAGGCCCAATGGGGAAGAATGTCGATCCAGGTTGCCGCCGCATAGGTTGTCTTGTCTTGGGGATCGGGCTGGCTGTCGAAATACGAGGATTTCTGCCAGCCAGCGACACATTGTAAAAAGCGGGGACTGGGCACGCTCGGGCGCGGATTGGACGGACGTGCCGGGATGGCGAGCACGGCTTCACGCAAACCCTCGGAGCTTGCCTTTAATCGGATCGTGCCCGGTTTGCCGGTGCTCTGGACGATGACCTGGCAGAGACCGTTGAAGGTCTTCCGTTCGTGCGCGAGGTCGGACTCGTGGCTGGTTGGATTGCCGTTGCCGATCCCGCGAATTTCACCGGGCCCCTCGATTTCGAAGCGAACGAGCGGGTTGGCCGTCGGAACGAAACGGTTCTGGTTGTCGACTACTTCGACCGTGACGATGGCGACATCCTCGGAATCGGCTTGCAGAGTTTCCACATGAGAAGTCAGGCGCAGCGTAGCGGGAGCTTCGGCGGTGACGATCGATTGACTCGCGACAACGGAATCTCCTTGTAACGCGGCTGCGCGCAATTCTCCGGGCTCATAAGGAACCTGCCATTCGACAGAATGATCTGGTGGCACGCTCTGTCGTCCCAGACTCCTGTTGTTGAGAAAAAGCTCTATGGCTTCGGCGTTGCTGTAAGCCACAACGCGAATCGGCTTTCCTTCCCTCCCGGACCAATTCCAGTGAGGGAGGAGATGCACCATCGGTTCCGTAGTCCAGAACGCCTGATAGAGATAGAATCCGTCTTTGGCGAAACCACATGTATCGAGAAAACCGAGTTGTACACCAATAGCGGGCCAACCATAGGGACCAGGTTCACCCCGGTAGTCGAAGCCGCTCCAGACAAAACCTCCGGCAAAATAAGGACGCTTGAGGATTTCCCGCCACGTTTCGCGTATCGTGGTTCCCCCTGGGCAAAACAGGCGGTCATAGGCATCGCAGTAGGCTGCCTCGGTATTTTCTTCGTAGATGCCTCGTGTTGAAACGGCGGCGGTACATTCGGTGGCGACAATCATTTTTTCGGGATGCCGTGCGTGCAGCAAATCCCAACTTGGGACGCTGTAGTTGATGCCAATCACATCAACGGCATCAGTCACTCCGTTGCGGAAATTGGTGCTGAGCAACGCGCAGGCAGTCGGCCTCGTCGGATCGAACTGGTGTATCCGCGCCACGAGAGTTTCAGCAATACGTCCCCCGGCGGATGTACCCTGCAGGTACTCTTCATTGCAGATCGACCAGAGAAAGATTGAGGGATGATTTCTGTCACGGCGCACCATGCTTTCGAGATCCTCAAGTGAACCGGGATTACTGCTGAGATAACGGTTTTCGTCGATGACAAGAATACCTTCGCGGTCGCAAAGATCGAGCAACTCGGGGGTGGGCGGATGGTGCGAGCAACGGTAGGCATTGCAACCGGCTTCTTTCAGTCGGCGCAAACGCCAAGCCTGCAATGTGTCGGGCAGTGCCGTGCCAACACCCGCGTGATCCTGATGATTGCAGGTTCCCTGGAGCTTCACAGTTTTGCCGTTGAGGATCAGTCCCTTGTCGGGAGAGCAAGTAATTTCGCGCAGGCCGGTCGAAGTCTCTACTTCATCAATGGTCTTTTCGTTTTGACTCAAGGATGTGTGGAGGGAATAAAGCTGCGGTGTTTCCAGCGACCAGAGTTGCGGATTGCTAACGAGAAGTTCCGCCGTGTGTCGAATCATTGTTTTGGCAGGGACATCGACCCGATCAGAATGGCTTGCGGTGGTGTCCGCGCCTTCGGGAGTCTTTAACGCATGCCGTATCTCCACACGGATTGCAGCTTGGGATTCGTTTTCGATGGTAGTCTCAATATCTATTTTCCAACAGCCATCCGGTTGCTTAATGGGTTTCGCGAAAACTCCCCATTTAGCCACATGAACGGGCGCTGTTTTCACCAACCAGGCATGACGGTAGATGCCGCCCCCCTCGTACCACCAGCCTTCCGGCTCTGAGGCATCCACGCGAACCGCCAGAACATTGGGAATGTCGCCGTAATTCGCGACATCGGAAATCGGGAAACCGAAACCGGTATAGCCGCTTTCATGATGACCGAGATAATGACCGTTCAACCAGACGCTGCTGTGGCGGAAGACGCCGTCGAATTCGATAGAGATCTTGCGTAAGCGATCCGATTCATCGAGGAAAAACGAGCGGCGATACCACGCCATTCCACGGGGAAGATAGCCGTTGGCGACGGACGCAGCGGGATCGAACGGTTGGCTAATCATCCAGTCGTGTGGCAGGCGTATGTCCTGCCACAGACTGTCATCGTAGGTTGGAGCGGCCGGGCCCTGGATGTGGCCAGCCTTGACGACGGAATAGGTTTCCAGGTGAGTTTTTAACTCAGGCAACGGAATGTCGCCGGGATGGAATTTCCAATCGAAATCGAAAAGCAGTCGCTGTCTCACGATGAGATCATCATAGATCGCCAGTGGCGCGAGTCCATGCCTTGAGGTTTATTATTTCTATACGTTTTTACTAACGCAATATCCAGTGAGGAAGAAATAGGAGGAACGTTCCAGCAGTTGCCGCGTGGCGGTCATATCACGGAATGAATCCGCGAATTTTCTGGCGCCAAGCAGAAACGGATTACCGATGGATTATATTTTATCATCGGTCATGAGCTCTATATTTATTCTCACTAGATTCGCGTAAGATGATTCGCTTGGCAAGAGGCTTTGAGACGGCAGAACGAAAAAAAGGAATGCCTGAAAGAAAAAAGCAACCGCTCCGGGAAAGACTTCATTTCACGGGCACAATCGGCGTTGTCGGTTTCACAAATTCAGCTTGGTATTTAAAAGAGGCCTGTCATCCTTTTGTCTCACAAGATGAAGAGCGTAAAGCGTCCCCACATTGTTCTTCTGGCAGACATGGAAGACCATTCGGCAAGGGAAGCATGCCTGGGCGCCGCCCAATATGCCGCTGAAGCCAATCTATCATTAGAACCGTGGTCTGTCGCCGGCCGTAACACTCCGAAGCCATCGGAGTTCAAAGGTATTGACGGATTGATCTTGACCGGGTCAGCCTGTGATCGCGTTTTCGCCAATGGCTCCAAGCCTAACATTCCCTGCGTCTTTATCCTGAACAAGGCCACTTGGCCGAATGTGCCGACGGTCACTTTCGATGAGGAAGCCATTGGAGTGATGGCGGCCGAGCATCTCATCCACCGAGGTTATACTAAACTCGTTTCCTTCGCGTCGCTCGTATCGGATTGGGCGCGGGGTCGTGTGGCGGGATTTAAAAAAGAGTGCCTTCGGCAGAAAATAACACCCGATCACTTTCAACTACCCGAGGATGTTCTGCCGTCCTATTGGCAGAGACATTCCCTGCAGGCCAATCAAAAACTGCAATCGTTGCTCAAGAGCCTTCCGAAATCGACGGGCATTTTTGCCGTCAACGATGTGGCTGCCTGTTACATTATCGAAGCGGCCCGCAACTGCGGCATCAAGGTTCCTCAGGAGATCGGCGTGGTCGGAGCCGACGACGATTTGATTCCCAACGCGGCGTCGGGCCTTTCGATCAGCAGCGTAGAACCGCCTTTCCGCCTTCTTGGTAATCAGGCTGCTAACATTCTCGATCAATTGCGGAATCGGAAAAATCCCCCGCTACTTACACTACTGCCCCCGATTCGCATCATCGTGCGCACTTCGACCAACGATTTCATGGTCGACAGCCCCCTCGTGCGTCGTGCGCAAGCCTACATTGAAGAGCACCGACAGGGCGCCGTGCGGATTTCGGACGTGGCACGGGCTGCGGGAACAACGACGGTCACTCTCGGTAAGAATTTTCGCACGCATATGGCCATGACTCCGTCGGAGTACGTTTTGCAGAGACGCATTGAGTACGCGAAAGAATTGCTTCGCAGCGGCAAGCACAACGTTGAGGAAGTGTCCAGTATCTGCGGTTTTCACAGTAGCTCCTATTTCTGCATGATTTTCAAAAAGATCACCGCCAGGACGCCTGGTTGGTTTCGGCCCTGAGAGTCTGTTTTACAACCGGAGCAAGTCCGGATCGCTTTGTAAAAGTGTATACAAAATATGAGGTTGGCCGCCTAGACCGCCCACCCTGTTATTTTATACAGTGGCAGCGTTACGAAGGACCCCGCCGCTCATTGAGGGCGAACGGAAAATCCCTTCCGAAAACAATTCAGCACTATGCCACTAGCGGCTTTCCCAAAATGTTTTGTAGAGTTGCTCACTCTCGAAAAAGAGATGAGCGTTAATGAATGGCTTAAAATAAGCGACGAGTTCGACATCGACGGACTCGAATTTTACTCCGGTTTTGCCTCACTGGAAGCGCACGATAAATGGAGAGAATATGCGTGCGCCGCCGCAAAACACGGCAAGACCATCCCGATGCTCTGCCATTCCTCCGACTTTACCCATCCTGAGTATCGTTACCGAAAAAATGAAATCGCCCGGCAAAAAGGGGCTATCGACGCGGCCGTCGACCTGGGGGCGAAATATTGCCGCATACTCACCGGGCAAAGACGTCCGGATGTGTCTGTCAAGCAAGGTGTCGAATGGGTCAGCGAATGCATCCAGGAGTCCATCGCTTATGCCGAAAAGCGCGGGATCATTCTTAACCTGGAAAATCACTACAAGGACCACACGTGGCTCTATCCCGAATTCGCCCAGAAAATCGATGTGTTTCGCAAAGTCCTGTCGGCGATTCCGGAGACGCCCTGGTTCGGCGTGAATTACGATCCGTCCAACACAGTGATAGCGGGGGAAGATCCCATCGAAATGTTGCAGATGGTCAAGCACCGCGTCGTAACCATGCACGCCAGCGACCGCTATCTTAAGGGTGGCACGCTTGAAGATCTGAAGAAGATCGAGATGGACGCGCATGTGGGCTACGCCTCGATCCTGCAACACGGTGTGATCGGGCAAGGATTGAACGATTACGATAAAATATTTTCGATCCTGAGCGAGGTGGGATTTACTGGATGGATTTCAATTGAGGACGGACCGAACCCTAAGACCGGCGTTGACGACATTCGGGATTCCGCCCTGTTTTTGCGTCAGAAAATGAAACGGCATGGACTCAAATGAATCTCTCACACAAGGAATTTATAGGTAAGCGCATCCTCATTACGGGCGGCACGCAGGGGATCGGCAAGGCCATCGCCAACCGTCTCGGTCGCTATGGGGCACGTCTGCTTCTGAACTACGCGCACAACGATGATGCCGCCGTCGAAACGCTCTCCGAGTTCAAAAAACTTGGCTATACCGCGGAATTGCACAAAGCCGATATGTCCCGGACAGAAGAACTGGATGGGATGTTGGATAAAATCCTTTCACCAGGTCCTATTGACTGCTTGATCTGCAATGCGGCATATCAGGAGAAAAAAGGTTTTTTCGAAACCGATATAGATCTGCTGAAAAAAACTCTAGGAGTGAATATACTAGGAAATTTCCAAATTCTTCAGAAGGTCACCAAGGGAATGATTAAGGCCAAGATACCGGGGCGAATAGTGATTTGCTCTTCCGGTCACGGGAAAATGGTGTTTCAGGGCACCTTTGCCTACGATGTCTCCAAGGCGGCTCTGAACCACTTTATGCGTTGTGCCGCCCTTGAGCTGATCGAGCATGGCATACGGCTTAATGCGGTAGACATCGGCTGGACGCATACGCCGGGAGAAAGACGCTGGTTTACGAGGGAGCAACAGGACAGCCTTTCACGCACTATTCCGATCGGTCGTTCGGCTCAGCCAGACGAAATTGCGGCGATTATAGAATTTTTACTTTCGGATGAATCGGGTTACGTCGTCGGCTCTCTTTACGGCGTCGATGGTGGTTTTTCCCTGCGACCCAACCCCGCCACATGAAATTTATGAATATACTGCAATACAACGGTCCCTGGAAATTTTCCATTGAAGAAACACCCACTCCGGATATTCATCCGGAGGAAGTGCTGGTGCGGTCCGAATCGGTCGGTATCTGCGGCAGCGATGTGCATGGTTTTACCGGAGAGAGTGGACGTCGCAAACCGGGGATGGTGATGGGGCATGAGGTGGTGGGAATCGTCGAGGCGATTGGAGCCGAAGTGAAGAATCTCAAGCGCGGTCAGCGCGTCACGATATTCCCGACATTGGGTTGCGGTAAATGTGCCTATTGCAAAAAAGGATGGGAACATATTTGCCCGGACAAGAAAATCCTCGGCGTCAATGCTGGCCGTTGGGGAGCCATGGCGGGATACTTCACTTGTCATGCACGTCAGGCGTTTCCGTTTTCCGAGGAGACCGATCCGGACGTTGGTGTCCTGGCTGAGCCGATCGCGGTGGCAACACATGCTGTCAATCTCATGAACCCGGAAAGCGGTTCGACCATTGCGATTGTCGGTGGCGGCACCATTGGCCTGGCTCTGACGCTGGTACTGAGGAATCGCGGATTCGAGAATGTCTATATCCTAGATAAAGTCGACGCGAAGCTGGCGCTTGCGGCTGAGTTCGGAGCAAAAGCAATTCATGTTGAAAAGGAAAATGCTGCCGAGGTAATAGAAAAACAGACAGGCAAGGCACGTGTCGCCGGCATTTTTGAAGCCGTTGGATCAGCCGGAACCATCCGCACCGCCTATGACTTGTGTGACTTTGGCGGAACGCTCGTACTAATTGGAAACCTGGCCAAGGAGTTCACTCTTCCGCTACAGGGTGTGACATCCAATGAAACGACCATTCGTGGTTCATACGGATTTAACCGCACGGATTTTGGTCAGGCCGTCGAGTTAGTATCAAAAAACCAAAAAAATCTGCGCAAACTTCTTTCCGGTTCCTGCACCCTCCAGGAAACTCCCAAGGTCATGGAAGAACTTGCACGCGGACAGCGTCAAGCGATAAAAGTCGTGATTCATCCCTGAGCGGTTCCGGCTTTTTTCAGAAAGTCAGCACCCCGTTATGAATCCGTTCTATGTTGCGCTCGATATAGGAGGTACCAAATTCATAGTCGGGGCTGCTGATGACAGCGGACGCCTGCTCAAGCGTGTCCGGGAATCCACTCCGGGCGATTTTGAGGAAGGAATGGAGCTGCTTGAGCGGATGATTGCCGATGTCACCGAGGGCGGGGTGATAACGGGAATGGGCGCAGCGATCGGAGGACCAATGGATTGGGAAACGGGTGTGGTTTCTCCCTTGCACCAGCCCAACTGGCGGAACGTCCCTTTCAGGAAAATCATGGAAGAACGCTGGCAGGCTCCCCTGTTCATCGATGTGGACACTAATGTGGCGGCTCTCGCGGAATACGAATGTCGCAAACCTTCCGCCTCCCGGCTTCTCTATATCACTGTCAGCACGGGAATGGGCGGCGGCCTGATAATCGACGGGAAAATTTATCGTGGAATGAGCGGCGCACATCCCGAAGTCGCTCATCAATTTGTCTCGGCAACTGGCCCGCAGGGGAAGCCGGTGCTTTGCTCGTGTGGTGCCGAAGGCTGTCTGGAGGAACTGGTTTCCGGAAATGGCATCCGTCGTACTTATGGAAAAAAAGCAGAGGATTTGAACAACGACGAGTGGCGGCAAGTCTCGATTTATCTTGGGCACGGTCTGCGTAATCTGGCTACCATTTATCTTCCCGACATTATTGTATTGGGTGGTGGAGTGGTTTTTGGATCGCGAGAGCGCCTTTTGCCCCGGGCCGTGGAAATTATGCGCCGCAATCTGAAAATCGTTCCCTGTCCGCAAGTGGAAATCAGTACGCTTGGGGAGGAGAATGTTCTCCAGGGAGCCGCCATCCTGGCCAGACGAAGTGCCCGGCCTGCGACATTGTGAAAAAAACGGATCAGTGAATGCGGTTCAAGCGACTTTTTTCAACAACCGGTTAACACGGAATCTCTCCGTCTATACTCTGTGCTTGTACACTACCCATCCATTTTGATTTCATGCACATGTCAAACATGACCGCGTTCTCATCTGCTGGCAATCGGTCTCCGAGAACGTGGAGTGTCGGAACACTGACTTATTCTGCTGCGGGGCTGGTGGTTTTATTCCTCTGGCTCCTCTGGGGTGACTTTGCCTGGTCAATGCGCGACCGTTCTGTGCCGAACGTTCTCCAGATTCTGTTTAAACAGCACGGAGTGTCCGACACGCTAACGGGATTACTCCTGAGTTCTCTTCCCTCGGCGCTTGGCATGCTCATTGGGCCGGTGGTCAGTTATAAATCCGACCGCTGTCGCAGCCGTTGGGGACGACGTATCCCTTTTCTGATGGTGCCGGTGCCGGTGGCATTTCTCTCGATGCTGGGCTTGGCCTTCAGTCCGCAAATTGGCTCCTGGCTCGACCAGATTCTGGGAACACACTCATTCGGCCTGAATATCTCGGTGGTATTTTCGCTCGGTCTTTTCTGGACGTTGTTCGAACTCGCCAGCGTGGTTGCCAACGCGGTTTTCGGAGGCCTGATCAACGACGTCGTCCCGCAAATCGTTGTTGGGCGTTTTTTCGGCCTGTTCCGTGCCTTCAGTCTGATCGCGGGAATCGTCTTTAACTACTGGCTCTTTGGCTACGCCGAAACTCATTACTTTTGGATCTTTGTAGGGATAGGTCTTCTCTACGGAGTTGGATTCACGCTGATGTGCCTCAATGTCAAAGAAGGGGAGTATCCGCCGGTTACCGAAACTATCGACAACCACGCCACCACGGCGCTTTTCAAAATCAAGAGCTACTTCAAGGAGTGTTATGGCAATCCATTTTATCGCACCTACTTTATCGCCACAACCCTGATGGGAATAGCAACCACGCCATTCAATCTCTATAGCGTCTACTATTCCAAAAGCATCGGTATGAAGCTGGGAATGTACGGTGAATGCCTCGCTATGACTTATGTTATCTCGCTTGTCCTGGCTTATCCTCTCGGAGCGATGGCGGATCGTTTTCATCCCCTTCGAATCACCATTGTTTCGGTAGCGCTCTACGCCATGGCTATGCTTTGGGGTGCCCTCTACACAAATAACGTTTCCACTTTTGCTGTGGCGCTGATTGCGCACGGGGTGCTTTCCGGAACCCTCTTTACCGCCTCGGCGTCACTGGGCCAGCGGCTGCTGTTGCGCGAACGGTTTGCTGAACTCAGCTCAGCGGGCGGAATCATTTTTTCCCTGGTCAGCATGTCCCTGGCCCCGTCACTTGGGGTTCTTCTCGATCTCTCTCGTCACAATTACCGGTATACGTTCCATGTCGGCTTCGTGATCTCAGTAGCCGCCATGGCTGCCTTGCTATTACTCCATCGCAAATTCATAAAACTCGGTGGCGTAAAAAATTTCCTGCCTCCCAGATAAATTCACCGAATATGGAAAGCGTCTGACAATAGCAAAGGAATTCCTTTTTTCGGCATCAAACATCTCCAGCATCAAGGCGTGGATAGCCGCTTGCTTACTCCTGTTAACGGCGCAGTTGCAGCGAGATTGAATAGTCTCATGCTCGATGTGCTGATAGCAGATATCTGAGCAGACAATGCGGGAAGACTGCAACGGGGCTGGGTCGTAACACTTCTTCGCGATTTGTCTTCGACGTGCGCGTTGACTTCGAGGGAAAATCAATGGTTGGAAGATTCACGGGCGCAACACTGCCGCCTTGCCGATAACCGGGTCGATTTGGACGGTCACAAAATTGGCGGGCAGATTGCCGTTCACCGCAGGGACATTTTTCGACACGAGGGTGAAATAGCTTTTTTGCACCTGGTCCAGACTTGTTCCGCCATCCGGTTTAAAGGTGAAAAAGAGATACTGATAATTGGTGCCGACACCGGGCAGCGAGAAGCCGGTATCAGAGCCCTGGCCGATGGCTTGGCTGGTGCCCAGTAATGAGGTAAACTCCGTGTTGTCGCTAAGAATAATAGGCTGTGGAAAATAGACGACGGGCGATAATGGTTCGCTCACCGAGTCATCTTTTTTCAGGAACAACTGAAACGCCCGATAGTGAGCATTCGATCCCCCGTTTTCCGGCAACAAGTAAAAGCGCACTTCCACTGGCCGGTTGCGGGTCAGGGCGGTCTGGCGAGCGAGGGCCAGGTAATCCCCTAAAATTTGACCCGAGGTGGTGAAGTTGGACCCACGGGTGACTTGTTGGAAAGCAGGAATAGCGGCGAGGGCCAGGACACCGATAATCCCCATGACCACCATGATTTCCACCAGGCTGAAGCCACGGCAGCTAGCGGAGTTATTGGGTTGGGACTTGAGCCTCAGGCTGGAGGTCTGGAGAATCGAGCGCCTCATAAGAGTACCATAAGAGTAAAGGTGGTTTTTACCTAGCGTAAGGTAATTCTCTCTGTAGAATTTCGACGCTTTCCGCAGTCGTCCTCACAGCTTCCTCTGTTCTTCCAGCGTGAAGCGTTTGGTCATCCAATGGAATTTCTTCTGGATGTCGCGGTACATGCCGCGCACTTCGGATTCTTCGCCGTTGAAGCTGCACTTCGGACAGTAGTGGTGTCCGCCCGCTTCCGGCACCATAAGCACGTCGGTATCTCGCGAGAAACAGACGGGGCACCGCATCAGGGTTCGATATTTTTCAGATTGGTCCATGTGATGATCTTTCCATTGCCTTTAAGTGATTGCGTCAGAAACAGGGTGAAGTAGGGGCTGAACAGGTGTCCGGCTTTCACAGCGCCGGATTTGGCTTCGCCCGCAACGGTTGCCAATTCGATGCGTGTCCGCGTTTGCGGCACCTCTGCATATACCATCGTGGCAGCGACCGATTCAAACGCTTCCCCGGAATAATCAAATTCCATTTGCCGTTTCGGATTTCCATCAATGCCCAGCCGGATGCCGTGCATATCCTCGGGGTATTCGGTGCGGCCGGGCGCGCCCTTGAAATACTCGGTAAGGGTCAGTTCCGCCTGCGGGTCGGACAGATTGGAAATGGTTCGCTCCGTCTTGATTTGCCCCTGCGGCAAAAAAATGTGCCGTGTGGTCAATTCGCCTTTGAGACCGTTGGCGAACTGGAATTTCGCAGGCGTGAGCGTGACCGAGGCTTCTCCTGCAGTATTGGTCACCGCCGCTATTTTCGAACGCAGGAAGCTGGAATCGAGCTCTGCTTTCCCATTGGAAAGCAGGAGAGTTGTTCGTGCCCCATCCTGACAATGATGCGCATTGCCGGAGCGATGTTGGGACTGGATCAGGAAGGGATAACTTGCGATCTCCCGATTCGCTGTGTCGGGACCGGTAGCGACGGGCACCCGTCCCGCATAGGGACGAAGATCACCCACCGCGCCGCCTTGCGTCGCATCAATCAGGATGCGGCGCGACGGGTCGATGAACCAGAAGTAATGTTTGTGCGAGCCGTACAACATCTCCTTTGCCCAATAAACTTCAGGCTGACCGACTGGACGGTAGGCACGGTGCCAGCGTCCGTATTCGGCAAGGGTGGAATCGTGAACTTCACCGGATTTCTTCAATTCGCCGAGGTAGCGGAGTTGCTTGGTATAAAGTTCCCACGCGACTTCAGGGGGATATTCGCTGTTGTGATTCCACGTCAGCCACGAGGCGCTGACGAAGGTATTGTAATAGGAATAACCGTCGTTCCATTCCTCTTGCATTCGGAACTGGTCGACCAGATTCAGATCGTAGGGACAGAAGCTCGCGTCGTTGCCCATGCCGCGAATCACATTCGGCGGGTGGCTCGCCCAGAAATCGTTTCGTCCTTCGTATGAGAGCGTCATATCGCGCATGAGATGCGGAACGGCAACAATGCCGGAGGAGTCCTTCTCATCTGCCGCAGGACGCAGCGAGTGCGACTGGCTCGGATACCAGGGATTCCACGGCATGCCTTCGTTGAACAAATACCACGAGTGATTGCAGCCGTGAAAAACGCGCACGCCTTCCTCGAAGCAACCACCGATGACCGTTTCAACGCCGGGCTCGAGTTCTTTGAGAATCCGCAGCGCAGAGGAGTCGAAGTGATAGCTTCCTACTGAGACCGGCGGGCGGCCGCAGATCTCGCGGAATTTTCTGAGAATGATATCGAGAACTTCGCGCTTGGCCGATGCGTTGAGGAGCCAGATGCAATTCTGTGTCCGTGCGATCTTGCTCACTCCCGGGCCATTCAGGGCGTGAATGGACAGTCCGATCTCGTCCCCAAATTCGCGTTCGTATTGAAAAGCATCTTTGACCACTTCCTCATTGAAGAGGTCGCTGTAGCTCACGAACACGGTCGTCTTGAGGTTGAAACTGTGAGCCAGATCCTGTTGGCGTTTGAAGATGGAGTAAACGGCATCGCTGGGAGTGCGATGCAAAACATTCAGGTGCATAGATTGTAAAGTTGGTGGACAAACCGGCGGGCCGCGTGATACCGCCCAACCGAGTGCGCATCGTAATTGGGACCGTGGGAGCGAGCGAGCGCAGTAGAGTTCTCACTGTAGAATTCCGAGACGTTGTTCTGTGTAGTTGAAAATTTCCACCGCGGGATCATCCCACGACGACGCAGTTCTACAGTATGAAATGGAAAACGCTATTTTGCAGCCGATGCTCGGCTACATTGAAATTGTTTATGCCTAAAAGATTTCTCGCCATCGTTCTCTGCCTGTTCTCAATTGCGACCTGCCTTGCGCAACAGTCGCTGATTCAAAATGGAAACATGGAGGCTGGCGCTGATAAGCCCGATGGCTGGAGTACCCAGGGCGTTGCGCATATCGAGCGCGACACGATAGTCGTGCGATCGGCTCCCGCTTCGTTGCGCGTGGAATGGCAGGACGGTTCCGGTGGCACGTTTCAGCGACTGAATCCGAATCCGTCCGGCTCATTCACCGTGAAGGGTTACACGCGGGTGGAAGGCACATTTGAAGTCTCACAAGTCGCGCTTCAATTTTTCGATGCCACACGCAAACAAATCGGTTGGAAGGTGATTTCCCTATTGAAATCCAGCGGGGATTGGACTGAATTTCATGGGCAATTTACGCCGCCGCCCTCCACTGCAGGCACGCTTCTCGTCGTTGCTGCGAAAGGCACTGGCCGCATCTGGCTTGACGATGTCACTGTTGATGGGGATGGAACCGCGCAGGCTGCGCAAAGTCCGACCTCGACCGAAACCGCTGCCGCCGCTCCCGAAGAAGCAACACCTCTGCCGCAAGCGATCACGGCAAGTGATCCGCATCTGCTTTACTCCGGACGATTCGATCTGGGCAAGCCTGCCGCGCCGCGTTGCGCGTGGCCAGCCAGTGCGGTGGCGCTGCATTTCAAGGGGCGCTCTGCCAATGTCAACCTTACGGCGCAGAGCCAGGTTCGCTGGCAGGTCTACATCGACGGTAAACCGGGAGCCGTACTTCTTTGCAACGGTAAACCGCAGCTCCTGTCCCTCGCGAAGGATCTGCCCGATGGTGAGCATACTATCGTCCTGCTCAAACGTACCGAGTCACTGTTTGGGATCGCCACGATCAATGGATTTCAGCTTAACGAAGGTGCGGAATTATTGGCCGCTGCTGCACCCGCTCGGAAGATTGAAGTGATCGGCGATTCGATCAGCGCGGGCTTTGGTGATGAAGCGGCGAATCAAAATGAAAAATTCAGTCCGGTCACCGAAAACGCTGGCATAGCCTACGGTGCCTTGGCCGCGCGTTCGCTTCAGGCCGATTACACCTGCATAGCGTGGTCGGGGAAAACGTTGTGGGGTCACGAAAAAGCGATCCCCGATATCTATGACCGGATCATTCCGCAGGAAGCCGCCAGCCAATGGGACTTTTCGCGTTGGCAGCCAGACGTGGTCGTTATCAATCTCGGCACGAATGATTTTTCACCTGGCAATCCTGACGAGGAGTCATGGGTCGCCGCCTACAAGGAATTCATCGCGCGCATTCGCAAGAACTATCCCAAGGCCTACATCTTCTGCGCGGTCAGTCCGATGTTAGTCGACAAATATTCCAAGAGCAAAAACGCCCGCACCACCTTCACCGCATACATCAATCGCGTTATCACTGAGTGTAGCAAGGTGGGTGAGACCAAGGTGGCTCTCGTTGAATTTCCCGAGCAAACCGGAGCACTTGGTTTTGGCGCGGCATGGCATCCCAGCGCACGCCAGCACGAAGCCATGGCCACCGTTCTGGAACAAGCGATTCGTTCCAAACTCTCCTGGTGATTTTCAAAATCCTCCCGGAGGATAAGTTCTTAGCCGTAACTATTCAAAACC
>DBTH01000191.1:1000-6092 GCA_002306945.1 Methylacidiphilaceae bacterium UBA1321 | reverse complement strand
CAATTTTTATTTACGGATAAGCTCTAAGTACCGGAAGCGGATGTCCTATACCTGGTACTTCACACGTTACTCCGCCTTTTTCCGGAACTGCGCGATATAGGCGTAACGGCGGGCGACCGATTCGAGAGTCAACGTCCCCTTGCTTTCCTTGTCCCACTGGCGCAGATAGGCGAGCAATTCGGGCCGGTGGTAAACGTGAAAAAGCCGCAGCCACGCCTGGAGCAATCGCGCAAACCAGCCCGGCAGATCGGATTGATCCCAAAAATCGACGATGTAGAGGCAATGACCGGGAGGGATGTTTTCCAGTGCCGCTTCAAGAGCTTGCGGCCAGGTCGGAATCATCGACAGGGAATAGGAAAAGAAAATGGCGTCGAAGGGTTGCGCCAATCCAAAGGTTTTTTCGTGGCTGAGATTTTCGGCCAGTTCGGGTCGCAACGTGATCTGGCCCGCCAGCCCCGCGCCATCGACCTTGTCCTGGGCGGTTTCGAGCATCTGGCGGGAAGCGTCGAGGCCGAAGAGTTGGGCGTCTGGATGCAAGCGCGCGAGCTTGATGAGATTACGCGCCGTGCCGCAACCGATCTCCAGCACGCGGTCGCCCGCTTTCACTTCCATCCGGCGCAGCAGACTGTCGCGGCCGAGGAGATAGTACTTGCGCGAAAGATCGTAGACGTGCCGCGTGAGCCGGTACATGCGATCCATGGCGGCTTCGTGCGGGGAAAGTGTGGTAGTCATCAGCGCAAAGGTTTCAAAGACAAAAGACTTTTAGACGGGAATTAACGGAATTTACGAAATTTTAGGGGCAACCGATTTCATCAGGAACTCACAAAATCGAGAAAAATAAATTTCGTTAATTTCGTCCAACTGCCTTTTCTTTTAATAATTCCTTTAATTCCGTAAATTCCGTCTATAGTCGTTTTCAAACCATCTCGTAGAGGTGGAACCCGCCGTAGATGGCCGAGCGATCCTTTTTGAAAAGTTCTTCCGAACGTTCCTTCTTGTAGACGAACTTGCGGCGCAGGTCGCTGGAGAGCGAGTCCTCGATGGGCGACTGGCTGGCAGCGGTGCGGAAGATGACGCGACTGCCGGGGCGGCCAACGCGGGCGACTTCGCCCCAAAGTTCTTCCATCTGCTCGGGCTTCATCCAGTCCTGCGAATCAAGGAAAACGAAACGGTCGAGGCTCTGCGCCGGTTGGGAGCGCATGAATCCGGTCAGAGTCGTGACGTGGGTCTCGACGCGGTCGAGATTGCGGCGCAGGGTGTCGAAATTTTCGGCCTTCAGATAGGCGGGCAACGCGCGGCGGAACGCGCGGTCGTAGCCGCGGCCAAAGGCCTGCCAGCTAAAGTAATTGTCCGACATCGGGAATCCGCACGCGAGACGTTCGACACGCTCGCGGTAGACGGCGATCATGCCGCCCGCCGTCTCGGTTTCCATCGCGCGGAATTGTTGCGGAGGAATGCCGAGGCTGTAGAGCGCCAACGGGAGTTTCCCTGCCGAACGGACAATCCAGTGGTCGAACATCGGTTCGATGTCTTCGTGATAAATGCGGCGCTGTTCCTCCGGAGTCGAAGCGTTAAGCAGCCGCGAGGGATCGCAACGGTGCACCCGCATGATGATATGGAGGAAACGCAGGAAGTAACCGAGCTTGGCGTAATCGTAAAAATTCTTGGTGAAGTACTTGATCCGGGGGCCGAAAAGCAGCCGCCGCAGCCAGTGACCGCCCTCCCAGAATTCGCGCATCTCGGAGTCGAGATGTTCGGCCAGATAGTGGCGGTAATTGTCCCAGTTGCGCCGGTCGTTGGCGCAGCCGAAGAAGAGAAAGAAATCTTCGTAGTCGGGCAGGTAGCGAAGGGCGGCGAGCTTGAGCTTGAGGAGGCAAATGTGATTGCGGTTGAGATCAACAGCGTGAATCTTTTCAGGCGAACGGGTCAGGTAGTTGAGGACATTACAGCCGCCGGAGGAAATCGTGAGAATGCGGGTCGAGCTGTCGACTTCCATCGCTTCCAGATCGACGCGCGGATCTTCCCAAATCTGGTTGTAGACGAAGCTGTTGAACCAAAACGTAAAAAGACGCTCAGAAATGCCGTGCCGGCTCAACGCCGAATGCTGGTGGACAGCATGCTCAAGTAGTTCCGCAGTTTTTGCGCTCATATAAATAGATAGGGCTGAATAATGAGGGATTTCGGGTATCGCCTGAAATTACAAGTTACGCAGGTGTAAGCGTATCGACAAGCACAGAGCACCTAAGTGCACTGAATAAATCACGCCTGAAATTCCAGCCATTTACCGCATCGTAACAGGACTTTTTCCAGAATACAGAAAAGAGATGACCCGTTGCCAAAGTGTAACAAAGAACAGAACTGGGCAAAAAGGCAAAAGGCGGCACGGGGTCGGGCGCGCGCCCGTTCAATGCTGGAGGACGGCGAGATAATGATCAAGCCGTTGCTGGCTCTTGAGATCGTTGCGCTTGATGTAAGCGTTGCGCAAATTAATCAGCAGCCGGTGCACCATCTGGAGCGGCGTGCAGGGCTTGCTCAGGACGGGCCTTTGCGATTCGGAAACTTCGAGCATCATGCGCTCCCATTCGCCTTCAGTGATGAGACGACCACTGTAGTAGGGATCGAAAATGATCGGGCCAAGCTTGGCGAGGAAGTGGCCGGGGGCATTGATCCCCTCGACTTCCAGACCGGCGCGACGACCGACCAAAATGTAAATGAGCGTGAGGGTGATGGGCAGTCCCTGACGGAATTCAATCACCCACGGCAGGTAGCAATTCCGGGGATGATAATAGTCGTGATGGTTGCCGGTCAGACGCTGCTCGTAGGCCAGGAAGCGAGTCAAGGCGCGAACCTGTTCTTCAACGGTCGCCCCCTTGGCGAGATAGGCCCGCAATGCCTCGGCCCACGCATCGAGTTGGCGCGCATACGGACCGCCGTCAAAACCGGGTTGATCGGCGCGCGTCAGATCCCAACAAAGCTCTTCCAGTTGGGCGTAAGTCTTGAGCTTGGCCAATCCACGCGAGATGTTGCCGAGGTTCTGCGCCTCCTCAATCTGGACGATGACCTCGCGCAAATGACGTGAGGCCGCAGCGTTGGTTTCGCTGCTGCTGAGCAATTTCTGATATTCTTCCAGGCGCGCGGGGCCGGCCATGATCAACTCTTTTTTGACCAGAGCCACAGTCCCGGCGTCACCTTCCTCAAGCAAGGTAACCAGAGCCCGCTGTTGAGATTGGTTCATGAATTAAACTGTCAGCCTCAACTCAATTTCTTGAGAGTGATCGGGACGCTCGCAGGTTCCTCATGATCATGGCAAGCCTGATCGATCGGCACCTCGGTCGGCGCATCGCTCTTGGACACATATCCGGCTTTGACCAGATAAGCTTCCACTTCCTCGCCGCTGATGTCGGGCAGCATTCTGCCGTCGACCTCGACGCAGGGGGAAAGTTCCTGCCCGCTCTTGCTGACCATTTCGGCCCGCTGGATCGGGTCATTCCAGATGTCACGATCTTCAAAGGGCAAGTCGTACTTGTTTAGGACAGCGCGGACTCCCTTACTCCAGCCGCAGTGCGGCTTGAGATAGGCGATAATTTTCGGCTTGCTCATAGGCTTATATGTTAATTCGGAACAAAAGGGCTTGCTACTAAAATTTTTCTTAAAATCTCGCAGAAGTTTAATTAATAAACGGGTATATCTTTTTTAGACTTTCTACATCTTCATGCATGTCCTCACTTTTAGGGGTTTCGAGAACCTTGGGTAAATGCCTCCAACGTTTGTCCTGCATCAGCAGCCGGAAAGTTTCCATGCCGACATGACCCTCGCCGAGATGTTCGTGCCGGTCGACCCGTGAACCAAGCGGCGTCTTGGAGTCGTTGAGATGCCAGCCCAATAGCCACGAAACGCCGATGACCTTTTCGAATTCCCGGAAGGTCGCTTCGTAGGACTTCGCATCGCGAATGTCGTAGCCCGATTCGAGCAGATGCGCCGTGTCGAGACAGACGCCAAAGCGTTGCGGTTCAGCCACGTGATTGAGCAAATAGGCGAGGTGCTCGAATTTCGCTCCGAGACAACTCCCCTGCCCTGCGGTGTTTTCAATCGCCAGCCGGGTCTTGACCTTCGGAGTAACCCGAGTGACCTGATTCAACCCCTCGACAACGCGCTTGAGTCCCTCCTCTTCGCCGGCTCCGCCGTGCGCGCCCGGATGCATAACGAGGAAAGGCAGACCGAGAGCGTCCGCACGTTCGAGTTCGGCAATGAGCGATTTCACCGACGTGTCGAAGACATCGGGCTTCGGACTGCCGGGATTGACCAGATAGGAGTTGTGACCAAAGACGACCAGATCAGCCTCGTCGCGGCGGCGGCGGAAAAGTTCGACCTCCTCCGGTTTCAATTCGGGAGCGAACCACTGTTTATTATTTTTGACGAAAATCTGCGCCGCGGTAAACCCCAACGCGACCGCGCGCGGGATCGATTCGGAAACACCGCCGGAAATAGACGTGTGCGCCCCGATGCGAATTTTGTCCCCTTTCTTCGGCTGTACGACAACGAGCGGCTCCACCGCAGTGGACGCCGTTTTACTTTTGGCAGGCATGAGAATGAAATCGAAAAAAGTTGTGGGGCATCAATGCCCCTGAGTGAGAGTGACCTCGCCCTTGAGAATCTTCACGCAGCAAGTCAGCCGGTATTTCTCCGGATCCTTGTTCCATTGATCAAGGACGTTCAATTCATCATCGGTGGGCGGCTCCAGATTTTCCATCCCCGAGAGAATCTCGGCGACGCAGGTGCCGCAGGAGCAGTTGAAACACCCCGCCTCCATGTCAACATGCGCTTCCTCTCCGGCATCCAGAAGAGTCGTTCCAGCAGGAACCTCCGCCGTGTGATTGCCGGGCATAATGGTTACTTTGGGCATAGTCACTTAAGTTAGACATCAAAGTTCCAATAGGCAAGTTACGCAGCCCTTTTATTATCCCTGCTTATCCTCCCACCTTCGGCCGAAAGTTCTAAGTTTCGGCTTTTGCTACTCAGTCGTAAAGCATCTATCCCCCCGCTTTCTGATTCCCTGAGCTCCTGATAAAATCCCCTGCCTTGTAATTCCTTA
>DBTH01000191.1:0-749 GCA_002306945.1 Methylacidiphilaceae bacterium UBA1321 | reverse complement strand
AAATCCCCTGCCTTGTAATTCCTTACATTTCGTCAATTTCGTCTAAACCGTAACTATTCAAAACCCTTTGCCTTTCGTCTTTCGCCTTTTCCGAAAATCGCCCATACTGCCTGTCGTGCCGAATCGCACTGTCTCCTTTTTCGTCCTCGCCGTCTGGATTGCCGACCTCTGGCTGCTCTTGGTCTGGTCCCAACGTCCACCCAATGCCGCGCGCTCGAACGAACAATCCGTTCCCTACCCCGCCTATTTCTCCAAATACATCCTGCCCGCTCTGCCCGTGGCGAAACATTTCGACGCGCCCGTGCGTCCGCCCGACGGCGCGGGAGTTTCCATCGCGCTCGGCTTCGGCGAAGAGAACCACCTCGGCGAAGATTGGAACACCGCCAAGGGCAACGGCGATCTCAACGAACCGGTCTATGCCATCGCCGACGGATGGGTGACGCTCGCGGTCGACTTCCAGGCCTACTGGGGCAACGTCGTCATGATCGCCCACCGCCTGCCGCCCAACGATCCGTCGAAACTCGAAGCGGTCGAATCGATGTACGCCCACATGAACACCATCACCGTCAAACCTTGGACCTTCGTCAAACGCGGCCAGCAAATCGGCACCATCGGCAACGCCAACGGCGTCTACAAGGCCCATCTCCACTGGGAACTGCGCGACAGCGTCGGCGAAGGACTTGGCGGAGGCTTCTCCGAACGAACCGACGGCTCGCTCAACCCCAGCGCCCTCCTCTCCGCCCCTCGCC
>DBTH01000304.1:6255-6593 GCA_002306945.1 Methylacidiphilaceae bacterium UBA1321 | reverse complement strand
TCTACGGCCCTCCCGGCAACGGCAAGACCTCCATTTGCGAACGCATCGTCCAGTCCTTCGGCGGTTCGATCTTCATCCCCTACGCGATCGAGGTGAAGGGACAAATCATCAAGGTGTTCGATGAATACAATCACGTACAGATCCCGGCCGATCAGGACATGCGGTTGCAGGATAATAAATACGACCACCGCTTCCGGCTCATCCACCGACCAATCATCATCGTCGGCGGCGAATTGTCCATGGAGACGCTCGACCTGATCTGGAACAACGAATCCCGTTTCTACGAAGCCCCCCTCCAGCTCAAAGCCAACGGCGGCGCGTTCATGATCGACGATTTC
>DBTH01000304.1:1262-6016 GCA_002306945.1 Methylacidiphilaceae bacterium UBA1321 | reverse complement strand
TGCGGCACGCTGGTCATCGACGACTTCGGCCGGCAGCGCATGGAACCGGTCGAGTTGCTCAACCGCTGGATCGTTCCGCTCGAAAAACGCGCCGACTATCTCACGCTCCACACCGGCACCAAGGTGGAAGTCCCCTTCGACGAATTAATCGTGTTTTCGACCAATCTCAACCCGAAAGATCTCGTCGACGACGCCTTCCTGCGCCGTATCCGTTACAAGATTCCGATCAATGATCCGACCCCCGACCATTTCCGCGCGATCTGGAAAATAGTCAGTGAGACCAAGGGTGTTCCCTACGCTGACGAGGTGGTCGATTACTTCGTCGAAAAGCACCTCCGCAGTCATGGCCGCCCCTTGCGCGGATGCTTGCCGCGCGATATTCTGGAAAACATCATCGACGTCTGCCGCTTCAAGGGCATCGAACCGACTGTCACCGCCGAGATGCTCGATGACGCCGCGCACGCCTATTTCGTAAAGTTCGACGATGCGAATTACAAGATGCTCGGTTCGTAACGGAACTACACTTGGTACTCCGCAACAAGGCCGGTGTCGTAAGTTTGCGGAACCAAAATCAGGCCGGACGCGAACCGACACGCGAGCGTATCCGCAACGAAGTATGCCTTCGTTTTTCAAGCAACCCGCTCCCATCCCATATCAGCGATTAAACAAATAAGATCATGAACACCGCTTTCTTCACCCTCTGGACTTCGACTCTGGCCCTTTCTTTTCTGACGGTATCGGTTCAGGGAAACACGCCGTACGACATCGTCGTTTACGGAGGGACTTCCGGCGGCATCGTCGCCGCCATCACAGCCAGGAAAGAAGGCAAGAGCGTCCTTCTCCTTTCGCCCGACAAACACATCGGCGGTCTCACCGCCAACGGACTCGGTTGGACCGACATCGGCAAACACGTCATCCTCGGAGGACTCTCCCGCGAATTCTACCATCGCGTCTGGGCCTATTACCAAAAACCCGAAACGTGGATGCCCGACGGCCAGGTCGACAAGTCCAAGGGTCAGCACGGCCCCGCCATCGATGAAGAAGCGCAATTGATGTACGTCTTCGAGCCGAAAGCAGCCGAGCAGGTCTACCGGAAATGGCTCGATGAAACCGGAATCCCGGTCGAATACGGACGCCTCGACCTCGCCAACGGCGTCTCCAAAAACGGCGCACGGCTCACCGCGATTCGCACCGAGGACGGACGCGAGTTCACCGGAAAAATCTTCATCGACGCCACCTACGAAGGCGATCTCCTGGCGCTGGCCAAAGTCTCCTACACCACCGGACGCGAACCGTCCTCCAAATACGGCGAATCGATCAACGGCCTCCAGGTGCGCGCTTCAGTCAAGAACCAGCTCCCACCCGGAATCGATCCCTACATCCGCAAGGGCGATCCCTCCAGCGGCCTGCTGCCCGGAGTCAATCCCACTCCAACCGAGCCCGACGGCACCGGTGACAACCGCGTGCAGGCCTATTGCTACCGGATGTGCCTGACTGACCGGCCGGAGAATCGCCTCCCGATCCCCAAGCCGGCAAGTTACCGGGAGGAGAATTACGAAATCCTCTTCCGCGCCATCGAAACCGGCCATGCCAAGTCATTCATGAGCTTCAGTCCGATGCCCAACCACAAGACCGATTCCAACAATAGCGGCGGCATCTCCACCGATCTGATCGGCGGCAGTCAGGATTACCCGGATGGCAATTATGCGACGCGCGAAAAAATCGGCCAGGCGCACAAGGATTGGCAACTCGGCCTGCTCTGGACACTGCAAAATCATCCGCGCGTTCCGAAAGAAATCCGGCAGGCGCATTTGAAATGGGGCCTTCCCAAAGATGAGTTCACCGACAACGGAAACTGGCCAACGGTTCTCTACGTCCGCGAAGCGCGCCGCCTCGTGGGCGATTACGTCCTGACGCAATCGGTTCCGGAGAAAGCCCTCCCGGCCAAGCGCCCCATCGGCCTCGGCGCTTACACGATGGATTCGCACCACGTGCAACGGGTTGTTCATCCTGGCGGTTATCTCTGGAACGAAGGCGACGTCCAGAAACACATCAACAAGCCCTATCAGATCGACTACGGCGTTCTTCTGCCAAAACAGACAGAGTGCGAAAATCTGCTCGTCACCTTTTGCATTTCCGCATCGCATGCCGCCTTCGCCTCGGCGCGGATGGAACCTGTCTTCATGATCCTGAGCCAATCCGCAGCCACAGCCGCCAGCCTCGCCATCGACGACAAAACGCCCGTCCAGCAGGTGCCCTACGCAAAGTTAAAAGCGAAACTCATCGCCGCAAATCAACGTCTGACCTTGCGTCCTGAAGACGTAGGTAATTCTAATTTGCTTTCAAGATGAGATTAAATCGCGCAGTAATTTTTCGGACTGGCAAGGCGTGACGAACGAGCATATCCGCAGTGATCTGTAAGCGAGGAACAACGCAAGCAGTCCGAAAAATAACAAGCGAGTTACACTCATCTTGAAAGCAAGTTAGAATAAGACAGAGAATTGACACCCGTACCAATTCTCTCTTACTTCGCAAATCGGGGCTCCGTGCAGAGCTTGAGCAAGTCGTCGACGTGCGCCGTAGCGAGTGCCTCGACCGCGTCGGCGGCCCCGTAATAAATCTTCACCTCGCCGCTATCCTCAAGGATCATACCGCCGGGAAAAATGACATCATTGCGGAAGCCGTGACGCTCGTAAGGCGCTTCGCCGCTCAACAGGGGCTGTTTGCTCATGCCGACAATCCGGGTCGGATTTTCCAGGTCGAGCAGCATGATTCCCGCATCGTAACGCTTCGTCCAACTCTTCTCCCAACCGCCGAGATTGACCTCCGGGTCGCGCCGGACGGAATGGAACGTCGTCAGCCAGCCTTTCGCCGTCTTGATGGGAGGAGCCGCCGGACCGATCTTGTCGTTGGCGAAGGGAACATCCTCCACACCAAGGACGAGTTCGTGATCGCCCCAATAGCGCAGATCGGGCGAAAAGCCGGACCAAATATCGAACCGATCCCGGCCCCGGCTGTAGACCGGGAATGGACGTTCAAGTCGAAAATATCGGCCCGCGATTTTTTCCGGGAAGAGCACCATGTTTCGATTATCCGGCGTACTGAGCGAAAGGATTTCAAAGTTGGAAAAATCGGTCGTCCGGGCAATCCCACCGCGCACACCGTGGCGCGTATCCATGGCGAAACAAATATGTGGCACTCCTTCGATAATGGTAATGCGCGGATCGTACACGCGCAGGATTTCATCCGTTTTCACCTTCCAGCACGGCTTCGGAGCCACCTCCCAGCGAACACCGTCCTGGCTGGTGGCGAATCCCAGATTGGTCTCGAACGGAGCCGGAAGTTCGCGTTTACCTTCGCGCCATTCCTTCCACGAATCCTCATTGCCTTCGCAGGCGTCGTTGCGGAAAATCATGACATAGCGCCCTTCAAATTTGGCCACGCCCGCATTAAAAATGAGGCTGGCCGGATAGGGAATGTCCTTACCTTGAAGAATCGGATTGGAGGGATGACGGGTAATCATAGGGAGAATTTTAAGATGGATTTCAGATTACAGAACCCTGGATTCGCGTCTTGTTGCCACGTGACAAAATTTTGTCATTAGGTGATATTCGTCTGCTTCCACCTTCAACATCAGATCCTTCGCGCCAAGCGGTAGGCACGCGGGGTCGAGCCGTAGTGATGCCGGAATACCTTGTAAAAGTGGGCAAGATCGCGAAATCCGCAATCAAGCGAAATATCGAGAATCGGTCTCGTACTCATCTCCAACTGCCTTGCAGCATACTTCATCCTCGCCCGCAAAACACATTCGGTCGGCGTGATTTTGAAATGGAGATGCAACGCGCGCGCGGCATGTTCGCGGCTGCGGCCAGCCAAGCGGAAAAAAGCGGTCACTCCACGCGGGAAATTCTCCGGCCGTTGAATTTCCTTCCAGGCATTGACCAGCCAATCGGGAGCTTCAGGCGGGATGCTCTCCGCTTCACGATGTGGCATCAGTTCGGTCAGTAAGTTCAGGACAAACCGATCGATTGGCAACGGGACATCCCTGCGAGCCAGAAACAATTCGTCCACCCAACCGTGAAACCGGCGTTGCTGCAACGGATCGAGCGAAGCCGAAGTCCCGGACATTTCCCGGGGACGAAAAGCCCATTCGATCTCCCGCGGATAGCGCTTCGACAAGGAGCGCAATGCATCGCGATGAACGGCCACATTAGTCAATTCCATCGGCTCACTGCCCGCCGGAATAATGTGGTGAACATCGCTGGCCCGGATGAAAACCAGATCGCCGGGAACCATTGGCATCTCGGCTCCGTTGAGCCGGTGCAATGCCTGGCCCTGATTGATGCAAGTGATCTCGGCATACTCGTGCGTATGCAGCAGCATGGGCCGCCGGGCCGTGTACAAATCCCGCACCGGCCGGAAAAGACCGGACGGATCGGCAAAGGCTGCCCAGCGCTTCACGGGGGTCATATCACCAAGATACAATAACTTTCCGCAAAGCGCCAGTGTTCACTCCCGGTATCGCTCACCTCTCAAACGATGTAACGAACCAGACCGCCGTCCGAACGAATTGCCGCGCCGTTGATGGCTGACGCCTTACCACTGCATACGAACGCCACGGTTGCCGCAATTTCATCGGGATTAATCAATCGCTCCAGCAACGATGTCGGACGATTCTCCCGCATGAAACGCCGCTCTGCCTCGTCGGGCGAAACACCGGGGAAGACGTCGCGATCGATCCGGCTTCCAATACG
>DBTH01000304.1:0-1044 GCA_002306945.1 Methylacidiphilaceae bacterium UBA1321 | reverse complement strand
C
The DNA here is from genome assembly GCA_002306945.1 of Methylacidiphilaceae bacterium UBA1321. Lineage (GTDB taxonomy): Bacteria > Verrucomicrobiota > Verrucomicrobiia > Methylacidiphilales > UBA1321 > UBA1321. The sequence goes on along the minus strand of DBTH01000304.1, from coordinate 1,043 downwards.
GGGCGAAACACCGGGGAAGACGTCCTTGATGAACTTCTCCACGCCTTCCGTCCTGGTCGATCCGGGCAGAACCGTATTCACTGTCACCCGGGTTCCCCGGGTCAATTCGGCCAGACTTCTCGAAATGGAAAGTTGCATAGTCTTGGTCGCGCTGTAATGAGCCATCTCGGGCGCCGGACTCAGTGCGGATTCGCTCGAAATGAAAACCACCCGGCCTGAACCTTTCGCAATCATTTTCTTGAGGTAATGCCGCGACAGGCGCACACCGCTCATGATATTGACCTCGAACAACCGTTGCCACGATTCGTCTGTCTCGTCGAAAAATCCCACCGCCTCGTATATACCCAGATTATTGACGAGAATATCCACCTCGGGAAACGCAGCAATCGTCGCCTGAGTGCCCTCGGCGGTTCCATTATCCGCAGCCAACCCCTCAATGCGAGCGTCCTTCAGCCCGTTGCGAATTTGTTCAATCGCCTTGGCGACACTCAATTCGCTCCGTCCGTTCACGATGACCCGCGCACCTTCTGCCGCGAGCGCCCGCGCAATTTCCAGTCCGATGCCGCCGGTCGATGCCGTAACCAAAGCCAGTTTACCTGCCAGTCCAAGATCCATAATAGTCTCCTTTATTTGTGTAGCGGAAACATACTTCACATTTCAGGAAATGCTACTGCACTACCTGGATCGTGCCCGCGAACGGTCAAAATCCCGGATTAATCAGATGTTTGCTATGCGGGTAGAGACTTGGACAGCAACCGGTCACGTGACAGAAGGCCGTGCTGAAATGACTCAGGCTGGTGTAGCCCACTTCCACCGCCGCTTCGGTCACGTTGTAGCGCCCGCTACGCAGCAGTTCCGCCGCGCGGGTGACGCGCAGTTCCCGCAATTTCTGGGGAATGGTCTTTCCCATGACGCTGGAAAACGTGCGGCTCAGATAGAACGGACTACAACCGATCCGCCGTCCCATCGACTCCAGATCGGGAGGTTCCGACAAGTTCGACTTCAAAAGCTCCACGACCTGTTCGGCCCGTTCCCGCGCGACA
>DBTH01000007.1 GCA_002306945.1 Methylacidiphilaceae bacterium UBA1321 | reverse complement strand
CGCGATACGCACCAGATTTTAGAGAAAGACTTTCCGATTTTCTATAAATATAGAATTTCAAACGGAAGCCTCGGGCGCTGCCTTATCACTCACTATCAGATTCCGATCAAGATCGGGGATACGACTATCAAACCGGGGGATATAGTTCTTGGAGATATTGACGGTGTGCTCGCCGTTCCGCGCGAGATTGCCTATGACGTGCTATTGCGTGCCGAAGAAATCAAGGCCAACGAGAAGAAGATTTTCGGTTGGGTGGCCGAGGGCCAAAGCATTCATCAGATTACCGAAAAAGGCGGGTATTTCTAAGATAACCCTGACCCATTCGTTTCAGTTGAGATACGGAAATTAAAGATGAACTCCAATATTGATCCCTCGACACTCAAAATCACCGACATGCGTTTCGCTGATATTGATGGCGCTCCGAAACGTTGTACGCTTCTCAAGCTCTACACGAATCAAGGCATCATCGGTTACGGCGAAGTTCGAGATGCCTCCAGCCGAACCTACGCGGCTATGCTCAAGAGCCGCATTCTCGGCGAGAACCCCTGCAACGTCGAGCGTCTCTTCAACCGCATCAAACAGTTTGGTGGCGCTTCCCGTCAGGCTGGCGGAGTGTGCGGGATCGAAGTAGCCCTCTGGGATATTGCGGGCAAGGCGTGGGGTGTGCCGGTCTGGCAGTTGCTCGGCGGCAAATTCCGGGATCAGATCCGCATCTATTGCGATACCGACTCGGAAGGCGGCGGTCGCGATATGGGGAAGGCGTTAAGGGAGCGCATGGCGGCTGGCTACACATACTTGAAAATGGATCTTGGACTTGAATTGCTCATGGATCAGCCGGGCTGTCTTTCGGCTCCGTTGGGTTTTCTGGAGAAGATGCGTGAATACAAGCGGACTGTTTTCAGTACGCCGCACGGTTCGATTGATCCGCGGGCGATGCGCGGGGAAGCCTATGAACTTTTCAGTACCGCTCATCCTTTTACGGGCATTCATTTCACCGAGAAAGGTCTCGATTTTCTCGAACAATATATGGCGGATGTCCGGGAGGTCATCGGCTATGAAATTCCGCTCGCCATCGATCACGTCGGTCACATACCGGTTGAAGATTGCCTGAAATTGGCGAAACGCCTGGAACGATTCAATCTCGCCTGGATGGAGGATCCGGTGCCGTGGCAGATGACGAATCAATATGTCCGGTTGTCCAACGCCACGACGGTTCCCATGGCCACCGGCGAAGACATTTATCTCAAGGAAAACTTCAAGCCGCTTTTCGAAGAGCGGGGGATTTCCGTGGTTCATCCAGACGTCTTGAGCGCAGGCGGCATTCTGGAGACCAAGAAGATCGGCGACCTGGCCGAAGAGTATGGCGTTGCCATGGCGATCCACATGGCCGAGAGCCCGATTGCCTGCATGGCGGCAGTGCATGTTGCAGCGGCCACAAGAAACTTTCTGGCTCTGGAAGTTCACTCGGTCGACGTCCCGTGGTGGGAAGACCTGGCCAAGGGATTACCGAAACCCCTTATCCAAAATGGCTATATACAGGTGCCTGACGCGCCTGGTCTTGGCATTGAGTCTCTCAACGAAGAACTCATCACCGAAAAACTCCACCCGGATTTCCCCAAGGCCTGGGCTTCCACCGAACAGTGGGACAAGGAATGGGCCAATGACAGGCAGTGGAGCTGACTCGCATATTTCATTACGTTATGATGAAATAACCGGGTTACTGGGCTATTGGGTGTTTTGAGGCTTCCAAAGGAAATCATTTCCTTTGGAAGAAAAAATCCTCCAATCAGACTCGTCCGCAGAGGGAGACTTCGAGGCCGAGTTCGTGCATGGCGGCGGCTTTGGCGAGGAGACCTTTGACGGCGCTTTCGCGATTGGGGGCGTAGGCGACCTGGATATGATTGGATTTATGGCGAGCCATCATCTGGTCACGGCTGATGCCGGGCAGGACGGCGTGCAGGATCGGCCATTGCGGAGTGGTTTGTTCCCAACGATCCTGCGTTTCCTTTTCCGGGAGAGCGACCGATTGGCCGAGACCGGTATCGTACTTCAACTTCCCGTCGTCGACATAGACGCGGCTCCAGACGATCCAGCCCGGTTTACAAACGCCCTTGATCGTTCCGCCACCGAGGCGGAAATACATGGCGGGTTGGCGTTCGCTGACTGCGCCGGAGTACCCACCGTTGAGGTGGGCCGGGGGTACGGCGCCGGAAATCTGGAAGACCCAGACGAAGGCGTTGAGCGTGTCGTCGCGGTAGGGGCGGCCCCAGCGGACATCGTGCAGGGTGTTTTCCGGGGGGAAACCGAGTAGCCGCCAGAGTTTGTAGGTAACCAGGCCGTCGAGACCGGCGCATTCGTCGACTTCGTTGAAATGGGGGAGGGCTTCGCCGCGGAAGAGTTCGCGACGAGTGGTCTCGTGGAAAACGGGCGGGCGCTCGACGTTGTTGAGGAGTCCCTCGGCGAGGTCGGAGGCGGGGCAGAGGTCTTTGAGTCCCTGCTGGTATTGGATGCCGATGGTCGAGCAGCCAAATTCGTCGGCGATGCGCACGGCGGCGATGTACATTTTGCACTGCTGGAGAACCTGATTTTCCGTGAGGTCGTTTTCTTCGCTGGGGCCAAAGCGGAAGGTGAGGCCCTTGTCGAGGAGCCACTGGTAGACGGCCCGGGCGTCCTCGTCCTTGACGGTGAGCATGCGGGCGTAGAGGGTGGACTGGCTGAGGCGTTCCTTGAAGAGGCCTGCCCGGGCGAGGAGTTCGTCCGGGATGACGGCGTTGGCCATGCCCATGCAGCTTTCGTCGAAGACGCCCATGAGGTATTTGTGCTTCTTTAATTCCTGGGCGAAGCGGCGACCGAGTTTTTCGAGCGAGCCGGGAACCTTGAATTTTTTGTAAGTGCAAACGTGGCCGGTGTTGTGTTTGATCTTGCCCTTTTTGAGCCAGTGGCGCAGGCCGTCGAGGAAGAATTCGTCGGTGAAATTCTCGCTCCAGAGGGAGCTGTATTTGACTCCGGCCTTGGTCAGGCAGGCGTTGAGATTGAGCAGGCCGACCAGTCCGGGCCAGGTGCCGCTCCAGTTGGCGACGGTGAGGATCGGTCCTTTGTGGTCGTAAAGGCCGGGCAGGATGTGCTGGCTGTATTGCCAGACCGATTCGGCGACGACCAGCGGGGCGTCTTCGGGAATGGTGCGGAAGACTTCGAGGCCCATTTTCTGGCTGTCGATGAAACCGTGTTGCTTGTCCCAGTCGTAGGCGTGGGCCCGTTGGAGGGTGAAGCCTTCCGCGGCGAAGGCGCTGGTGAGTTTTTTCTCCATGGCGGCCTGTTCGGGCTCGCATTTTAGATTCGCGGCCAGGCGGAGATCTCCGTTGGCAATGAGGAAGATGGGCTCGCTTTTTTTCATGGAAACAGTCTCGGTTTCAGGCTCAATGCCGGATGTTTGACGCGGGCGGAAACGGAATGGAACGACTATTCCGACCGTCGAAATGATTCCGTCAAGGCGTTTCAAAAGCAACCCTAAAATGTCTGTCGCGAATTGCCGAAACGGACGGTCTTGACAGGAGGAAATCGCTCGACCAGCCTGCTTGTCGTATTATGAAAATCGCCATTGGCTCGGATCACGCCGGTTATCGCTACAAAGAGAAAATCATTGCCTATCTCAAGGAGTTGGGTCACGAGGTCAAGGATTTCGGCACTTACAGCACCGATGCCTGCGATTATCCCGATTATATTCGTCCCGCAGCGCAGGCGGTGGCTGACGGTCAGGCCGAACGCGCGATTGTCCTGGGCGGTTCGGGCAACGGCGAGGCGATTGTGGCCAACAAGGTCAAGGGCGTGCGTTGCGCGCTCGGCTTCAGCCGCGACACGGCCATCTGGGGCCGTTCCCACAACAACGCCAACTGCCTGTCGATTGGCGAACGCACCGTATCGGCGGAATTGGCGCTGGAAATCGTGAAGCTTTTTCTGGAAACGCCTTTCGAGGGTGGCCGGCATGAACGCCGCGTTGCCAAGATTGAAGTGTCCTGAAAACCAACGGATGTAGGGGGCGGAGCGGGTGCACGGTGAAACGTCTTCCGTGCCTTCCTGTTTGGGAGGGTGTTTCGCGGGGTGGCAACCATGTCATGATAACGAGGATGATGTCTATGAAGATGACAAGCCGGTTCGGTGTGTGTTGGAGCGCATGCGTACTGTTTTTCCTGACGGGTGTGTTGCCGCTGCCAGCCGAGTCTCCGTTGGCGGAGGCGCTCGGGAAAGAGGGTTTTACGGCGGCCCGGCTGTCCCGGTTGCGGGATGAGAACCGCGCTTGTGTCGTCGTCCAGATCAACGGTCATGATTTCAATATGCTCGTCGATACCGGTGCGACCACGACGGTCTTGAGCCGTCAGGCGGCCCGGCGCGAGGGTATTCAACCGGAGAAGCTGTTCGGGCCGGTGCACGGTTCGAGTTTTGTCTCCGATGAGAATGCCTCCTATGCACGGATTGAAAAGATGAGCATTTCCGGCGTTGAACTCACTCCGGGCATCGTCATCATCGCGACGTTCAAGTTCCAGTATCTCATGGGCGACGGCTTTGACGGCATCCTGGGCATGGATACGCTCAAGCAAAACAATGTCGTGCTCGGTTACTTCCCGTTTCTATTCTATTTCAATCCGAAGCAAGCGCCTTCGTTCCAACTCCAGTCGACGCTCCAGTCCGGCGGCTATCGGCAGGCGTTCATCCAATGGAATGCGGGGCGTTACGAATTGCCCATCATGGTCGACGGGGTCAAGATCAACGGCCTGATCGATTCTGGCGCGCGCTTCACGGTTATCAACCCGGTGATCACGCGGCGCTATAATATTCGCACGGTCATGGGCAAGGGGCTTCTGGTCGGCACCGACCAGGCCGTTCCCAATCCCCGCATCGTCCGGCCCGTCGGGGTGCAAGTGGCCGAAGTTCCCGTTCCGGTGCGGAGTTGTCTGAGCGCGCCGCTCGAACTCTTTCAGGACAGCGATCCGAGCAATCCGGATGCGGTCAATGCCCTGCTGGCCTTCGACGTTCTGGGCAAACTCTCTTCCATTCTCGACTTGGGCAACGGCCAGATTTTTGTGCGACCGGTCGCGATGCCGCAATCGGCAACGGTTCCTGCTTCGTCGTCGCAACGGCCCGTTCCGGTGCTTTCCCCGACACCTACTGGCGGTAAGTCCGTCATCGCCGAGTCGCCCAAATCTTCGACTTCGCCTGCCGATCCGGCCATCACCCTGCGTCCGGCTGAAAACGGTACGGAGGCCAAATCGACTCCGTCGGCGTCCGCTGCCGAAGGAGGGCAAACCACTCCGGTTTCATCGCCGGTTCTTCCGTAATCTCTTGCCGGTAAATGATTACGGTCGCACGCCCTCCGCGTCTTGGAAGCGGAGTTGCGTAACGATCTTGAATGCCGCTCAAAACGTGCTTCAATCGACGGATGCCTCTCGATCTTAAAGAGCTGGTCACCTCCCGTATGGGGGAGAATTACGACCTGCACCATAATTATCTCAACCGCACTTTGGTTAAAGTGCAACGTACCATCGGCTTCGACAAGGTTTACGCCCGCGCTCAAGGGGCCTATCTCTACGACATGGATGGCAAGGACTATCTCGATTTTCTGTCGGGTTACGGCGTATTCGCCATTGGTCGCAACCATCCCGCTGCCCAGAAAGCCATTCGCGATGTGCTTGAGATGGATTTGCCCAACATGGTGCAGATGGACTCCGCCCTTTTGAGCGGATTGCTCGCCGAGGCTCTCGTCAAACGTCTCGCCAAGCAGGGCGCGCCGCACCTCAACGCGGTCTTCCTTTGCAACAGCGGCACCGAATCGGTCGAAGGCGCGCTCAAGTTTGCCCGTTGCGCCACCGGCCGTCCCCGCATCATTTCGCTGAATAATTCCTACCACGGCCTGAGCTACGGATCGCTTTCGGCCACGCAGAATCACGCCTTTCATGAAGGTTTCGGCCCGTTCCTGCCCGGCATTGCCCACATCGACATGGGCGACCTCAATGCGCTGGAATACGAGTTGAAGAAAGGCGATGTCGCCGCTCTGATCATGGAATTGGTTCAGGGCAAGGGCGTCAAATTCGCCAAGGACGACTTTTACCAAAAGGCCCAGGCCCTATGCCGCAAATACGGCACGCTGCTTATTTGCGACGAAGTCCAGACCGGCCTCGGTCGCACTGGCAAATGGTTTGCCTTCGAACACTGGAACCTCGAACCCGACATCATTACGCTGGCCAAGGCGCTCAGTGCCGGTTATGTCCCCTCGGCGGCCTTCATTACCCGCCGCGCGATTTACCAGAAGATATTCTCCACCCTCGACCGCAGCGTGATTCACTCGACCACCTTTGGCCGCAACAACCTCGCTTGCGCCAGCGGTCTGGCTGCGCTCACCATCCTCGAAGAGGAAAACCTCATCGACAACGCCGCCAGGCAGGGCGCCGAACTCGAACGCCGACTCCTCGAAGTCCAGAAGAAATTCGACTTCATCAAGGAAGTCCGCGTCAAGGGCCTCATGTGCGCCATTGAATTCCAGGAACCCAAGTCGATCATGGGCAAGATGGGCTGGAAGCTCATTCACTCACTCGACAAGAGCATGTTCCCGCAATTGATCGTCACGCCGATGCTGGCCAAGCACCGCATCCTGACGCAGGTCGCCGCGCACAACTGCGACATCGTCAAGATCCTGCCGCCGCTCATCATCGGTCAGAAGGAAATTGACCGCTTCGTCACCGCATTCGAAGACGTCATCAGCGATCTGAAGAAGTTCCCCGGCCCGGTCTGGGATCTCGGTCAGAATTTCGTCAAGGCGATGAAATCCAACGACTCCAAGGAAGAACTCAGCGCTACGCATTGAACGACGGATAGACCTGCCTTGAAGAGGCGGATGGTTGGGTATTGAACCCGCCATCCGCCTTTTTATTTCCAGACATTATATCCATCCCGATGAACCTCACCGAAGGGTGGTTTCGTCCGTTTCAAATAGAAATCGCCCCAACCGGTGCGAACGGGAGTTGCGTTGAGATCAAACGCGCGGACTTGTGCCGCGATGAAATCCTTGTCGTCGGCGAGCGGACCGTGGACGACCAGCGCGGCGATCGCTGTGTCGGGACGCAATTGCTCCAGAGCTTTCGCAATGACCGCATCGTTGGACTTGATGTGATCGGGGATCATGAGGGCTTTGCGCCCGGAATAATATGGGATGAACGAATTCCAGTCCCAACCGTAAACCAGCAGGATGTCTTTTGGATTACCGGCGTGCGACAGTGGCGACAACTCCTCGCGGAAGGCTTTCGATGTGGGTTGGCCCACGATCAAAGGTAAGAAATTCGCCCGGAAATGAAGCAGCCCTGCGGCCACCATGGCCATGAGAAATCCGTAACGGAGAAATACTCGCCAGGGCGGAACCAGCGATTCACAGAGGGCGTAAAGAGCAAGAGAAAAAGCCAGTAGCAGATAAACCTGATTCTCATAGTAATAATACGAGTGGACGTAAAACAGGTTGCAGAAGATGAGAGGGCCTGAGAAATAGGCCGCCAGTAAAATCAGGATCGGCAGCCGCACGTCGGGACGGAAACGGATGGCGGCAGCCGTCAGGACGATGACCAGAAAAAGGCCCGTCTGAAAACCGCGTCCGACCCCGGTGAAAGATTCGCGATAGATAAAAACATCCCAGGTGTTTGGCACGAGACGTTGTTCCAGCGGGCCGTAGATCCACCGTTTCTGGTAGAGCGAGGAGGAAATCAGAAACGACTCGGCAACGGGATTGAGCTTTTTCGTGTCGTCGGCGTGCCGGGTCCAGAGGTCGATGCAGACGAGTGGGATCAGGATGAGCCCGCCGAGCGCGAGTAGCAGCTTCGATGTAATGGGGCGGGAATGGGGATGTCTTTTTTGGCTGCGCAACTCCAGCACTGCAAATCCAATCGTCGGTACGAGCGCAATCAGGAATGTGGTCGGTTTTTGCAGTCCGGCACAAATCCCGCAAAGCAGGGCGGTGGCCAGCCATGCGCGGGAGCGGCGGTGCAATCCGCGAAGGGTGGCGGCGAGGAAGGCGAGGGAAAAGAAAAGCGCGGTCGATTCGATCAGGAACGTGCGCGACCAGAAGAGGTAAGTGGGGGTGCTCCAGATCAGCAGAAGCGTGGCCCAGCGCCAGAGGCGTTCCACGCGCAGGTGGGCGAGGAGTAGGTAGATGGGCGCGATACTGGCGATCCAGAAAAAGAGACTGACGGCGCGACCGGTTTGGTCGAGAGGCCAGGCGGTGAGCTTGACCAGCAGCGCGACGAGGATTTGATAAATGGGAAACTCGAAGGGGATGGCCCACGGTTTTCCGAGAGCGGGTGTTTGATAATCGAGCGTGATGCCGTCGCGGATCAGGTAGTCGGTGGAGAGAGCGGTTTGCGTCTGGCGAAAGCCGTAATCGTCAGTGATGGCGCGATCCCAGTAGCGGAAGGAATAAAAACCGCAGGCGAGGAATCCGATCACCAGAAGAGCGACGACGAGGATAGGTTTGTATTGCATGTGGCTTTTTATATGTAGAGCAATTCGACCGGCCCGTTTTTCTTCGCGGGCGGCATCCGCTCGATTCGCACGATGTAAATGGCGGTGAGCAGGAGCCAGAAGGCGAGGACGATCAGGGTCCAGCGTTTGAGCCTGGACAGGAGAAGGACGGTTTGTTCCGGTGTTCGCGTTTGGGCGGTGGGTTGGATGAAACGCGAGAGCACGGGGGAGAGGCGCGCGCCGATTTTACGCTCGAAGGACGAAGGGCCGTTGTTCCCTGAGCCGCGCTCGAACCAGAGCCAGATGAGGAGGACTATCGGCAGTCCAGCCAGCGTGATGAGGGCGGAGGTTTTGATGAAGGGCGTGAGGTAGCGGACTTCGACGGTTTGGACGCCTGGCGGGACTTCAATCTGGATTTGGCCGTGGCGGTTCTCCCGCGCGACCGCCTGATACGGGGCGTTGTCGAGGCGGTAACTCCACCCGTCGATGCGGATGAGGGAAATGGTCAGCAAGCCGGAATGGCCGTCGGTTTGAACCGTGGCGCTGTTGACCCGGAGTTGAATCGACGCTGGGCGTGAGGGTTCTTCCTCGAACCATGCGAATGGCCTGGCCTCCGGGTTCTCAAAGATGGCCAATCCGGTCGAGGTGGTGGTGATGAGATGCATCCCGGCAGTGGTCAATTCGGTTTTTTGCCGGGGTTCGTTGAGCGTGACGATGTAGCGGACTGACCACTGATTGAGGCGCGCGAGGTAGACCGGCGCGAGGAAGGCGTTGAAGATGGCGTGGTGGTTGAGGCCGAGCACGGCGTCGTTGACCTTGGTTGGAACCAGCGGGTCGTAACCGGCGTAGCCGTATTCGCCGGTGAGGGATTGGAAGTTGAATCCGCGCGCGTCGGCCAGCGTTTCCTGCGAGGGGAATTCCTTCAGGCCGTAGCAAACCGAACGTCCGTCGGTCAGGTGCGGTTGCGGCGTGGCGGTGACTTGCGGTGTGATGTGGTAGGGAGCGAAGGTAACCTGGGCATTGGGCGAGAGGGCGACGAGGAGATTGGTCCCGATGGACAGGAGGAAGAACAGGTGGAAGAAAAACGGTGTGACGAGACGTTGTTGGCGCAATTGCCAGATCACGGCGGTCGCTGCCGCGGGATAAGCGAAGGCGCAGAGCAGGTACCATTTGAACGGCCAGCGCATCCGGTCGAAGGGCGGCAGCCAGTGCAGGACGACATTGAGGCGGGTCGAGAGGAAAAGGGCTGCGATGAAGAGCAGTAGGGGAGCCAGCCAGCGGTGTTTTTGCGCTCTCCCGGCAACACGGAGTTGAGCCAGGAGCAGCGGCAGGAGGATCAGACCACCGAGGTAAAAGAGGGCGGAATCGGCCTTGAAGACTTCGCGTGGCCAGAAGACGTAGAAGAATGTGCCGATCCATACCTGCGGTTCCACCGCGAGGGAGAGAGCTTCAACCAGAGTCATCCCGCCACCGCGATGAGCGGTGTCGTGCATCGAGAGCAGGATAGGCAGAATCAAGGGGAGGGTGGCTACAAAGGTGGCGACATTGGATGCCACGTAGGAACCGATCCAGTGAAGGACGCCGCGTTCTTTTTCCTGGGCCAGACGGCAGGCGAAGTAGATGGCCTCGCCGGCCAGATAGATGAAAACAACCTGCGGGTTGCCCTGGTAAAAGAAGGCGATCTTGAGCAATAACGAACAGACCAGATAGCGGATACCGCCGCGGTTCAACCACGCTTCCAGGCAGGCCAGCAGTGCGGGGACATAGAACGCGCTATACGCCAGCATGGCCCAATCTTTCGCGCCGCACAGCCAGTAGGGGCAGGTCAGGTAGAGGAGCGAACCGTACAGGCAGGTCGTTGGAGGCAATTTCAGAACGCGCAAATAGGCGTACATGGCCAGCAACGCCAGAAACAGGTGCAGACTGACGTCAATCTCGACAGTGGTGACGATATTGCCGACGACTTTGTCAGCCAGAAACGTGGAGAGATAGGCCGGAAGATAGAAAATCCCGCTGGAGCCGATCAGGTAATACGCATGTCCGAGGTATTGGTGCAAGTTGAGGAAGGGAAACTCCCCCTGCCCGAACAGGGAGCGGTAATTGTATACATGCTGCGGCAGGTAACCCACCGCGTTGTCGTCGTGTGTGAAGTAGAACGTTTCGCGAAATTGAAGCGCTACCAGCAGGAGAAGGCCGATGCCCAGTAAGGACAGGCTCGCTAATTTATTGGCGAAAATACGACGCAGGGGACGATTGCGGCGGTCTGGTTTCATTTTAAAGGTTCGAGATGGTCATAGTCCAAGGGATGATTTGCGGTGTGTGAGAGAAGGACTCTGACCGTTTGACAGTTCAGGGGCACTGTATCCCAGCCGCCGTTCAGCCGCAATCTGTTAAGCAGGGAAAGGATTTCTTTTTTCATAATTAACTTTCCTGAAAGCAAAGGTCTATTAATGTTTGGGAGGAGACATGCAACGGCTTCTATATCTCTATCCAGAGGAATGGACGGGGTACCGCGCCCGGGAGACGCACACACTTTATACTTGTTTTGCTCTCGCGGAAAACGGTATTGCGGTGACGTTGGTGACGGCGGGCGGCTTCGACACGCAACGGGCCGCAGGCGCGCTCGGCTTGAAGAACGCTCCGTCGAATTTCACCGCGATCAATCTCACCCGCCGCGCGGGGCCGGTTCGCAGTGCCGTCATCTTCAACTGGTACTTCACGAACTGGTTTCGCTCGCAAAGGCCGTTTGATTTCGCCTACATCATTCACCTCAAGGCCGCGCCGATTCTCAAACGCGCGGGGCTTGAATACGGTTGGGAGGCCCACGAGATTTTTGCCGAGACTCCGCCTCCGGGCAGTTCGGCCGAGCAGGAATTGCAACGCCAGGAAAAGGAGGCGCTGGAAGGGGCATCGCTTCTGGTGGCCACCAGCCGCGCCCTGGCCGATGCGCTCAACGGACGTTACTTCCCCGACCGACCGTACAATTTCACCATTGCTCCGCACGGTTGCCCGCCTCCGCTTCAGGAGTCGTTGTCCAATCCGCGCGGGCCGTTGATCTACACCGGATCGATTGCCGACTGGAAGGGGTTGCCCCTGGCGCTGGAAGCGGCCACGCAGGTCAAGATTCCCATTCGTATCGTCGGCGGTACTCACGAGGAATGGAAGCGGTTGACCGCCCAGCTTTCGAAAAACGCCTATTTCAATTCCAAGTGGACGCCTCGCGTCACGCCGGGAAAACTCAACGAGGTTCTCAACGGCGCTCGGGCCGGGCTTTGCCCAACGCTGGTCGAGACCGGATCGGGGCATTATTCGCTTCCGATGAAGCTGTTCGATTATGCTCGTTGCGGGTTGCCGGTCGTCGCGACCGATCTGCCGTCGTTGCGTTCGTTGGGGCTGGGCGACTGGTGCGTCCGGGTGGAACAGGCTGACATCTCTTCCTGGGTGACGGCGCTGCTGGCTCCGTTCACCGACGGCGAACAGGCGCGCCGATGGGCCGCCGAGCATACCTGGAACAAACGGGGTGAAATTCTCAAGGAGGCCTTTTCAAAGTTGTAAACTCGGAACTCAAAAAAAATAGCAAGACGGCGGCGTCGATGCGTCAAAGGAACAAACCATGAAATTACTCGTCAAACTGTTGGGCGGTCTGGTTGTTTTACTCATTGTGGCCGTGGTGGTCGTTTATTTCTCCCTCAACGTGATCGTCGGCCGGACGATTACCACGTTGGCTCCGCGCCTGACCCGGACACCAGTCTCGATTTCGCTGGTCAGCATTTCGCCCTTCACCGGGGAGGGGGTCATTCGGGGGTTGCGCATCGACAGCCCCGCCGGATACAAGATCCAGCCCGCCATTTCCCTGGGCCGGGTTCACGTCAAAATCAATATCAAATCGCTCCTGACCGACCGGGTCATTATCGAAGAAGTGACCGTCGACGCTCCCGCCGTCAGCATCGAGCAAAAACTCCTCGATAACAACATCAGCGACATCCGCAAGAACGTCAAGGAATCGGCGGCAACAGTGGCTGCTACGAACGATAAAAACGCCAAAGGCACGCGCAAGTTCCAGATCAATCACCTCCTCATCACCAACGGGCAGGCCAAATACGGCCTCGGCGAGGCGCAGGCCCTTTTCCCCATCGCGACCATCGACCGTCGCAATATCGGAACCCGCGAAGGCGGCATCACGTCGAGCGAAATCACCAATATCGTCATCACCGCCTTCACCGATTCCATCCTGCAAGGGCTGGCTAATGGTTCCTTCCTCAAGCAGGGAACCAAGTCGATTGGCGACGGCATTCAGGGACTCTTCGGACGCTGAAGAGTCTTTTTATGCGGCCTTTGGATGTGGCAAGGCGGAAACTTCACGTCTCCGCATGATAATCCTATTGCCAAATCGCTCTGAATTCAGATTATAAGAGGATGGATTTCAAACAGTATTGGTCAGCCCGTCAGAAAAAGGTGGAAGCGGCCCTAAATAAAGCGCTCCCCTCCTCTTCCACCAAGCCCTCCACCATCCACAAGGCGATGCGTTACAGTCTTTTTGCGGGCGGCAAACGCCTGCGTCCCATCATCACGCTGGCCGCCGCAGAAGTCATCAACGGCAAATACGACAACGCCCTGGCCGCCGCCTGTGCCGTCGAGTGTATTCACACCTACTCGCTGATTCACGACGACCTTCCCTGCATGGATAACGACGATTTACGCCGTGGCAAGCCGACCTCGCACAAGGTCTTTGGCGAAGGCATGGCCGTCCTCGCCGGTGACGCCCTCCTGACCATCGCTTTTGAAATCGTCGCCGCCACCCGCCCGACAGCGCGTTACAACGCCGCCGATTACGTCAAGGAAGTTGCCTATGCCGGTGGCAGTCTTGGACTCATTGCAGGACAAGTTGCCGACCTCGAAGGAGAAGGCAAAAAGACGACCCCGGCCCAATTGCGCTACATCCACGAACGCAAGACCGCGGCCCTCATCACTTCGTCGATCCGGCTCGGCGCGATGTCCTCCAACGCCACGGAGAAGCAACTCGCCTCGTTGACCGAATTCGGTCAGAACCTCGGTCTCGCCTTCCAGGTCATCGACGACATCCTCGACATTACCCAGACTTCCGAACAACTCGGCAAGAGCGCGGGCAAGGATCTCAAGGCGCAGAAATCGACCTATCCTTCCGTACTCGGATTGAAAAAAGCCGAAGCCGAAGCCGCCCGTCTGACCGCCAGGGCCAGCGCGGCCCTCAAGCCTTTCGGCAAGAATGCCGAACCGCTCGAACTCATCGCCGACTTCCTGCTCAATCGCAAGAATTGAAGTTTGCCCAAACGGGCGAAACAACCGGGGCGTCTATTGCATCGCAATGGACGCCCTTGTTTTTGGGTTGGAGCGGATCTATTTCGCGCCTTTCTTGCCGAAGCCCTTCCCGAACTTCTCGGAATGGAGTTTTCCATTGCTGGCCCAATTTTCGCGGTCGTATTCCTCGATCAGGACAGTGACCCATTCACTCTTCACATCGAGCAGGCTGACGGCTGTTTCGGTGAGTGCCTGGACGAGTTTTCGCTTTGTCTGGAGCGAACGTCCTTTGGCCAATTTTACGGTAATGATTGGCATCGATTTGTTTTTCCTTTGATCGGATAATTTCACATTCGCCGGTCGGTTTCTTCAATGCTTTTTTCAGTCGGATGAGTTAAGGTTCCACAAATGACCAAAGCCTACCTCTTCCTATTGATTGCGATCATCAGTGAAGTTATCGCTACGACGATGCTCAAAAAGAGCGACGGATTTACGCGTCTGCTGCCGAGTGTGTTTTGCACAGTGGGCTACGCCGTTGCGTTTTACTTTCTCTCCATGAGTTTGCGTACCCTCAATGTCGGCGTCGCCTACGGTATCTGGTGCGGGCTCGGTATCGTCCTCATCTCCCTGCTGGCGTTTTTCTTTTTTCACGAGAAGCTCGATCTCGCAGCCATGCTCGGCCTCGGCATGATTATCGGTGGAGTGGTCGTCATCCAGGTCTTCTCCAGGACTGTGTCGCATTGACCTGGCCTACGGCCAGGTGGAAACCGGAGCGCGTGCGCCGTTTTAGAGCGTATTGAATAATTCTGTAGCCGCTAAAACTTCTGTGGAGGTTGACACACCCCTCAAGGAGTTCTCACGTTCACAAGAGATCTCATTGCCGTCGATAAAGAAGTTTGCCCAAAACAAGCTATAGAATTATTTGAAATTTTATAACATTATGTAGAAATATCCGGGTTAGGCGAAATCACTATAGAGCAATTTTGAAAGTACTATAGATTTCCATTTCCCTGCATGGACTGTGTAATAGGACATGCTTAACGTGGATCCAGGGCCGATTGGCCCTGGTGGGTGCAGGGGTGATTGTCCCTGTCTACCAGTCGCGAACCTTGTTTTGCCAGAAATTATCGGTGGTTTTCGGGGCGACCACACCGGGGCGAAGCTTGTTCATGCTTTCCATCTGACCGCCTTTATATTCGGCTTCCTGATCGGAATCCCCGCTGGGTTGCGCCGTGGGATCGGCGATTGCGCCGGGCTTGTCTCCGCTGCGGTTCGGATGCATCGCCTTGTCGAGCTGCTCGCGAGTCTGAGAGAGCATACCCTGAGCCTGTTGCAGACCGTCCTTGAAATTGTCGTTGTCCGGCTTCAGCGAAACGGCGGCGCTGAAATTTTGGGACGCCTTTTCCAGCGAGCCGATGGCTTTTTGCAAATCCTGGGTCGATGGTGAAGCGGCCTTGGCGTCCTTTTTTGCGGGATTCAATTGCGCCTGCGCCTTGTCCATTTCCGCCTTGGCAACGGCAGCGTACAAATCGGGGATTTTATCCTGTGTTTGCTTGAGTCCCTCCTGCGCTGGTTGGCTTTGTGGATTGTACTGGAGCGCCTTCTGGAAATTTTGCGCGGCGCTGTTAACGGCATCAAACTGTCCTTGGGCGTCCTTCTTTGTCTCGGCCGAGGCGAGCGATTTCTGTCCGTCGCTGGTGTAGGAATCCTCCAGCTTTTGCGAAACCTGTTGGCTCAAGTCCTGCGCCTTTTGGTTGGAAGAATCAAGCGTCCTGGCTTGATCGAGTTTGGAACTGACCGCTTCCAGAGTCTTGCGTTCTTCACCCTTGAGGGTTGGTTTTTGCAGGAGCGGGGCGGCCTGTTTTTCGGCTTCGTTGGCGAGCTGATCGGCCATCTTGGCGAGCTGCTCCTGCCTGGCGTTTTGCACATCGGTGTTGGTCGGATCGACCTGCAGGGCTTCGTCGTACTTGGCGACCGACTGTTGGCGTCGTCCGATGATCTCCTTGGTGTCTTTCTTGTCCTTGGGAGCCTGACCGGTCTCGAACTGTTTTTGCAGCTCATCGGCGGAAGCGGCCGTTTTTTGCGCCTGTCTTGAGAGATTTTCGACGAGCTTCTTTTTGATCGTCTCGATGGTTTGCACCACGTCCGGATCGTCGGGATTGAGTTCGTGAATCCGCTCGTAGGCTTGTAAAGCTTCGCGCAGGAAACGCTCCTCCTCCATGAGCTGTTGTTTTGCCGAGAAGGCGTCGCCCTGCTTGATACGATCCTGTCCGATCTTGGTCAGGATGCCGATGAGCTGGACTTTGGCGGCTTGACGGTTGTTTTGAGCGGCTTTGCTCGAACGGGTTTGGGCCAGGCTTTCAAAATAACCGAGGGCGCGTTCCATCGAGAGGGCGGCGCCAGAGGTTTGACCGAGACTTTGCGCGAGCCGGTATTGGGCGTTGCCGAGTTGCAGGACGGCCAATGACTGAAGCTCGCTGTCGGTCGAATTTTTCTGCACCGCTTCGAAAACGGGCAGCGCTTCCTGAAAACGTCCGGCGCGATAGAGGGTGAGGCCGTAGTTGTAGTAGAGATAAAGATCGCCGTCGTTTTTGCGCACGGCAGCCGACATAAGCTCGACCGCTTCGGCTTTCTTTCCGGCGGCGAGGAGTTGATCGGCCTGGTCGATGGGCGATTTTTCCACGGCGCAATGCGCGGTGAAAGGCAGCGCGAATGTCAGCGCCAGAAAGAGGAGCGGGAGCGAAACGGGCGCGGTGCCTTTTGAACTTGCAGGAGGAATCGCGTCGGCGGTTTTCGGTGCGGTGGTGGCTTCGGTATAATTCTCCGGTTTGACTACGGCCACGCCGACGCCTTCGGCAGTGTATGGACGCCGCGCCGTGGCGATCAAGGGAACGGCGATGAGGAGAAGGATCGCCAATCCGACCGGGAGTTGGAACCACTCGTAATATTCGCGGACGTTGAGATTCTTGCTCTGGCGCATGAGCGGCATGAGGCTTTGTGTGTAGATGGTCTGGAAGGTGCGCGCGCCGGGTTTGAATTCGTAGTAACGGCCCCCGGCGGCGGAGGCGATGGCCCGCAGGCCGCGTTCGTCGAGACGGCTGTAGGCGTCGACTCCATATTCGTTGCGGATGTAACCGCGCCTGGGTTGTTTTTCGGGAGGGTAATCGGCGAACCTGGAGTAGTCGTTGTTGGGAACCTTGCCGCCTTCGAGGGTTCCGACGCCAATGGTGAAGAGGATGACGTGATCGTTGGCGTAGGCAGCGCGAGCGGCGGCGATGGCGTCGCCTTCGAGACCTTCGCCGTCGGAAACGATGATGAGCACGCGCGAATCGACATCCTTTTCGCGGAACATTGGCAGGGACATTTCAATGGCTTTCTGGATGTTGGTGCTGCCGATGGAAATTGATTTCGGCCCAGCCTCCTTGAGGACGAGATTGAGCGCGTCGTAATCGAACGTCACCGGGGCCTGGACAAACGCCACGCTGGTGAAGAGGATCAATCCCATCCGGTCGCCGTTGAGAGTGGTCAACCAGTCGCTCAATTCCGTTTTCACGGCTTCGAGGCGGTTGGGGGCGACGTCCTCGGTCCACATGCTTTTTGACACGTCGAGGGCGACGATGAAATCCACTCCCTTGCGTTCGGCGCGGTCGGGACGCGGACCGGTCAACGGACGTGCCAGCGCAACAACCATGGCCGCCATCACCGCGATGCCCGCCCAGAAACGGGCTTGCTTGCGGCCCCAATGAATCGACGCCATCATTTCTTCGGCCAGCCGGGGTGAGAGGAACAGGGCGATGCGCTTACGGGCCGTGCGTTGGGAGTAGCGCCATACGACGATGCCGAGGAGAATAAGGAGCGGCAGCGCCCAGAGCCATTCTTCGAGTGCGAAAAGGAACCGGCTGTTCATGGGATGCGCATCCAGCGGGTGTTGTTGCCGACGAAGCCGAAGAGAAAGAGGACGAAAGCGGGACAGACCAGCCAGGGGTAAAGCTCGTCGTAGACGCGGTATTGTTTCTGCTGGAATTTCGATTTCTCCATCCGGTCGATCTGACGGTAGACGTCGATGATTGATTCGAGATTGGCCGCCTGGAAGTAGAGACCGCCGGTTTTTTCCGCAACCTGGCCGAGAAGGCTTTTGACCGCGCCGTCGGCGGTGACTTCGCGCAAGCGCGAGATTCTCACTGTGTGGACGCGGATGTTTTGTTCCTTGGCGATTTCGGCGGCCTTGACCGGAGCCAATCCGGCGTTGTTCTCGCCGTCGGTCACCACGACCATGACCTTGGATTTGCCCGCGCCTTTTTTAAGCAGATCGACCGATGCCACGATGCCGTCGCCTATGGCGGTGCCGCCCTGGGTGCGGATGTTCTTGAGAACATTCTTGATCCATTCCCCGTCGAGCGTGAGCGGGCTCATCAGGTAGGTGTGACCGGCGAAGCCGACCATGCCGAAACGGTCGTTGGGTCGTGCGTCGACAAATTCGTCGATGGCCATCACCAGGGCTTCGCGCCGGGAAATCTTGTTGCCCTTGTAGTCGAAATCCTTCTCGTCCATCGAACCCGACACATCGACGCAAAAGACAATGTCGATGCCCTCTTTTTTGTCCTTCGAATCGCCGCCCTGAATGCGGGGGCAGGCCATCGCCACGATCAGGAGGAAAAGAGGCAGGAGTGTCCACTGACTGATAAGGTGTCCTCGCGCCGTCTGCGGGACGGCTCCGATCTTGCGCAGGGTTTCCATTCCCGAGAAGCGCACGGCGAGCGAACGACCCGGACGTCCCTGCAACCACGCCAGCAGCGGCACCAGCACGAGAAGAGCGAGCCACCACGGTTGGCCGAAATGAAGCGTGAGCAGGCGGTCGATCATTTTTTCGCCTCCCGCGGTTGTGGGGCTGGCGTTGTCGTTGTGTAGGCGGCGGAGGCGGTGCCTTCGACGAATTGATAGGCGCTCTGTAAAAGGCCGTTCATCTGGTCGAGTAGGACGTGGCGCTGGGCGAACTTGACCAGGTCGCACTGGCGCAGGAATCCGGCGAGCAATTCCTGTTGTTCCGCGGAGAGGAGCCCGCTGCGGGCCGCGTCGCGGAGGAATTCCTCCGTCGAAAGATTGCGCGCGCGCAACCCGAAAGTGTCCTGGATGCAGACGCGAACGATGTGAGAGACCGCGATCACAAACTCGCGGCAGCTTTCCTCCTTTAGCAGGGAATCCAGACTGCGCAGTCCCTTGAGGGCGACTTCGTATGGCGGCACGAGCGGCGGAGCGGTGTGGGCGCGGATGTGGCGTTTTCTCCAGTGGAGATAAGCCCACGACAAAAGCAGCGCGGCGGCGAAGGCGAGCAAGGGCCATGAGACCACTGCGGGCTGCTCCTGATAGGGAGTGGCCCATTGCAAGCTCTCGATCAGTGCGGGTGGCTGGTCGTTCATTGGCTAGCTGACTTTGCGAATACGTTTTTCAAAGAAATGCTTGAGCGTTTGCTGGTACGACTGTCCGGCTTCCACATCGATCACGTCGATACCGGCCTTTTCGAGGGCTCGTTTTTTTTGCAACCGGTTTTCGGCGGCGGTTTCGGCGAAGCGGCGGCGCAAATCCTTGTCCGATGTGTCGACTTCGATGATCTCCCCGGTTTCCGAGTCTTGCAGGATGATGCGGCCCACGTCGGGAAGTTCGAGTTCGCGCCGGTCGCAGACCGACACGGCGATGACGTCGTGTTTCTGGTTAGCAACTTTCAAGGCTTTTTCGTAGCCGGTGTCCTGAAAATCCGAGACGAGGAAAATCACCGATGAACGGGTCAGCAGGATGTTGAGCCGGTCGAGGGCGGCCTTGAGTCGGGTGCCCCGGCGCGCGGGATTGAAGTAGAGGATTTCGCGCAGCAGTCGGAAGACATGCGAGCGGCCCTTGTGCGGCGGGATGAACGATTCCACCTGATCGGAAAAGAGGAGCAGTCCCACCTTGTCGCCGTTGGAGCAGGCGCTGAAGGCGAGGACGGAGGCGATTTCGGCGGACAGTTCTTTTTTGCTTTGATCGCCGGAACCGAGATCCCCGGAGGCGCTGACATCGACGGCAATTATGACGGTCAATTCGCGTTCCTCGCGGTATTGCTTGATGTAGGGGGTGCCGACGCGGGCGGTGACGTTCCAGTCGATGGAACGGGTGTCGTCGCCGGGCTGGTATTCGCGCACTTCCTCGAAGGACATGCCGCGGCCCTTGAAGACCGAATGGTAGGCTCCGGTGAGAAGTTCGCGCGCGAGTTTATTGGTGCGAATTTCGATCTGCCGGATCTTTCTGAGATATTCGCGGGGAATCATGGTGTCGCCAGCGTGTGTCGGATCGAATTTTGAGCGGGCTGTGTCCGGAAAATTCTAGGGCACCGGGACGCGGTCGAGAATCCAGTTGACGACCTGTTTGGTGTCGACCTCTTCCGCTTCGGCCTCGTAGGTGAGGAGGATACGGTGGCGCATGACGTCCATGGCGATGGATCGCACATCGAGGGGCGTCACATAGGCGCGGCCCTGGATGAAGGCGTGGGCCTTGGCGGCGAGGGTGAGGTTGATCGTGGCGCGGGGCGAAACGCCGTAGCGGATCAGGCCTTCGAGTTTCGGGTCGACGTTCTTGGGTTGGCGCGTGGCGTAGACCAGGCGGATGATGTAGTCCTTGATTTGTTCGTCGGCGTAGACGAGGTCGATCAACTTGCGCAGGCCGAGGATGGTTTCGATGTCAACGACGGGGTTCAACTTCGTCTGCGGGGAGGTGGAGGCCATCAAATCGAGGATTTGTTTTTCCTCCTCGGGCGTTCCGTAATCGACGACGACCTTGAGCATGAAGCGGTCGACTTGCGCTTCGGGTAGCGCGTAGGTGCCTTCCTGTTCGAGCGGATTTTGCGTGGCCAGCACGAGGAAGGGTTGGGGCAGGGGATAGGTTTGATCGCCGATGGTGACCTGGTATTCCTGCATGGCTTCCAGCAGGGCGCTTTGCACCTTGGCAGGGGAGCGGTTGATTTCGTCGGCGAGGACGAAATTGGCGAAGATCGGCCCTTTTTTCGTGAAGTAGGTGTTGTCCCGGGGATTGTAGATCAGATTGCCGACGACGTCGGAAGGCAGCAGGTCGGGAGTGAACTGGATGCGTTTGAATTCGCCCTGGATGCAGGCGGCCAGCGCCTTGATGGTGGTGGTTTTGGCGAGACCGGGTACGCCTTCGAGCAGGACGTGGCCGTTGGCGAGCAAGCCGATGAGCAGGCGCTCGATCAGGTATTGCTGGCCCACCACCACTTTGTTCATTTCGCGAATGATATGGGGCACCCACTGGCATGCCTGTGTTACCTGCTCGCCCAATGCATCGAGTTCGGCTTGATTCATAAAGAGATTCCGCACACTAACACTTCGTTATGCCAGAGCAAGAATGGAGAATGTCGTGATTTTGTCTTTTCCCACCCATTCTTTATGTCGAAGGGTAAACGGGCGTTCCTCTATGAAACCGCGAAATCGTGAAAATGTTTCGCACAAGCAGCTCAACTAACACACCGAAGGCTAACGAAGTGGGCTTGTGGTGCGTTATTGTGGGGCCGTGAGTGGATATTGTTTTTTCGGCTCCGCTTCAGTCAGTAGTCGTTGTTCTTTGAAAATGCGTATGCGCCGTACCGGATGGTCTTTGTCGCTCCTTGTCGCGGATCGTCGTGGGGGTGCCAGTTTTTTATCCTCCCCCCTCCCGGAGCGGAATATCTCTGTAGCGCGAGGCGAAAATGTACCGTTTGTTGGCAAAGCGGGGTGCGACAGAATGAATGAGAATAGTCAGCGGCTAATGTCTTTTTGCGTGAGCAATTTGTAGCCCGCCTGGGACAGGACGTGGGTGGCGACTTCCTGATCGTCGACGTGCAGGGCGAGAGCGGCCTTGCCGCGCGGGCGGGTGAGGAAGGAGTAGGTGAAATGGATATTGCACTCGGCCTGGAGCAGCGCGCTCAGGACACCTTTCAAATCGGAGGAACTGGAGGAAAGCTCGACAACGACCAGGATGCATTCGACGTGAGTGATGTTGTGTTCGGCCAGCAACGCGCGGGAACGCTCCGGATCGTCAACGACCAGTCGCACGATTCCGGTTTCGGCCGAATCGATGACGTTGATGGCGACGATGTGAACGTTGTAATCGGCGAACAGCTTCACGATTTCCGCGAGCCTCCCGACCTTGTTTTCCAGGAAAATAGAAAATTGGCGGACTTTATCGCCCTGTAGAGTCTCAGCAGTCTCGGATGCCATAATATAGGAGATCGATCAGTGGGATGTTGCGCTAACTTATTCGCATTCAAGCGCTCCTCGCTGCAAAGTCACGCTTAAATACACTCGTATCACTTGCAAAAGACTGAAACAGATCGATAATTTTTAAAAATGAACTCAAAAAACAAACTTATGAATCGCTTCGCATCGCTTGCTTTGGTTCTGTCGTTGAGCCTGATAGGTGCCTCGGCTGCGCCGGAAACCTATACGCCGGATTTGGCGCACTCGACGGTCGCCTTCAAGGTCAAGCACCTTGGCATCAGCACGGTGACCGGCCAGTTCAAGGATTACACCGGCAAGGTGCTCTTCAACAAGGAAGAGCCGGTGAAGTCGTCGGTGGAAATCGTCGTCAAAACCACGAGCGTCGATACCGCCAACGCCAAACGCGACGAACATTTGCGCAAGACTGATTTCTTTGACGTCGCAAAATATCCGACGATGAGTTTCAAGAGCACGGCGGTGAAGAAAATCGATGACACCACTTACGAGGTTACCGGAGACTTCACGTTGCTGGCCGTCACCAAGCCGTTGACGATTCAGTTCACCGAAGTCGCTTTCGGCAAAGGCATGCAGGGCGAGGATCGCGCTGGAGGTCAGACCCGCTTCAAGATCAAGCGCAGCGATTTCGGCATGAACAAGATGATCGGCCCGGTCGGCGACGACATCGAGATCGAGCTTTCCTTTGAAGCGATCAAGAGCGCCTGAGCCGTTCCTGCGGCCGTGGCAGAAACGATCCGGCGCAATCGGGCGGCGCAGGCAACCTGCAAGGCTTGCGCTTGGCCCGTTGCTTCCGTAGTCTGATTTCCCACGCACATGAATTCCTCCCAACAAGACGAACGAATCACCCGCTACGAATCCAAGGTTGCGGAAAATCCCGAGAACGAACTCGCCCGCTTCAGCCTGGGCAAGGCGCTCTTTGACGCGGGCCGTTACGCCGAGGCCGAGACGCACCTGAAGGCCGCCCTCGGCAAACGGGAGGACTGGATGGTTGTCGTGATCCTGCTGGCTCAATGCGCCGAACAGCGCGCCGATAAAGACGAAGCGCGTTCCCTGTTCACGAAGGCGCTCGAACTGGCCGTGACTCAGCATCACGAAGGGCCCGAAGCCGAAATCCGCGCTTCCCTGGCGGCTTTGAAAAACTGAGAGCGTTGTCCCGAGCATGAAAGTCAACCGGGCGTTGCCGTGGCAGAAACGTTTGAAGAATCTGCGCGTTGCCGTCGCCCTGTCGGCTTTTCTTCCCGTGGGTGGAAGACGCCGCTTCGCCCGACGTCAGGCCGGATATTTTGAGATTCGCAAAATCACGGTTCCCTTTGCCCAACTGCCGCCGCAGTGGGATGGATTGACCCTGACGCAACTGAGCGATCTGCACATCGGGCCCGGCTTTACCGTGCGCGATCATCTTCCCCCGGTCATCGAAGCCTGCCGTGAGTTGAACTCGGATTTACTGGTCGTAACGGGCGATTGGGTCGACCGCCATTCGCGCCATCTGGCGGAGGCGTTGCCGTTGCTCGGGGAGTTGAAAGCGCCGCTCGGAGTCTACGGTTGCCTCGGCAATCACGATGTCTTCGACACGCGCCGGGAATGTCTGCGCGGTCTGCGCCGGTTGCTCGGCTCCCGGCTGCTGGTCAATGAGGCGGCCACGTTCGAGCGGGACGGTTCGCGGCTCGCGCTCATGGGAATCGATTACGGCCACAGCGCGGCTACCGCCGAACGCCATTTGAGGACGGTGGCTTCCCGACTTCCCGCTGCCGATTTCCGAATCATGCTTTCGCACGACCCGGCCCGCTACCCGGTGTTGCGACAACTCGGGTGCGATCTGGTGCTGAGCGGTCACACTCATGGCGGACAGATTTCCCTCACACCCGAACCGCACCGGGTCGTCGGCCCAATGATGTTCAAGTTTCATTACATGCGAGGCCTCTATCGGGAAGAAAACTCGGCTCTTTACGTCAACCGCGGCCTCGGCCAGACCGTTCCCTTCCGGCTCAATAATCCGCCCGAGATCACCCAACTGCGTCTTGTGCGAGAAAAAGACAAAAGGCTTTTAGACGGAATTAACGAAATTTAAGGAATTAAATACAGAAGACGGAAAGGTTTATCAGGAACTCGGGAAATCATAAAAGAAGCAAAAACCAAATCAGACTCAGAGGAACAGGATCGTCTGATAGCCTGTGGATTACCGGAGGTTCTCCCTTCCTATTCCAGTCATTCCTGAGTTCCTGATAAAATAAGCCTTTCGTCAATTCCGTTAATTCCGTCTAAAAGCCTTTTGTCTTGGTTATGTAAAAGGCTCGGCGTTATCCTTGACCGGAACCATGGGACGCAAGCCGCTGCGAATTCAATTCCGATTGTTTCTGTGCATTGCCGCCAGCATCGCCTTTCTGCTGGTGCTGGCGATCTACCTCAAGACCGCTCTCGAAAGCATTCCGCGTTTCAGCCCCGATGTTCTCGCGGGAGAAAAGCAACATATCTCCCCGCAAGCGAGTCAACGGCTCCACGAGCAAATCGATTCGCTCAACCGCGAGCTCGACATCGAAATCCACCAGCGTGTCACGAACATGTGGATTGGCACTTCGGTGGTCATTCTTTTCGTCTGGCTCATTCAGCACGTCATGGCCCAGTCGATCATCCGGCCCATCAACCAGCTCACCCGCGATGTCCGCCGCATTCAGGAGGGGGACTTCAATACGCGGGTCGATCTCAAGACCAGCGACGAATTCGAGACCCTGGGCGACGCCTTCAACGCCATGGCCGACAGCATCCGCGCCAGCCGCGTTGATCTTGAGGCCACCAATCGCAAACTCTCCGTCCAGCAGGCCGAGTTGGAAAAGCTCGTCGCAGAAAAAACCGAGGAGCTGAAGCACACCCTCGAATCGGTCGAGG
Source organism: Methylacidiphilaceae bacterium UBA1321 (assembly GCA_002306945.1). Classification (GTDB taxonomy): domain Bacteria; phylum Verrucomicrobiota; class Verrucomicrobiia; order Methylacidiphilales; family UBA1321; genus UBA1321. The sequence goes on along the minus strand of DBTH01000007.1, from coordinate 1,083 downwards.
GTGAACGTTCCAAGCTCCAGACCATCATCAACCGCATGCCCGACGGTCTCGTTCTCATCGACGGCCACGGCGTTTTCCTCAGCGCCAATGAGGCGTCGCTCAAAATCCTCGGCCACGACAATCTCAAGTCGCTCCAGGACTGGCTCGACAATCTCCCCGGCGCGTTCAACTTCCGCCATCTCAACCACCAGAGCGCCACCTTCGACGAGTTCCCCTTCAACCGTGCCTGGCGCGGCGACACTTTTTCCAACGTCGTTCTCTACACTCGCACGCCGTCCAATGCCTCGAAGCTCCTCTCCTTTTCCGGGGGCCCGATTGCCGGTTCTGGCCTGGGCCATACGCAACTGGCCATTTGCATCTTCCGCGATGTGACGGAAGAACTCTCGCTGCGCAAGGAGCTTGAGGAAAAGAATCTCGAACTGGCAGACGCTTCGCGGATGAAGGACGAATTCCTTGCCACGCTGAGCCACGAATTGCGTACTCCGCTCACGCCGGTTATTTCGGCCACGCAACTGCTGCGCGAAGGCGGACGCCTCAGCGAAGACGATCTCAAGACGCTGGCCTTGATCGAGCGCAATGCGCAATCGCTCTCGCGCATGATCGACGAGATGCTCGACCTCTCCGGCATCATGAACCGCAAGCTCCATCTCAACCTGGAGCCGACCGAACTCAACGAATGGGCACGCAATGTAATTTCCGGTCAGGCACCACTTCTTTCCAAGAAACAAGCGACGTGCGAGTTTGTCGCCGCGTCTGGGCCGATCGTTTACGAGATCGACCAGGGTCGGCTCACGCAGGTGCTTACCAATCTTCTCTCCAACGCCGTCAAATACAGCGATCCCGGCGGCAAGATCGTCGTCACGCTCACGCAGACCGATTCCGAAATCCGCTTCGCCGTGCGCGACAACGGCATTGGTTTGACCAAACGCGAACTGGGCGAAATCTTCGAGCTTTTCTATCAAGGGCAGGCGTCTTATCTGCGCCAATCGGGCGGTCTCGGCATCGGTCTTTCCGTCGCGCGCTCGTTGGCCGAACTCCACGGCGGTGGTCTCATCGCGCAGAGCGACGGCCCCGTTCTCGGTT
>DBTH01000313.1 GCA_002306945.1 Methylacidiphilaceae bacterium UBA1321 | reverse complement strand
CGGGCCCTCGTACCACCAGTGGCCGTAGAGTTCGGCGTCGTAGGGGGAGATGATGATGGGGTCGATGCCGAGCGTGCTGTGGAGATGTTCAATCTGCTTTTCGCGGTTGAACATGAAATTCCCGGCATGGCTGGCGGTCTTTTCGCGCGCAACGGTGGGACGGTAGGGCTGCTTGTCCATCGTCTTGCCGGTGATGCGGTGGTACTTGAGTCCGGTGAATTTGCGCTGGCCGTTGGGCTGGATGTAAGGGCGGATGTAGTCGTATTCGAGATCGAAACCGACGTCACGGTAGAAGTCGCGGTAGTCGCCGTCGCCGGGGTAACCTTCTTCGGCGCTCCAGACCTGTTTGCTCGATTCCATGTCGCGACCGAAGGCGGCCGGGCCGCTGCGGGAAAAGATCGGGGCGAAGATGCCGAAGCGGGGACGGGGTTCGGAGAAGAGGACGCCGTGGCTGTCGACGACGAACCAGCGGATTTCGGCCTCCTGGAGAAACTTGTCGATGCCGGGGACGTAGGCGCATTCGGGCAGCCAGATGCCGCGGGGGTTGCGGCCGAAGCATTCGCGGTAGTGATCGCGGGCGATCATGATTTGCGCGCGGATCGCCTCGGGGTACTCGGTCATGAGCGGGAGATAGCCGTGCGTGGCGCCGCAGGTGATGACTTCAAGCTTGCCAGCGTCCTGGAATTTGCGGAAGGCGTTGATGAGGTTCTTGCCATATTTGTCGACGAAGACTTCGCGGCAATTGACGAGGCGGTTGTGATAGAACCAGGCGAGTTCGTGGTAGGCGGCGTCGAAGCGGGTGCGGTCGATTTCCTTGCGGCAGAGTTCGAGCAACTGGTCGATGTTGCGGATGTAGCGATCCTGAAGGAGCGGATCCATCAACATCGAGCAGAGGGGAGGTGTGACTGACATGGTCAGGCGGAAGTCGACGCCGTCATTGAGCATGCCGTCCATCATGTTGATGAGCGGAATGTAGGTTTCGGTGATCGCCTCGTAGAGCCAGTCTTCCTCGAGGAAATTGTCGTATTCGGGATGCCGGACAAAGGGCAGGTGAGCGTGAAGAACAAGGGAGAGATAACCTTTGGGTGTCATAAAATGTGAGGGCGTTTGTGCAATGCGGGAGCGGTCGCGAAGCTACGGAGTAACAGCCTACGGCTTGAATCATAGCCGAGGCAAGCTTTCAACCGGGAAAATTCTGCCCAGTCTGAAAGCCGGTGAACCGGGGAGGAGAAAGCACACGATGCCGCGGAGGAATCGAAGAGATCCGTTGCCGCGAGCATCCGTGTGAACTTTCTACTCCGGATGCGGGGATTATTTAAGGCGTCCGAGGGGCTCGGGCAGGGGCGGCTGGCCGGTCTTGCGCACGTCGCCGTCGTAGGCGCTGAGGCGCAGGAACGAGAGCATCGCCGAACGTTTTTCCTCGCCATCGGGGGCGGTGGCTTCGATCGGGATGTGGTATTTGCCGTCCGGGAAGGTGAAGTGATAGCTGAAGGTGCCGTCGGGGCGCAGGGTGATGTCCTGGCCGTCGATGCGAACCTTGGCGTTCGGATCGGTGCCGCCGTAGATGATGAGTTCCGCATTGACGTGCATGTGGAAGCCGCGTCCGCGCGACCACGAACTGCCGAACGGGCTGCTGAGGCTGGTGACCCCGGAGCTGGAAGTCCACTGGCCGGAACTAACCAGTTCCTGCAAGCGGCGGCGGAGCACTTCGGTGATTTCAAGCGAACCGACCCAGCGGCGCGTGACGAAATCCCCGGCGAGGAAATTGACGAGTTGGTTGTGCTGTTCGGCGCTGAGGGGAATGCCCTTGCCGACGCTGAACGGGAAGGGGAATCCTTCGTCCTGCAAACGGGCCAGGGCGTCGGCGAGTTCTTCCTCGGGCAGCATGTGGCCCTTCACCATCTCGAACAATTGCGCGAAGGTGAAGTGGAACGGGATCGTGACGAACTTGGCGTCGGTGCGGGGGGAAAGGTTGTCGCGCGGTGTGGTGACTGTGGCTGAACGGGAGATGACCTCAAAGCCGCCGTCGTGGCGATAGTAGCCGAGCTCGGCGTAGAAAGCGGTGTTGGGCTGTCCGACATGAAGATACCAGTTGCGGGAAGATTCACCGATCTGGATTTGCTGGGCGCGTTGGCCGCTCTGCCAGTAGACTTGCAGGAAGACCTTGCCATCATGCGCGGCATGGGCGGCTTCCTGGTATTGCTGCCAGTTGAGATCCCAATAGGCGAAAAGCCACTGGGGATCGCGCGCGACGAGGTAAAGTTTTTTGGTGCCGTAGGAATCGGGCAATTCGCCGAGGTATTCGTAAGCGGGCGGCTCGGGGGCGGTGGGAGCAGTCGGAGGCTGGGTGAGAATGAATTTGCGATCCTGAACATCCAGCGGGAGCGGTTCGGCGCTCAATTGTGGATCGTTGGCATCGGTGTAATGCCCGTTGCGATGATTAACCGGTTTGACCGTCGTCGCCTTGCTGAGCGGCTTGCGCTTCAGCGTGGTTTTTTTCGACGGAATCTTAATCTTGCTAGCCATAAAAATCCCCTTTCCTTCGGTTTCGTTGCTTATGAAAGCAATTCCCAAGCCAATCCGGCCCGGCAACTTTTACTTGTCCGTTTCAGTCGCGTTCCAAGTAATAGGGTGATATTGCCTATCTGACGAGTAAAAAAACGTGAATTTTTGTTCATATATCCGAAATAACTCATTATTGTTGCTCATGTTACAAACTCGAAACGCCGGTCGGCGAGGAGAAACAACTTTGAGTACTTCAATGAAGATTGATTACGGATGGCTACGTAGTAATTTGAGAGAAATTTATCATGGCTTCGATTCCTGATCACTTTGACTTATGGGTTCGCAAAGCGCAGCAAATGCCCGAGGAACGCCAGCTTGATTGTCTGCTGGGAAGTCTTTTTGCTGGAAAAGAGTGGTTTTTCTACAATCAAGGTGTTTGCCAAACCGTTGATCCGGCCATGGTGGAACTTGATGGAGTCAAATGTCTTATGTTGTTTTCATCGGCGGATAAAATGTTCGATTTTGTCCAGAGTGCCTCATGCCGGACGGTGGAGCAACTACCGAGCATAGCAATTCCAGCGGAAAAGGGGGCAGAGTTCTGTCTGCAGTTTCGTGCGGCGGGAGCGGAAGCGATTCTGGTCAATCCGGGCGATTACGCGTTTCGGATTAGTTTTGATGCGCTGGAAAGCTTTGCCAGGGATCGGGAAGCGCATCGTGCGGAGGCGCGGCGTGGGTTCTGGATTCCGAATATGACCAGCGAGGAAGAGGATTTTTGGCAGGAACACGGACTTTGACGGGTTCTTTTATTTTCAGGATAAGTTTCTTATTTGGAATCTGTTGCGCTTTAAGTCAGTACTTTCTTTGAGCGGCAAACCTTGGACTTTACGGGTGAAGGTGCTAAGACTGAACACTTGAGGTTTGTCTTATGGATTTGTTGACGATTACGTGGCAGTTTGGGTTGATCCTCTTGTTGGTATTTGCCAACGGGTTCTTCGTCGCGTCGGAATTCGCCATCGTCAAGGTGCGCACGACCCAGCTCAAGCCGCTTTTGAAATCGAAGGACTGGCGCGTTCCGATTTCCCTCAACGTCGTCAAGAATCTCGACGCTTATCTTTCGGCGACGCAATTGGGCATCACCCTGTCGAGTCTCGGATTGGGCTGGCTTGGCGAACCGTATCTGGCGCACTGGATCAAGCCGCTTTTGGCGCATTACGGTTTCAACGGTGCCACGGCGATTTCGTTTGCGATCAGTTTCGGCATCATTACTTTCATGCACATCGTGCTGGGCGAACTGGCGCCGAAATCGCTTTCGATCCAGCGGCCCCGTCAGATTGCGCTCTGGTGCGCGCCGTTCCTGCTGGTTTTCTATTACATCTTTTTTCCGGCGATCTGGCTGCTCAACGGTTCGGCCAACATCATGCTCCGACTTCTCGGCATCCCGCCAGCGGGCGAGGGCGAGCACGCCTTCAGCAACGAGGAATTGCAGCAGGTGCTCAAGAGCGCGCACTACACGCACGCGCACGACGAAATCATTAACAAGATCATGCTCAAGGCGCTGCGCCTTCGCGAAACCACCGCCGAGCAGATCATGCTGCCCAAGGACAAGGTTTTCGTGCTCTGGCGCGACAAGTCGTTGGAGGAAAATCTCATCATCGCCCAGCGCACCGGTTACAGCCGTCTGCCGTATTGCGGCGCTTCCATCGACGACGTGCTGGGCATGATCCACGTCAAGGAACTCCTCTGGCAGCACGAAGTCCTCGGCAACCAGACCATCCTGTCGACATTGGTGCGACCGGTGCTGACCTTCCTGCCCAAGACGAAACTGCCCTCGATGCTCGACTTGTTCCGCAGTTCGCGCAATCACCTGGCCGTTGTGCTCGATCTGGAGGAAAAGATGCTCGGCATCGTCAGCTTTGAGGACGTCCTGGAGGAACTTGTCGGTGACATTCGCGACGAATTCGACATTGAGAAAGGGCCGTTCTTTGAGCGCAAGCCCGATTCCGTCCTGATCGACGCCGAGTTGCCCCTGCGCGATCTTGCCGTGGAAACCGGTTGGCCGCTGCCGACCAATTCCAACCAGACGGTCGAAAAATGGGCGCTGTCCCATTGGGGCCGCGTTCCCTTCCGGGGCGAACAGATGCTTCTGGGCGAAGGCGTCCGCATCATTGCCGAACAGGTTACCGCCCGGCGCATTTACCGCTTGCGGGTGGAAAAGGTCGAGCTCAACCCGGAGAATACCGGGGACGCTTCCGAACCGGGCCAAAATGTAACATGAAAGGGATTTCCAACCGGCTCCCGATTTGCTTGGATGAAGTCCACCTTTCAACCCGATTCGCCTTGATATGAGTAAAGTTCGAACTGCCTCCGATCAAACTTCGCTGACCAGCGTCGTTCGTCAGCAAATTCTGGTCATGGACGGACTTCTCGACGAGGTGGCTCGCAATTACGTCCTGCGCCTGCATCGCGAGATCGGCCAGTTGGCCCGCATCCTGCAACGCACCGAGCGCGCTTCCAGGCTCACCCGCGATCAGAAACGCGATCTCAAGAAACTTATTGAACAGATTGGCCGCTTGCAGATTTCGCCCGAAAAAGGCCGCCGCAAGGATCTCAAGAAAATCGACGCCCTCATCGGCAAAGTTCAGAGCGTGCTCGAAACGTGGTGAGCCGGTAAGCCCGATCCTGCGGATCGGGCGGGAGACCGGAAACCGGAGGCGGGAGGCCGGAAGAAGCCTGTTAGGGCGAAATGGGACCGGCCTCAACTCTCCGTGCTGGATGCCGAAATAGGCAGGATGCAAGCGCTATTTTCGAATGTCTGGCGGGCTGCGGTGATTTCGCTTTTTTCCTGAACCGGGACGCGCTAATTTCAGCAACCTGTCAGACGTCGTTTTTTACACCATGCGTTACGCCGTATTCGATATCGGGAGCAACTCTCTCAAGTTCATCGTCGCCGAGCGACGCGGCGGCCGCATGCGTTTGATTACGGAAACGAGCCGTTTCACCCGTCTGGCCGAGGATCTCATCCACACCGGTTCGCTCAAGCAGGACGCCATTGAGCGTACGCTCTCCGAGATGTCCACTCTGCGGGTCGAGGCGGAAAAACTTGGCGTGAAACATTTTTGCGCCGTTGCCACCAGCGCGGTTCGTGACAGCAAGAACCGCAAGAAATTCCTCAAGGCCGCCGCCGCCGTTCTCGGTTTTCCCGTTCGCCTCATCTCCGGTAACGAAGAGGCCAATATCATTTTCGAGGGCGTCTCCTCCGATCCTCACTGGGCCAAGAGTTCCCTTTTCATCATCGACATCGGTGGTGGCAGCGCCGAATGGATTCAGGGCAGCGGCCGCACCGTCACTCAACGGTTCAGCCTGCCGCTTGGTTGCGTCCGGTTGCGCGAACGTTTCATTCACCAGCACCCTGTCGGTTCGGCGGGCGTCGAACGGCTGCGGACGATTCTCCACCAGCAGCTCCAACCGGCCCTGGCCCATTGCAAGCTGGAGGATCGCCTTCTGGTCGGCACTGGCGGGACATCGAGCTGTCTTGCGGCAATGGAGATGAAACTCAAGGAATTCGATCCGCAGAAGATCAACCACTTTGTCCTCACCCGCCGTCAGATTGGTGACCGCATTGAACGCCTCAAGTCGCTCTCCCTCGACCAATTGGCCCGCGTGCCGGGATTGCCGAAAAAACGCATCGACCTCATCATCCCCGGCGCGGCGCTGATGTACGTCTGCATGGAAATCCTGGGGGCGCAAAATCTCACCGTGAGCATGCGTGGCCTGCGCTACGGCGTCCTCTACCGCCTGGTGCACGAGGTCGACGCTGCCCGCGCCGAGGCCCAGGCATCGTCCGCTCGCAAAAAAACGACCGTCACCGTGCCGTCGTTGTCCTTCAAAATCGTGAAGGCGGCCTGAATCGAAAAGGGAACCCGAACCATTAAACGGATCGCTCATCAATTCCATGGAAAAGGCATTGGCTGAAGCGGAGAGTCTCCTGTCTCGCTACGAAGAAGAACCGGAACATGTGCGGCATGTGGCGTTGTTGTCCGGCCAGCTTTTCGAATCGCTGCGACACTGGCATGGGCGCGATGCCGAGGCGAGGTGTTATCTCCACCTGGCCGCCCTGTTGCATGACATCGGCTGGTCGCAATCCCCGACTGGTCGTGGTCATCACAAGTGGTCGGCCAAGCTTATCGAGCAACACCCCTGGAAACATCTTCCTCCCGAGGCGGTTCCCGTCGTCGCGCAGACGGCGCGTTATCACCGCAAGGCGTTGCCCTGCGACGAACACGGTTCCTTCCGCCGATTGTCGGCCAAACAGCAGCGGATGGTTTGCGAACTGGGGGCGATTCTACGGGTGGCCGACGCGCTGGATCGTTCCCATGCGCAGGTGGTGCGCGAAGTCGCCGCGCGGGTTTCCACGGAGCGGATTGAGCTGCTGATCGCGGCGAGCGGGGCGTGGTTCAACGAGCGGGTCATGGTCTCGCGCAAATGCGATTTGCTCGAAGTCGCCAGCGGCCGGAAAGTGGTCTTCGGCGAGGAAGGATAAAAGCTATTTTTAGACGGGAATTAACGGAATTTACGAAAATTTAAGGCAACAGATTTTATCAGGAACTCAAGAAATCAGGAAATCATAAAGGCATGTTCCCTTCCGACCTCTTTTCCTGATAAAATTTCCTGCCTTTTTAATTCCTTAAATTCCGTTAATTCCGTCTAAAAAGCCTTTTGTCTTTTCCCGAAAAAGTCCCGGTAATCTCGTCAAGTCGCCTTCTCCTGATTTTTGACGTAGACGGTTTGCGTCGGGAAGGCGAATTCGATACTGGCCTCGTCGAATTTTTCCTTGAGACCGAGATTGAGGTCGTTGATGAGGGTGTTGTATTCGAGAGCGGTCTTGTAGTCGGCCCAGAAGATGGCTTCGAGATCGAGCGAACTGGCGCTCATGTTTTTGAAGACGGCGACGGTGCGGTTGACCTTCGGATTGGCCTTGATGGTTTCGGTCATCAGGGAGAGCGCTTTTTCGATTTGCGACCGCTTGTTGTCGTAGGTGATGCCGACGGAGAGTATCGTGCGGACGAGTTTGTCTTTGGAGTAATTGCGGATTTGCTGATCGACGAGATCCTTGTTAGGCAGCTTGATCTTTTCCCCGGTGAGCGAGGTCAGCTCGATGCAGCGCAGTCCCATGTCGGTGACGAAGCCGTCGTATTCGCCGAAGGAGATGCGGTCGCCTTCCTTGAATAATTTTCCGAGCGTGATTTCGAGCGAGCCGATGATGTTGGCGATGGTTTTTTGAGAGGCGAGAGCGACGGCGGCGCCGAGGAAGCTGGCGCTGGCGAGGTAGGGCTTGATGTCGATGAAGAACGACAGAACGTAGAGGGTGCCGATTGTGGCGACAATGAATTTGCCCGCCTTGCCGATCAGAATGGCCCAGCGTTCATCGAGATTCGACTTTCCCTGGGCGCTGCGGGCGACAAGAAGCTGACTGGCGATTTCGACGAGACGGTAGGCCAGGACGAGCAGGGTGAAGTTGATGATGATTGGCAGCAGCCCGTCGTGGACCTGCTTCTTGAGCGGGGCGGGCATGTGGTCGAACGAGTCGAACGCCAGCATGGCGAAGCTCACAAAGACGATGAGGCGACCCGGACCACGCGCGGCGAGGAAGATGCGTTCGCGCAGTTCCTCGCTGAAATCCTTCATCCACCGGCCCATGATCCGCCGCATGACGCGGTCGGCCAGAAGGATGGCGGCGATGCCCAGCGCGACGAGGACGCCGGCCTGAATCCATTCTGCCGGGGTGGCGCGGGTGACGAGCCAGATGGCGCTTTCCTTGAGGATTTCGATGATTTTAGTCATGGCAATTTGCGGTTAAAGAGTGAGGCGATGATTAAATCAGAGCTTGCTCCGTTGGGAAGCAGATAAATTCGGACGGAGGCCTCGACTGAACCCAAAGGCTTTATGTCTTGTTTACGGATAAGTTTTAAATTTCCAGAGAGAGACCGGGCGGGGGAATGACGACTTTCATCTCCGGGCGGGTATTTTGCAACTCGTGCTGGAACCATTCGAGTGCTTCGGGGTCGCCGTGAATAAGGACGCATACGCGCGGATTTACATCGAGAATGTAGCGCAACAAATCCTCGCGGCGGGAATGAGCGGTGAAGTCGTAGCTTTCCACGCGGCAATTAACTGGCTGCTCTCCAGCGAGCGGATTGACGATGACCTTTTCGCCGCGCGGCGTGGCCTTGAGGCGTCCGGCGGGGGAATCGGGATCGCAATAGCCGATGAAGAAAATGCCGTAGCGTTCCTGGGGTAGGAAATTCTGCGCGAACAGGTTTGAGAGGGTTTTCTCCGTCATCATGCCCGAACTGATGAGATAGATGTGGCCGCGTTTGGGCTTGGACTCGCGGGCGAGGCGTCCGTCCATGATTTGCGGTTGGATGCCGGAAAGGAGTTGGAGTTCGGGGTGCGCGCGCGGGGCTGATCGGGCGAGTTTGTCGTAGATGCCGGAGAACGTGCGGCCCAGTCCGCCGATGTAAATGGGACATTGCGGAAGCCGTTTTTGCTTTTGCAGGAAATGCAAAAAGGCGAGGGCTTCCTGCGTTTTTCCAAGAGCGAAGACGGGGATGAGAACAGCGCCGCCGCGGTCGAAGGTTTCGAGGATGGCGTTGGCCAGCTTGTCGATTTCCGTATCGCGGGCGTAATGGGGCGGGGTCGGGTTGGCGCCGCGGGTGGTTTCGATGATGAGGGTGTCGAGTCCTTCGCGCGGGAAGGCTGCGGCCTGCATGAGGGTCTGGTTGACGAAATTGACGTCGCCGGTGTAGAGGATGCGGCGGCCCCGGTGGTTGAGTTCGACTCCGACCGAGCCGAGGATGTGGCCCGCGTCGTGGAGGGTGAAGGTGAGGGGTTCTCCCTCGGAGTCGGGGTAGCCGTCGATGGACCAGGAGCGGCGCAGGCTGCAGGCCTGCCAGCGGCGGGTCTGCTGGTCGAGTTCCTTGTGGCCGTAGAGGGGGTATTCGACGATGCTTTTTTCAGCCCGCTGCTTGAGCATGATCTCGATGGAATTGTGCAGGAGCGGGTCGGCGAGGTAGTAGGTGCCCTCGCTCATGAAGATGCGGGCGTTGGGTTGTTCGCGGGAAAGGACGGGCAGAGCGCCGCTGTGGTCGTGGTGGGCGTGGCTGAGGAAGATTGCATCGACCGAATCGACGGGGACTTTGGAGAGATCGGGAATGGCGTCAAGGCCGTCTTCTCGGGGATGCATTCCGGCGTCGAGCACGACGCGACCGTCGTCGCCGAAGTCGAGGAGATAAGAGTTCGCGCCGATTTCGTTGGCGCGGGTCAGATTGGTGAATAACACAGTCGTCTACTAAACCACAGAAGCAGGGAAGCGGAAAGGCTTTTGACGAAAAAGGCAAAAGGAATTTAGACGGGAATTAACGGAATTTACGAAAATTAAGGCAACAGATTTTATCAGGAAATCAAGAAAAGAGGCCGGAAGGGAACATCCTTAGCCGTATCTATTCAAAACA
>DBTH01000150.1 GCA_002306945.1 Methylacidiphilaceae bacterium UBA1321 | reverse complement strand
CACACATCTACTATTGCGGCGAGGACAGCCGCTCCGCCATGCATTATCTCCGCCGGCACGCCGCCGAATTCGGCATCGACCCCCAACGCATCGTAGCCGGCGGCGGTTCCGCCGGAGCCCATGTCGCCGTTGGAACCACCCTGTTTTCCGACATCGACGAAGCGGGCGAAGACATCACCGTCTCCTGCGCCGCCCAAGCCCTCATGCTACTCTACCCAGTGATCGACACCTCCGCTGAAGGCTACGGCTGCAACCGCATCGGTTCCCACTGGCGCGACATCTCCCCCCTGCACCAGGTTCGCCCCGGCCTGCCACCCACCATTCTCTTCCACGGCACCGCCGACTCGACAACACCTTTCTCTGGAGCGCAACGCTTTCACCAAGCCATGACCGCGGCTGAAAATAGTTGCGAACTTCACCCCTGGCCCGGTGGACAACACGCCCACGTGCGCATGATCCGCGCCGCCTATGAAGACGCCATTGGCAAAATGGAAACCTTCCTGGCCCGCAACGGATTCCGCCCCTGACCGAACCGGCGTTTTTTGACAGCAAAGACCTTGCCGCCTTGACCGGAGGAAAGTATCGTCACGGAATGCATTCCGATATCCGCGCCGTCATCTTCGACATGGACGGCCTCCTTCTCGACAGCGAAATTCTTTTCAAAAAATCGTGGCAGGAAGCCTCCAAGACTCTCGGCTACACCCTCACCGACGACCTCTTCCTGGAACTGATCGGCCGCACTGCCGAGGATTCCAACAAGATCCTCGTCGACAAGTTCGGCGCCGATTTTCCCCACGATAAATTCCGCGAACTCGGCGCGAAGATCTCCAGCGAAATGCTCAACAGCGGCCCTATCCCACTCAAACCCGGCGCGCTCGAATTGCTCGAATTCCTCAAAGGTAAAAACATCCCCCTCGCCGTCGCTTCCTCCACCCAAACCGACGAAGCCCGCCGCCGCCTCGCCGCAGCGAAACTCCTCCCCTACTTCAAAGCCGTCATCGGCGGAGACATGGTCGCCTACGGCAAACCCTCCCCCGAAATCTACGTCCGCGCCGCCTGCGAACTCATCATCCCCCCCGCCTATTGCCTCGCCATCGAGGATTCCCACGCCGGAGTCAAATCCGCCCGCGCCGCCGATCTCATCACCTACATGGTTCCCGACCTCATGCCCGTCACCCTGGAAATGGAAGACACCGCCGACGGCATCTTCGATTCCCTCAACGACGTCCTCGCCGAACTCAAAAAATAACCGGACATAAAAGACAGACGACGCTGGACTCGGTAAGCTTTCGTTCCGGCGTCAGCGTAGCTGGAGGCAACGTCACGTTGCTCGACAAGCTCGGGATGACGTGATGAAGTGTCTTTCCCTGGAGAGTTTAACAACACTCCGCGTCATCCTGAGCAGAGCGTAGCGACGTCGAAGGATCGGTTGAGAAGCCGTTGGATACGACAACTTAAATGGAAAAGACTCTTTAAAAAAGTCATCCCACAGAAAAAACCCCATGCGTCCAACAAACACTCTCTCGGCTCGGCTTTTTCCGGTCTCCCTCCTTCTCTTCCTCGCCGTCTCTGCGCCCGCCGCGCCCACAACCTCCACACCTGCCGTTCCCTGGCGTAGCGGCGAAAGCCTCACCTACTCCATCGACTGGGGTCTCGTCCACGCCGCCGAAAGCACCATCAACGTCGTCGAAAAACCGCACTACTGGGAATTCCACCTTCACCTCGTTTCCAAAGGCGCCGTCGACACCTTCTTCCCCATTAACGACTGGTTCTGGTCTTTCACCGGGAAAAATCCCTGGCGCTCCCTCGAATACGGTGAAGACCGCAGCGAAGGCAACCGCCGCATCAAGGAACGCACCCGCGTCGATTACGACAAGAAAATCGCCCTGCGCGAAAAATGGACCAAGGGCGGCACAGACCGCATCGTTTTCACCCAGGATCAACTCGACGACATCGGTTCCATGCTCTACACCTTCCGCACCGGAACGTGGAAGAAAAGCGACCGCCGCCCCGTCATCGCCTACGAAAGCCATCAGGTCAAAACCGGCGAAGCCGTCTGCACCGGCATCTTCCTCCGCAAATTCGATCCCTGGCCCGAACAGGAAGTCATCGAACTGACCTGTGACCCCACCGGCGAAACCAAAGCCAAACAAAAAGGCCGCCTCGTCATCTGGATCACCAACGACGCCCGCCGCCTCCCGCTGCGCGCCCACCTCTACTTCAAATACGGCACCTTCGAGATTTCCCTCACCAACCCCGGCCCCACCCACGCCGATTTCAAACCCGAAACTCCGGCCAAGTAATAAGAGGACGCTCTCGCTGTTTATTTCTTGAACGTACCCAACTTACTCTTTTCCGATAGCATCTGTTTCAATATCCGTGCCGCCTTGGGATTGTTATAGGGTGCCGCCGCCTCCCGTTTGAGCAACGGAAGAAAATCCGCACTCCCCCAATATTCCCACGAATCCAGCAACCCCTCCACCTGCGCCGGAGACAATTTCAACTGGTACGGCACCAACGACTGACGCGAGCGGCCCTTGTCCCGGTCTTGCACGCCGGGGTAGTGATTGATCCCGTTATCCAGAAACGCGAGCCACAGTGCATCGATTTTTTCCGGCTCGTTCTTTGCCGCCGCAATTTGCGCCGCGAGAATTTCATCCCACGCGGCGTAATTCGCTGCACGCATTTCCTCGAGGAACTTATTCACTCCGATTTGATCGCTGCAACTTCCCGATAAAAGACTCATTTTGAGAGCGAGTCAGCACAAATCGGATCGCCGATGACTTGAAATTCAAGGCCGAGTGGCGTTATACCTTGTAGTAACCACCCATGTTCACTTTGCGTCACCTCCGTTTGCATTCGACCGGGCAGAGCGCGTTCGCTTTTTGCCTTGCGCTGACGCTCGTGTTGTGCGCTTGCTCCAAGCCCGACCTGACCGGCAAGCAAGTGATTGCCGACCTCGACGCGATGACTTTCCCCACGCCGATGGACAAGCTCACCTACATGCGCGCGGAAACGTCAAGGACCACAAAC
>DBTH01000243.1:1848-2601 GCA_002306945.1 Methylacidiphilaceae bacterium UBA1321 | reverse complement strand
AGGAATTGAACGCCCAGGCCGAGGAGCTCAAGCACACCGTGACCGAACTCCTCACCCTCGTCGAGGGCGAACGCGCGGCCTCCAACAGTGAGCGACCTTCCGCCTCAGGCCGCAAGCCGTCCTCATCGGTTCATCACACCCTTTCGCTCAGGAAAAGCGGTTCCGCCACCACTCACCCGGCAACCCGGCCTGAATCGAAACCCGTTAGTTCGGCAAAACTAAAACCGGAGGAATCCCGGAAACACGACTCTATTCCCTTGGAGGAGAGTTTCCACGATATGTCCATCGAGAACTGACCCGCAGTTCCCGTAATAATCCCGAATTCCGCCGGTTGATTACCCTTCCCCGAACAGTGCGTGGGGAAGGGTAATCCTTTGACTTTTCACGGGAAACTTGTACGCTCCAATTCCCTAAGTTCTTGATTATTAAAAACGAAACCCCATAGTTACGAAAACAAGAAAGGATATTTCCAGTCATGACTGCTAACTCCGCCAACCGTGAAAAGCTGATCACCGATTTCAAAATCGTCGTCCAGGATGCCGAAGAACTCCTCAAGGCCACCGCCAGTTCCGTGGGTGAAAAATCCGCCGCGCTGCGCCAGCGCATCGAGGAAAACCTCAAGGATGCCAAAGTCCGTCTCGCCCAGGCTGAATCTGTCGTCATCGACAAGACCAAACAAGCCGCCCAAGCCACCGACAAGTACGTCCACGCCAATCCTTGGCAGGCCGTCGGCATTGCCGCCGGTGTCGGATT
>DBTH01000243.1:0-1588 GCA_002306945.1 Methylacidiphilaceae bacterium UBA1321 | reverse complement strand
GGTGTCGGATTCCTGATCGGTGTCATCGTCGCCCGCCGCAAGTAAACCCCATCATTCAAAACAGGATTCAGGCCATGTCGGAATCACAGGAGCCCGGCTCCACACCCGCGTCTTCCCCCAGTCTCGTGGAATCGATCAAGGCACTGCTGTTGACCTTCGTCGACAGCCTCCACACCCGCATTGAAATCGCTTCCACTGAAATTGAGGAAGAACGCGAGCGCCTGGAGGAAATCCTCCTCCTCGGCGTGGCCTGTGTCTTTTGTATCTGCATGGGAGTGCTCCTGGCCAGCCTCTTCGTAGTGGCTTATTTCTGGGACACTCTCTGGAGAAATCAGGTTGTCGCCTTCGTCACCCTCTTTTACCTGGTCTGCGGAGGCATCTTCGTCTGCATCATCCGCAGCAAACTGCGCCATAAACCGCGTCTGTTCGCCACGACCCTCTCCGAATTGGCCAAGGATCGCGACAGACTCCAAAGCAAGACGCCGTGAGCGCCAAACTTGATCTCATCCTCCAGCGCCGCGCCACGCTTATCGCCCGCGCGGAATCCCAACGGCAGGAAATCGCCGCCCATTTCAGCGAATGCGAAAAGCCGTTGCGCCTGATCGACTTCGGCATGAATATTTACCGTGCCGTCCGTCGTCATCCGCTTTTTCTCACCGTTCTGGGAGCACTCTTGGGCAAGCTCGTTGCCAGCCGCTTGAGCTTCTTCCAGAAACTCGGCCCCTGGCCGGGCCGTATCATGGCCGGATGGAACCTCTTCAGCCGCGTGCGTTCCTTCTTCTCCCACCCACAGCCACAGCAGTAGCGGCTGTCCGCCGTTTTTTTATCGAAATATCCGGCGCAAGCCTTATCCTCGGATGTTTCCCCCTGAGTTATGCGTAAGAAAACCTCTCAACGTTGGGTCATTAAACTAGGCACCGGAGTCTTGAGCGATTCCGAGGGCCGCCTTGACCTGCCCCAGATCCAGAACATCGTCAAACAAGTCGCCACCCTGACCAAGCGCGGCAACGAAATCATCCTCGTCAGTTCCGGCGCTGTCGGCGCGGGAATGGGCATTCTCAATATCAAATCCCGCCCCAACCGCATGCGCGAACTGCGCGCCTGTGCCGCCATCGGCCAGCCCCGCCTCATGCACATCTACGAGGACTTCTTCAGCCTCCACAAACTCCACGTCGCGCAGATCCTGCTCACCTACCTCGACCTCGACAGCCGTTCCCTCTACCCCAACGCCAAGAAAACCCTGGAGCACCTCCTCGCGCTCAAGAATTTCATCCCAATCATCAACGAAAACGACGTCGTCTCGCACGAGGAACTCAAGTTCGGCGACAACGACCAGCTCTCTGCGCACGTCTCCGTCATGGTTCGCGCCGACCGCCTCATCATTCTTTCCAACGTCAACGGCCTGGCCGAAAATTCCGACGGCACCGGCAAGCTCATCCCCTTCGTCAACCGGATCGACAACCAGATCGAATCCCTCGCCGGTTCCACCCACAGCCAGACCTCTGTCGGCGGCATGATCACCAAGATCAAGGCCGCCAAACTCACCACCTCCTCCGGCATTCCCACCCACACCCGCCACGGACACCCC
>DBTH01000195.1 GCA_002306945.1 Methylacidiphilaceae bacterium UBA1321 | reverse complement strand
CTTCGTCCCACGTCCGTTGTCACCGGCGGTCCCAGCTACGAGCCGATTGATCGGGTGCGCCGCCTGACTAATTTTTCCACAGGCGAACTCGGCGTCCTGCTAGCCGAAAGTCTTGTGCGTTCCGGCCATCCGGTCATTTGCCTCAAGGGCACGGCCGCGACCTACCGCCATCCGTACAACATGGTGCGCACCCTCACCTTCTCCACCAACGACGACCTGCAAGCCCTCCTGTTGCGCGTCTCGCGGGAGGAAAAAGTGGAAGCGGTTTTTCACACCGCCGCGCTGTGCGATTTCAAGGTCGCCTCGGCCCAGAGCCCGACGGGACAGAAGTTTGACCTGGCCAAAATCCCCAGTCGCATCGACTCCCTCACCCTCACACTTGAACCCGCACGCAAGGTCATCCGGGGACTGCGTCCGCTCTTTCCGAACAGCAAGATCATCGGTTGGAAATACGAACTCGACGGCAACAAAAACGAAGCCATCTCCCGCGCCCTCAAGCAAATTGCGGAAAACCGCACCGACGCCTGCGTCATCAACGGCGCGGCCTACGGTTCCGGTTTCGGCTATTGCACCGCAGCCGGACTCCAACGCCATCTCCCCGACAAGCCCGCCCTCTGCCAGTTCATCGTCTCGTCGTTGCGAGCGTTGTAGGAAAGTATCGAGTACGAGGTACGAAGTACCAAGTTTGGAGGCTAGAACTTCGCACCTAGAACATCCCCCTTCAGCAACGACCGGATGCGTTCAACGAGGCGTGTATTACTCCACGGTTTCTGGACAATCTCGTAGGCCCCGAAGGCCGCGCCGCCGCGTTTCAACTCCGGGTTGTCGTAGTAACCGGTCAGCACAATGATCGGGAACGACAATTGCAGGCCGCGCGCGTTCTTGATGAGTTCCAGTCCATTCATATCCGGCATATAATAATCGGTAATCAACAACGACACCGGCCGGCTCGACATGATCTGGAGCGCCTCGTGCGGAGAATTGGTCACCAACGGATCGATCTTCAGATAAAGTGAGAGCATCATCCGGATGACATCGGTCATCATCGGTTCGTCGTCGACCACCAGAATTGTCACTTCATCACTCACGCCGCCACCCTTCTTTCCCCTGAGAGCATCTCGACCCGGATGGGCAGATCGATGCAAAACACCGCGCCACCGTCGGGATGATTCTCCGCCCTGATTTTTCCCTTATGATTCATTTCGATGATTTTCTTTGAAATCGACAACCCGAGACCAGTTCCCACGCCAACACCTTTGGTCGTAAAACCGGGATCAAAAATCCGGGACAGGATTTCGGGAGAAATTCCCGGCCCGCTGTCGTGGATACGCAATTGCCAGTCGTTGTCCGAACGGCGAACAGAAAGGGTAATCTGCCCGCTGCCCTTCATCGCCTGGATCGCATTGGACAGGATGTGCGCGAAGACCTGACTCAATTGACCCGCATGGCAAAGCAAGAACGCCGTTCCAGCGGCCGGGTAGTCCTTTTCGATACGCACGCCCTTGTCGATTTGATTGGCCAGCAGAACCAGCGTCCCTTCGATCATCGCGATTAAATCGCCCTGCTGAGGCGTTTCGCTGTCGCCCTTACCGAAGAGCCGCAACGATTCGATCGTGCTCGAGAGACGTTCACCGGATTCGCGGCCCAGCTCAATATTGCCCCGGATCAACCGGGCGTATCGGCTGCCGACCTTATCCGCTCCTGATTCACCGCGCATCTGATCGGCCAGGCTCCCAATCATCTCGTGCGAACTCAACAGGATGCCCAAAGGCGTATTCATCTCGTGAGTGATCCCGGCCACCAGTTCGCCCAGCGACGCCATCTTGGCCGCAGTAATGAGTTCCTCCTGAGTGCGGGACAATTCCTCCAGCGTGCGCTCCAGCTTGTGATTACGCTCGACCAGTTCGGATTCCTGCCAGAGCAACATCTGGTGCTGCAAACGGTTGAACTCCCGCACCGGCAGCAGCCCGGCGTAACGGTTCTCGCGGTCAACCAGGATGATGTCGTCGAAATGGTTTTCCACCGGACGCAACTCGTACCTGCGTTGCGCCTCGAAAAAGTCGTCCTCGGGATGGAGGATGATCGTATGCTTGAGCGGCGTGACCACTGAGAGATAACCGTCCTCGTCATTCTTCTGGGCGGCCCCCACAATCCGGCTGTGCACGCGCGTCGCCCCGAGTTGCCGTCGCGAAAACAAGGCCTGTCCGTATTTTGCGCTAAGCACGGAGGCAATCCGCTTGAAGGATGCCAGGGCCAAAACATGCCGTTCCTCGTCGATGACCACCGCAAAATCCATCCCACCCTGCAACATCGCCTGATGCACATCTTCCAGCAGCGATTCCCCACTCAACGCCAATCCCGGCTGGGCATAATCCATCCAGTTGACCGATGCCCGAGGATTTGAAGTGCCCAACATGACCTTTTATCATCGCCGCGATTTACGGGTTCTGACAAGTAACGTTTCGGTGACAGCGGCGATGCCAGTCCAGCGCTATGGAACTCAGGTGGATAAGTGAGTTGAAATGTAAAAAATTGCCGCTTCCATCCTTGCGCTTCAAAATATCGCGTTTCAATATGTCTGCTGTCTTGACCGTTCCCAACAAGCACCTTACTTTCGCAGACCATGGGTAAGTCCAAAAACTCCAAACGCAACCAGTCCTTTTCCCGCAGCT
Organism: Methylacidiphilaceae bacterium UBA1321; assembly: GCA_002306945.1. Classification (GTDB taxonomy): domain Bacteria; phylum Verrucomicrobiota; class Verrucomicrobiia; order Methylacidiphilales; family UBA1321; genus UBA1321. The sequence goes on along the minus strand of DBTH01000195.1, from coordinate 3,647 downwards.
TGGCGGAATCCGCTCCCGCCCCTACCTCTACCGGCTCTGCACCGGACTTGCAACAAGTCTGGCTTCGCATCGGCCTGGGCATTTTGCTTTTCCTCACCCTGCTGATGGCTTACTCCGATTCCTTTGAAGGCCCCTTCCTCCTCGACAACCAGCAGATCATCCTCATGGACACCCGCCTTCGGGGCGCCGATTGGGATCACGTCGCGGCGATCTTCTCCAAAGATTACTGGTGGCCCACGCTCGCCTCCGATCTTTTCCGCCCCATCACCACGTTGACCTACATGATCAACTACTCGGTGTTCGGCTGTCAGGAACAACCCTTCGGTTATCACCTCACCAATTTCCTCCTCCACCTCTGCAACGTCTGGCTGGTTTACGCCGTCCTGCGCCAGATGGGAACCCGCCGCATGGTCGGCTATTGGGCCGCCGCCATCTACGGACTGCACCCCATTGCAACGGAGGCCGTCGCCAATATCGTCGGACGCGCCGACCTGCTGGTCACCCTCTTCGTCCTGTCGGGAACCCTCTGCTATATCCACAGTACCAAAGTCACCGGACAAAAAAAACTCCAGTGGCTTCTCGGACTGACCGTCTTCTCCATCCTCGGCGTCCTCAGCAAGGAGAGCGGAGTCATGATCCTCCCAGCCATGTTCTTCTACGACTGGCTCTATCGCTACAACATCGGCGGCGATCCACTCCCCAAATCCCTCCCCTCCCTTCCCTGGAGAGCCCGCCTGCGCACCCTCCTGCCCGGCTACCTCTTCATCGTTCCGGCCCTGCTCACCTTCGTCGGCTGCCGCTACTGGATGATGACCACCTCGCCGACCTACGGAAATCCGTTTGTCGACAACCCCATTGAAATCTCCGGTTTCATCGAAGGCCGCATGACCGCTCTCAAGGTTCTGGGCCAATATTGCGGCATGCTCATCTGGCCCTCTGTCCTGTCCTGCGACTGGTCGTACAACCAGATTCCCCTCTTCAACTCCGACGCCGCGTGGCATGAAAATCTTCAGGCCTACATCGCCATCGTCCTCATCCTCTCCCTCTTCGTCCTAGCCTGGGCCTCGCGCAAAAAATACCCGCTCGTCACTCTGGGCATCCTCTGGTTTGCCGTCGCCATCTTCCCCGTCTCCAATCTCCCCATTACCATCGGCAGCATCAAGGGCGAACGCCTGCTCTACCTGCCCTTCTTCGGCTTCGCCCTCATCGCAGGCATGGGACTGGAACGCTTCCGCGGATGGATCGCCGGCCTGATCCAACCACCCAAGACCTCACTCCTGATCCTCAGCTTCGCGTTCCCGGTCATTATTTTCGCAGCCTTGGGTTTCCGCACCTTCCTGCGCAACGACGACTGGAGCAGCGAGTACAAACTCTGGTCGAGCGCCGTCCAAGCCTGCCCGAAGAGCTTCAAGACCTACAAGGGTTTCTCCAACTACTTCGTCGGCCTTGGAACCGAAGCTGGAGTCGACATCGCCATCAAAGTCGCCGAACGCGGCGTCTACGTCCTCGAACACCCGCAACTTTCCCTGCCCCGCAAGGACAACACCCTCTACATCAACATGGCCTTCCACTACGCCCGCAAGGCTGAAATGTGCCTGAGCCGCAACGCACCCGACGAAGCCAACGTCTTCTTCAACAAGGCCCTCATCACACTCGACAAGGCCATGGAAGTCGACCATTACGCCAACGGAGCCTCGCGAGCCAAATTTATCCGCCTCGGCGTTGCTCCAGAAAACATCCGCGACGTCGGCAACCCCACCGTCTACGAATTGCGCACCGCCGTCTTCCTCGGACTCAACCGCCTCGACGATGCCGAAGAAGCCGCCAAATACAACCTTCGCCTCAACCCCTTCTCCACCCGGGCCAACATCCTCCTGGCGGAAATCTACGCCCGCCGCAACAACCTCGACCGCGCCGCCATCTACTGGATTCGCAGCCTCCTGTTCGACCCCTCCTCCAAACAATCCTGGGAGAACCTCCAACGGGCCTACGCCGTACTCAGCCCCGAGCAGCCCGCCCTGCGCCCCATGCCCAACGGCAGCGTCACCCTCCTCAAGGACAACCCCGTCGTCAAACGCCACCTCGTGATTGCCTGCGCTGAAACCTATCAATTACTGCTCGACACCATCCGCATCGAGGAAGCGATGGACTTCCGCAAGAAAGCCGCCACCGCCTACGATTGCCCACTCGACTTGCTGCCGATCCCACCCCGGCTCCGGGATAAATATTGAACAGCATCCGGTCAAACACTGGCGAAAAACACAACAACGCATTGGACAACTGACTCGCCCTATTGATCAAGCGCACTCATTATGTCGCACTTTCGCCTCATATTTCGTTAATATCGTTTACTTCCCGTTCGTAGAAAAAGCTTTTCACCAGACGAATTCTTGTTACCTCTAGCAACATGGAAATCAGCGAAAGCATTGAGGGTTCAATCCCGGTTGTCAGCATCAAGGGCGACATTGATCTCGAGTCTTCGCCCAAGCTTCGTGAATTTCTCAAGATCAAGAGTTCCGGCAAATGCGCCAAACTCCTTCTCGACTTCACTGGCGTCAGCTACATCGACTCCTCCGGGTTGGCCACCCTTATCGAATACTTCCAGGCAGCCCAACCCTTCGGCGGCAAACTCGCCATCAGCGGCCTCAGCCCGCGCGTGCGCAACGTTTTCGAAATCGTCCGGCTGGAACAGATTTTTTCCCTCCACTCCGACAATAGTTCGGCCCTCAAGGCCTTGAACGCATAATAAAGGGCAGGCCTCGCTGTGGTTTTTGCTTACACGAGCCTTACAACACGCACACTATCGAGCATCGGACGCTCCTTGACCGGGCGAGGCTCGGTTCGTGTCTACGCCACGTTCGTGCAGATGGTCAACGTCGGCGTCAACTCGCTGCCCACCGTCGGCCTGGCGTGCCTTTTTATGGGCCTGGTCCTGGCCATGCAATCGGCCGGACAACTCGAGCAACTCGGCGCCACTGAACGCGTCGCCGACCTCGTCGCCTTCTCCATGCTGCGCGAAATCGGCCCCCTCATCACCGCTGTCGTCGTCATCGGCCGTTCCGGCTCCTCCATCACCGCCGAACTCGGCACCATGAAAGTTTCCGAGGAAATCGAAGCCCTTGACGTCATGGCCATCGACCCCGTCCGCTACCTCATCGTACCGCGCGTCCTGGCCATGATTATCATGATGCCGTGTCTGACCATCATTGGCGAAATCCTTGGCCTCCTCGGCGGCTGGCTTCTGGCCGTCAACAGCCTCGGCATCGACCCCTTCCTTTACATCACCCGCAGCCTCCAGGCCGTCACCTTCAAGGATCTCTTCACCGGACTGTTTAAAGCCGTCACCTTCGGCTACCTCGTCGGCACCATCGCCTGTTCCTACGGCATGGAAGTCACCGGCGGCGCCGAAGGCGTTGGCCGCAACACCACCCGCTCCGTCGTCACCTGCCTGCTGGCCATGCTCGGAATGGACGCCATCCTGACCGCCCTCTTTTTCTTCGTCACATGAGCGCGCCCGCGAAAAATACCCTCGCCCTGGAAGTCCGCGAACTGACCAAACAGTTCGGCGATCGCGTCGTGCTCAACGACATCAATTTCACCCTCGAACACGGCAAAATCCTCGTCATCATGGGCGGCAGCGGCTGCGG
>DBTH01000210.1 GCA_002306945.1 Methylacidiphilaceae bacterium UBA1321 | reverse complement strand
ATCCAGCGCGATCCTGCAGGCACGGCGACCGGCGGTAAGCGGCATCCGACCATCGGTAACAATGTTACCATCTACGCGGGCGCGACGATCATCGGCGGTGACACTGTTATCGGAGATGGTTGCATCATCGGGGGCAATGTCTGGCTGACGCATTCGGTGCCGTCGCAGACGGTGGTCTACTTCGAGGGCCAGGGCATGCGCTCCCAACCGCGCGGCGGGCAGGGGGTTCTCGACTGGCAGATTTGATGCGCCGCTACTATCTCGATCATAACGCCACGACTCCACTCGACGAACGGGTTCGCGCCGTGATGGAACCGTACTCGCAAGGTCTGGTTGGTAATGCTTCCAGCGTTCACGCCGAGGGTCGACGTGCCCGTGCCGCCATCGACAATGCGCGCGACAAAATCGCTGCCACGCTCGGTGCCAAATCGTCCGAGATTATCTTTACCTCGGGCGGAACCGAGAGTTGCAATCTCGTGGTTCGCGGACTGGCTCTGGCTCACATGGCACGGGGCAAACACGTCATTGTTTCCGCAGGCGAACATCATGCCGTTTTGCACGCCGCGCGGATATTGGAGAAGTGGCACGGGTTTTCGCTTTCGCTCCTACCATTGCAGAAAGACGGACGGATCGACCCGGACGACTTGAAACGCGCGTTGCGCCCGGACACGGTTCTGGTCAGCGTCCTGTCGGCCAATAACGAGACAGGCGTGAAGTCCCCGGTGGGCGAACTCGCCGCTCTCTGCTCCGAACGCGGCATTCTCTTTCACACGGACGCGATCCAGAGCGCCGGGAAGGAAACGATCCGACTCGATCTGCCGCGTTGGCGAAATGTCGATGCACTCGGATTGACGGCGCATAAATTTGGAGGACCGATGGGAGCGGGTTTTCTCTGGCTGCGCGCGGCGACGCCGATTGAACGACTCATGGAAGGCGGTGCGCATGAAAACGAACGCCGGCCTGGCACTGAGAACGTTGCGGCGATTGTCGGACTGGCGGAAGCGTTTGCCCTGGCCGACCGCGATGCCGAAGCGCGCAATGCACGCGCTCTGGCGTTGACGGAACGGCTCTGGTTGCAACTGGAGCCGTTGGGCCGCATTCGTCGCAACGGGCATGCAACCGAGCGCATCGGCAATACACTCAATTTCAGCGTGACCGATCTGCACGCGGAGGAATTTCTCATCGGTCTGGATCTGTCGGGATTGGCCGTCTCCAGTGGTTCGGCCTGCATGGTCGGATCGGTACAACACTCGCACGTTTTGCGGGCCATGGGCATCGGCGATGAAGAAGCCGGGGCGACGGTTCGGCTCTCGATTGGCCATGATCTCGAAGAATCCGACATCGACGCCATTGCGCAGACCATTGGCGCTGTGATCCGCCAACAACGTCGGTGAAAGCCAAAGACAAAAAACTTTTTTTTGACGGAATTAACGGAATTTAAGGAATGGGGGGAGGGGTTTTCAGTTCGAAGTTTTCAGTTTTCAGTAAAAGACGAGAGAACGGCAGTACGAAGTTCTAGGTTCTAAGTACTAGGTTTTCGCATTCGATATTCGGTATCGAAATCACTTATCCTCACCCTTCTTGATTTCCTGAGTTCCTGATAAAATAAATCCTTTCGTAAATTCTGTTTTGCCTTTCGTTAATTTCGTCAAAAGCCTTTTGTCTTTTAATTCCTTAAATTCCGTTAATTCCCGTCCAAAAGTCTTCCGCCTTTTTGTCTTTCTGCTTTTCGGAATGGCGCGGAAGACTGTCTCGTGCTAGAAGAAACCCATGCGTAAACGGGGATTTTTCATCGGGCTGTTTTTCCTGGTTCTGCTTGTGACCGCAGCGGTGTTCTTCTATTGGGATGCGCATCGCAAGGGAGTGTCGTCGAAAGCTTCCTTGCCGTTGACGGCGGCGCAGGTGCAGTCGGAGTATTTGAAGGCCCGTCAGGAAAAGGATTGGATGTCGGCGCAAAAAAGAGTCACGGCGCTGATGGATCGGATCACTCCGGCCAATGCGGCGTATATCTTGAAGGGATTGCCCTATCCGATCAATTCGGACTATGACGTTATCGATATTGAAAATCTCAATGTCTACACCAATGTGTTGCTGCGTTGGGCTCAACACGATCTGACCGGGGCGCAAGCTTTCGTCGAAGGCTTGACCGATCCGGTGCAGAAGGAGCAACTCATGAATACCGTCCGCGTGGCCCAGGCGAAGAAAAATCCACACGCGGTGCTGCTCTATCTCACGTCACTTCCTGATGAGGTCAGCCGTTTCAACTCGGCAAAAGTGCTCCTGCCCTGCATTGCGCGTTCCGAGCCGGGACAGGCCATTGAGTGGAGTGGAAAATTTCTTAATCCAGCGCATGCGGAGGAGCTGGCTCCTGAACTTTACCGAGTCATTGCGGAGAAAGACCCGCTTCGGGCTTCCGGGGGAGCGTTGGCCCTGTCGTCAGTCAACGCCCGTCGCGCCGCGATTGAAAGTATTGCCGATTCCTGGTCGCGCAACGATCCGATAGCGGCATTGAAATGGAGTCGTCAACTTCAGGACGAAACGTTGCGGCCCTCGGCCTACGCACATGCGTTGTCGGGCTGGGTGGTCAAGGATGAGAAAGCGGCGTGCGATTACGTGTTGAATATGGAGCCGGGAGAAATTCAAACCCAGGCGGCTCCGTCTGTCGTTAGGCCAATCGCGCAATTCAGTCCTGCACGCGCCATCGCCTGGGCCAATCAGCTTCCGAAAGGGCCAGCACGTGAGGCGGCCTTTGTGCAGATTGCACGTATCTGGATCGCACATGATCCAGAATCCGCGAAGAAGTGGATCTCCGCGGCGGAATTGCCCGCCGCAACCAGGCGCGAATTGCTGAAATATCCCTGATTGCCACCAACGGATTACAGTCCGAATTCCCGGCGGAAACCGGGAGTGAGATAGCGGGCGGTGAAAATTTTCTGGAGCAGCAGGCGACGACTCTTGAGTTTGCCATACCACATGCCGCTGTGGTTTTCTCCGGTGCCGGTGATGTAGACGGCGCCCGGAAAGGGCAGGGGTTCGAGTGGTGTTCCCCGCTCCCGCATCGAATCGCGCAGGATCGGATGGCTGTAGGTGAGGAAAAAGTAGTCGGTTCGCGGTTCCTCCATGCTTTGCGGCAGGTCTTCAGGTTGGCAGCGCACAATGGCGGAACTGCCGCACAGAAGATCGAAATCGTCGCGGGCAAAGGCGAACCGGGTTCCGTCGTCGTAAACGTAAGCGCGTTTGAAATACCAGCCGGTCGCGTCGGGATGTTCGGCGCACCAGGCGGCGAGTCGGCGGCTGACGCAATCGTCGGCGTCGACAAACATCAGGTGGCCGGGCATATGACGGCGGGCTTCAACGCTGGCGCGCTGGAGCTTGCGGAATTTGTCCATCATGCGGCTGTGGTGTGTCGCATCCGGCTCGGGAAAATCTTCTTCGATGACGGTGAGGTTGGGATGTTGAAAGATTCCTTCGGGTGCTCGGTTGCAGGCCAGGATGACGTGGAATTCCGGCGAGGTCTGCGCGCAGAGGGAACGCAGGGTCCGGATGGCCAGGCGGGAGACATGGCCCCAGTCCTTGGTGACAGTCGGGCTCTTGAGCGGGACAACGAAAACCAGCATGCGATCAGCTTATCGGTTGGTGTTCAACCTGCACGCCCGAAAACAATCCGATGGGAACGGTTTTGAGTGAAGAGTGAGAACGTAAATCGACTTGACTGTTTTGGGATGTTCCAAATAGGATCAAGGGCATGGAACTAAGGGTAAAGGGAGGTTGGATTGGTCTCTTGCTGTTTTATTGGGCGGTTGTATCCTGCCCGGCATCCACGACGATGCAGATCGTGTGCGATAATGACTATGCTTTGCTGGTGGGTAATTCGACTTCAGTTACGCGCGTGATTTACCAAAACGATGTGGTTTGGAATGATCAAATCGCTGCACTGAGTTCCTTTACCTTCGATTTACAGGCCGGTGAGACGACTCTCTATCTCGTGGCGATGGGAGGCGGTGGGGCTGAGGATATCGGGGGAACCATCAACGATGTGAATATCACCTCCATCTCGTCTTCTATTTTGGAAAGTAGCGATATTTCCAGTTATTTGACCGATTATGCGGACAGTGTATTCTACGGGACAGTCGAGAACGGTACCTATTCTGTTAATCTTGTGGACATACAGGCGGCGTTAGATAGTGGTCCCTATTGGTTCACGCCTGATGTCGCATCTGGTGGTGTGGCTGGGGGTATGTTCGGTTCCCAGTATTCGTTCGATAACAGTACGGCAGTCATCTTTGCGTTTGATGTGACGGCGGTGAACGTTCCCGAGCCTTCGGTGTCACTGTTGCTATTGGCGGGGGGGGGGGTGATTGGCGGGGGTTGCCCTTTTTGTTCGCGCCGTCCGGCGTGATCAGTGGTTATTCAACAAAGGGGTAATATGGGTAAGCGAGTCAAAGGGTTGTTGTGTTGTTTCCTGGTATTATCGATGGCTGCGGCAGTTTGTCCGGCTTCCACGACGATGCAGATTGTCTGTGATAATGATTTTGCGTTATTCGTGGGGAATTCGTCTTCAGTTACGCGGCTGATTTACCAAAACAATGTGAGTTGGTATAATCAGGTCGCTGCGCTGAGTTCCTTTACCTTCGATTTACAGGCTGGCGAGACGACTCTTTATCTCGTGGGAATGGGTGGTGGAGCTCCGGAGGATATTGCGGGGCGTATCAACGGAGTCGATATTACTTCGATTGCTTCTTCAACTTTGCAAAGTAGCGATATTTCCAGTTATTTGAAAGGTTACTCGAGTGGTGCCGTAGCCAATGGCGATTACTCAGTCAACCTTGCGGATGTGCAATTGGCGTTGTCCAGTGGGAGTCTGGGTTGGATAACTCCGACAGTGGTGAAAGATGAGAATGCCAATGGTAGTTATCAAGTCGGAGTGCATTCGATGGGTTCGGAGTATTCGTTTGCCAACAGTACGGCGGTTATCTTTACGTTTGCCGTGGGGACGGTGGGTCTTCCCGAGCCTTCGGTGTCACTGTTGCTGTTGGCGGGAGTGGGGTTGATCGGCGGGTTTCGCTTTTATCGTTCGCGCCGAACAACGTGATCGAGACTCGTTTGTTCGGAGCATAATCCGATCCGCTTTTTGTTCCGAAGTCTTGCGTGTGTTTTTGCCATTTCTGTATGAAAAAAAGAAAACCCGGCGGAATTTCCCGCCGGGTTTTTAGGTAATTGGAATTGGGAATTCTTACAGACGCGAGGTCAGAAGTTCGCGCTGGAAGATGAGTTCCTTGGGCATCGTGCGGCTCAGGCGTTGGAAAAGCTCGGCCTGGAGCTCAACTTCGTGCTTCCACTCGGTCGGGTTGATTTCGAGAACCTTGGCCAAGTCTTCCTTGGTAAAGCCCTTGAGACCGGTGATGTCGATGTCTTCCGGCAGCGGGGAATAGCCCAATTGGGTTTCGAGGGCACCTTTGCGGCCATGGCAGCGGTCGACGATCCATTCGAGGACGCGCATGTTGTCACCAAAGCCGGGCCACATGAAGTTACCCTCTTTGTCCTTGCGGAACCAGTTCACGCAGAAAATTTTCGGCAGAACCTTGATGTCGCGGCGCATTTCGAGCCAGTGGTTGAAATATTCGCCCATGTCGTAACCGGCGAAGGGCAGCATGGCCATCGGGTCACGACGAACCTGTCCCATTCCGCCAACGGCGGCGGCGGTCATTTCGGAGCCCATGGTGGCGCCGATGTAGACGCCGTGGGTCCAGTCAAAGCTCTGGAAGACGAGCGGGAAGGTGCTGGCGCGGCGGCCACCGAAGATGATCGCGCTGATCGGCACGCCGTTCGGGTCGTTGGCTTCGGTCGCGAGGGCCGGGTTGTTGGCCATCGGAGCGGCGAAACGGCTGTTGGGGTGGGCGGCTTTATCCTTGGATTCAGGAGTCCATTTGTTGCCCTTCCAGTCGGTGCATTCCTTGGGTACGTCGCCATCCTTGCCTTCCCACCAGACGTCGAGGTCGGGGGTGAGGGCCACGTTGGTGTAGATGGTGTCGCGTTGAATGGTCTTGACGGCATTCGGGTTGGACTTGCTGTTGGTGCCGGGGACGACGCCGAAGTAGCCCGCTTCCGGGTTGATGGCGTAGAGCCTGCCGTCGGGCCCGGGCTTGATCCAG
>DBTH01000077.1 GCA_002306945.1 Methylacidiphilaceae bacterium UBA1321 | reverse complement strand
AAATTCAAAAGACAAGGGGTGGCGCGTGAGCGCCGGGGTGTGTCAATCCACCGGTGAACTTCTCGCTATCGCCATGGTTACGCTGTCTGATAACTTTCGCGTCATGCACCCGCTTGATTTGGTGTGAGCGGATAAGAGTTGTTGTTTTCGGGAGAATTGCGCAAAATGACAAACTGACGCATTATCTCGAATTGAAATCCGACGATGGTTGAGGAACTCAAAATACAGCGGGAAAACAGGGAGGGCACCGATTCCGAGCCGGTGGCCGCCAGCGATTTTTCGTTGCGGACGCCGGTGGTGGTTCGCAGTCCGAACTGGCTCGGCGATTGTGTGATGGCGATGCCTGCTGTGCGCAATTTGAAGACCTTCCTCGGCGAGAAACCGTTGACGGTTGCCGCTCCGGCCAAGATCGCCGACCTGTGGCGCACCTGTCCTTTTGTCGATGAAGTGTTGACGCTGGAAAAACCGCGTTCGCTTTGGCATGCGTCGAAGCAACTACGCGAAAAGAAATTTGAGTCGGCGGTGTTGCTGCCGAATTCGCTGCGCGCGGCGTTGGAGGCAACCTTTGCGGCGATCCCGCAGATCATCGGTTATCCGGGACATGCGCGGGCGTGGCTTTTGACTCAGTTGGTGACTCCGGCGCCGTTCTGCTATGTGCGCCAGCATCAGCACTATTATTACAGCAATTTGATGGAGGCCATCGGCGCTACCGAACAGGCCGGGTTCCCCGAGTTGCGCTTGCCGAAGACATTCGAGCCGGTTTCGGTGCCGACGGCCAAACCGCAATTGACCCTTTGCCCCGGCGCGGAATACGGCCCGGCAAAACGCTGGCCGGCACCGCACTACGCGGCTCTCGCGAAAGAGTTCGTCGAGAAACGCAACGCCCGCGTGGTGTTGCTCGGCGCGCCGAAGGACATCGAATGCGGCCTGCTCATCAAACAACTCTGCCCCCGCGTCGAAAACCGGGTGGGGCAGACGACGCTGGAGCAGTTCATGGCGGAACTGGCCCATTCGCGGCTGGTGGTGTGCAACGACAGCGGTTCGATGCATCTGGCTTCGGCGCTTGGGGTGCCGACGGTCGCGATCTTTGGTTCGACTGAACCGCGCCGTACCGGCCCGCTCGGTCCACGCACGACGGTGTTGCGCGAACATGTGCTGTGCAGTCCGTGCTTTCGGCGCGAATGTCCGTTCGATTTTTCGTGCATGCTGGAATTGACTGTGGAGAAGGTTCTGCCCGCCTGCCTGGAACGCTGGGGTTGATCTGAATCCGAACGGATTTTTTGACCGAATTAACGGAATTAACGGAATTAACGAATGAAGCGGATGAATGCCATGACAGAGAATCGATCCGTTGCTCGATGGATCTGTCCAATTGAGAAAAGCGCTCCCTTCAAGCCGTGAATATCACCGCCTGCCTCATCACCTTCAACGAGAAGGACAATCTGCGCCGTTGTCTGTCGAGCATTCGCCCGGTGGTCGATGAGATTATCGTCGTCGACAGCGGCAGCACGGACGGTTCGCAGGAGATCTGTCGCAGCTACGGGGCGATTGTGACGCAACATCCATGGGAGGGCTACGTCGTGCAGAAGAATCTCGCTCTCTCGCTGGCGACGAATCCGTGGGTGTTGAGTATCGACGCCGATGAGGAACTTTCCCCCGCGCTGGCTTCGGCGATCCAGATGGTGCGGCAGAATCCGCCGTCGGAGGATATCAGCGGCTACACGTTTTCGCGTGTCGTGTGGTACCGGGGCGAATGGATCTGGCACGGCAACTGGTTTCCCGATGTGTTGGTGCGGCTCTTTCAAAAGGAACGGGCGCGATTCGCGGGTGGTTCGGTTCATGAACGGCTGGAGATCGAGGGGGCGGTGCGCGCCTTGCCGGGTTATCTGCATCATTACACTTTCACTACCGAGGAAGACCGGCAACAACGCATCCGCAAGTACGCGAAACTTTGGGCAGCCAATGCGGCGCAGCGCGGCAAGCGGGCGTTGCCGTGGAGCGCGGCGGTGCATGCGGGGTGGCGTTTTATCCGCGGATATGTCGTGCGGCGCGGTTTTCTCGACGGCACGCTCGGCCTGGAAATCGCGCGCAACAATGCCGAGGAGGTTTATTTGAAATATCAAGCCCTGCGGGAGATGAACCATGCGTAAACGATCTGCGGCCATCGTCAGTCTGGCGGTGATGGGATCGCGCGTTTTCGGTCTGGTGCGGGAACAGGTCTTCGCGGCGATGTTCGGCGCGGGGATGCTGCTCGATTCCTACCTGGCGGCGTTTCGCATTCCGAACCTGCTACGCGATCTGTTCGCGGAGGGGGCGCTTTCGACTGCGTTCACGACGACCTTCACGAAGGTGCAGACGAAGGAGGGCGACGATTCGGCGTGGCATCTGGCGCGGTTAGTCATCACGGCGCTCATTCTGATTCTGGGAACAATTTGTGTCATCGGCATTCTGGCCAGCGGCCCGCTGGTCTGGGTGCTCAACAGCGGGTTCGAGCAGGTGCCGGGCAAGCTGGAGCTGACCACGCGCCTGACGCGGATTTTGTTTCCGTTCATACTGTTTGTTTCGCTCGCCGCGGTGGCAATGGGAATGTTGAACGCGAAGAATGTCTTCGGTCTTCCGGCGTCCGCGTCGACGGCGTTCAATATCGTCTCGGTTCTGTTCGGCGTGTTCTTCGCTTATCTCTTTGATCCGCAAAAGAACTGGCTGCATCCGCACTTCACCGAGAGGGCGCTCTACGGGGTTTGTCTCGGCGTTCTGATGGGAGGTCTGGCGCAGTTGCTCATTCAAATGCCGAAGTTGTGGCAACTCGGTTTCCACTACCGGTGGAAGCTCGACTTCAACGATCCTCAGTTGCGCATCGTGATGGCGTTGATGTTGCCGAGCGTCATCGCGGGTTCGGCGGTGCAGGTCAATGTGATGGTGAGCAATATGTTTGCCTCGCACATCAACGGGGCGCAGTCGTGGTTGAGTTGCGCGTTCCGTCTGATGCAATTCCCCATCGGCGTGTTCGGGGTGGCGATTGCGACGGTGGCGCTGCCCTCGGTTTCGCGCCAGCACGCGCAGGACAATCTCGTGGGATTCGGCAAAACGGTCGAGGAGGCGTTGCGGCTGGCATTCTATCTGACGCTGCCCGCGTCCATCGGTCTGGCGGTGTTGTCGGAGCCGATCATTCATCTGATTTATCAGCATGGTCGTTTCAACGCGGAGGCGACGCACCAGACGGCGCTGGCGTTGCAGGCCTATTCCATCGGGTTGGCGGGCTATGCGGGGATCAAGGTTCTGGTGCCGTGCTTCTATGCGTTGAATCAGTCAAAGACGCCGGTTCGGATCAGTCTCTTCGGCATGGTGCTCAATCTCGGATTGTGCTTCTTGTTAGTGAAGGGACTCAAGCTGGGTCATGTCGGTCTGGCGATGACAACGGGACTGATCGCGTTGATCAATTTCCTGCAATTGCTTTTCTTCATGTCGCGCGAGGTGCATTGCGGTCGCGTGGTGGATTGGACGTTGTTTTTTATCAAGGTGACAGCCGCGTGCCTGGCCTGTGGCGCCGTCGCGTGGTTCGGGATGGTGCTGTCGGCCGCTGCTGCCGCGCACGGTTTCCTGATGTTCGCCGTCGCGGTCGGTTTGACGGTGCTGCTCGCCGCCACCACTTATTTCGGTGTGACGTGGCAACTCGGTCTGCCGGAGTCGGTCGAACTCATCGACACGCTCCGCCGTAAATTACAGATTGGGGTTCCGCCCCAAACCCCGCCAAGGGCAACGTGACGTTGCATCCAGTAGCGCTTCGCCACAAGTGCGACTCTTTTTGAGGTTTCCAAAGGCAACGTGACGTTGGAACCATATCTCTCTACCGCTTCGCGTAGCTGAGTGCAGCGTCACGCTGCCCTCCATCAAGCGATGAGGGGATTGGCGCTGAGTTGTTCCCAATCCTTGTTGAGGAGTTCGAGGGAATCGTTGACGTAGCTGAGTTCGCGATTGAGATCCATGATGTTGGTGCCCTCCTTGTAAGTCTCGGGATCTTCGAGCTTGGCGGTGAGTGTCTTCTGTTTGATTTCGAGGGCTTCGATTTCGTTTTCGACCTGCTGGAGCTGGCGTCTGATTTTTTTGCGTTCTTCGGAGAGGGCCTGGCGTTCGAGGGCTTCCTGGCGTTTTTGTTCCTTGGTCTTGAAGACGGAGGTTTTGTCGGAACTGGACTTGTGGGCGGCTTCCTCGCGGGGGCGGGAGTCGGAGAGTTTGGTTCCGGCGATCAGGCCGGAGCGTTCGGACGAGGCGTTTGATTTTTCGAGGTAGTAATCGTAATCGCCCGAATAGGGTGTGAGCGTTCCGGCGCTGATGTGGAGGACATTCTGGGCGAGGGAACGGATGAAGTAGACGTCGTGGCTGATGAAGACGAGGGAACCTTCGTACTGTTTGAGTGCTTCGATGAGGGCGTCGATGCTGGCGATGTCGAGGTGGGTGGTCGGCTCGTCCATCAGCAGGAGATTGGGCGGGTTGAGGAGGAGCTTGACCAGGGAAAGGCGGGTCTTTTCACCGCCGGAGAGGACGGCAACTTTCTTGTAGGCGTCGTCGCCGCTGAAGAGGAAGGAGCCGAGGATGGTGCGGATGTTTTCCTCGGAGAGTTTACTCTCGACCTTGAGACATTCCTGAATGACGGTCTTGTTCGGGTCGAGGGTTTCGAGGCGGTTCTGGGAGAAGTAACCGACCTGGACGTTGTTGCCGACGGTGCGTGTGCCTTGCTGGACGGGGATGACGCCGCCGAGGATTTTGAGGAGGGTCGATTTGCCCGCGCCGTTGGGGCCGACGAGAACGGTGCGCTGGCCGCGTTCGACGGCGAAGTCGATGCCGCGGTAGACGACGAGGTCGTCATAGGCGTGGTGGACTTTTTCGAGGCGGATGACGTGTTGGGAGCCGCGTCCGGGTTGGGGGAATTTGATGCGGACTTTCTTTTCGCTGGCCTCGGGCGCTTCGATTTTCTCCATGCGCTCGATTTGCTTGAGTTTGGACTGGGCCTGCGAGGCTTTGCTGGCCTTGGCGCGGAAGCGGTCGGCGAAGCGTTGGAGGGATTCGATTTCCTTCTGCTGGTTTTCGTATGCGGCGAGTTGCTGGGCGTCGCGGGCAGCGCGCTGGATGACGTATTCGTCGTAGTTGCCGCGATAGACGTGAATCTTGCGGCTGCGGATTTCGAAGATCTGGTCGATGAGGGCGTTGAGGAAGGCGCGATCGTGGGAGATCATGAGAATGGCGCCGGGGTAGGACTGGAGATAATTCTGGAACCAGCCGAGACATTCGAGATCGAGGTGATTGGTCGGTTCGTCGAGGATGAGCAGATCGGGCTCCATGACGAGCAGCCGGGCGAGGTGGGCGCGCATGACCCATCCGCCACTCATGGTGCGGGCCTGGCGGTTGTAATCGGTGTCGCGGAAGGCGAGGCCCTTGAGGACTTTCTTGGCGCAGGGGTCGAGGGCGAAGCCGCCGAGGTTGGCGTATTCTTCCTGGGCTTGGCTATATAGGTCGCTGGAGGTGTCGTCGGTGCGTTCGCAGTCGTCGAGGATGCGGCGCCATTTGGAGTGTTCGGGGGAGATGGCGGTGGCGATCTGGAGGACGGTTTCGTCGGCCACCGGCATCGATTCCTGGGGCAGGTAACCCATCGTGATGTGGGAATCGAAGATGACGTTGCCGTCGTCGGGTTCCTGCTGTTTGAGGATGATGGAAAAGAGGGTGGATTTGCCCGCGCCATTGGGGCCGACTAACGCCACACGGTCGCCGCGATTGACCTGGAGAGAGACATTTTCGAACAGGGTGCGGCCACCGAACGACTTGGCGATATTAGAAAGCGTGAGCATAAAAAGCCGAGGTTAGCTGCTTTCTAGCGAACCGGAAGCTCGAAATGAACAACCTTGAGATAGCTGTTTTTGCCCGGGAATGACTCTATTTGTCAGGAATGGCTTCCTGTTCAGGAGGTGGATTCGCGGTAATTGTTACAACAAGAGGTAGTTTTTACCGTGTTGAGTGTAATTATTTACTGTGACTATAGTTTTCAGACTGGATTACGTTATAGAATGTGGCACGATACGGGGCGTTACACGGATCGAATGCAGAATCTATGCATAAACGCTTATATAAGGGATAAGCCTAATGAAAATAACTCACTACTCCAACAAAACTCTATTGAAATGTTGTCTTCTCGTTGTGGCCGCCTGGTTCGGCCTGAACAGCTCGGCCAATCTGTTTGCAGGTACGCCGGCTTCACAATATCAAGCGCCCAAGCTTCCCGTGTGGACGCCGGAATGCGCGGGTTCGTTCCCCGATGGGGCTAATGCGCGCCTGCGGGTTTTGGCGGCTGGTGAAATGAAAGCGGCCAGCACTTCGAGCACGGCCCAGTATAATACGCCTACGACGATTCGCAGTGCGTACAATCTGCCTTCGACCGGCGGTTCCGGGGCGATTGCGATTGTGATCGCCTATCACTATCCGAATGCGTTGGCCGACTTCAATTATTTCTCCAACTACTTCAGTTTGCCGCAGGAGACTTCGACCAACATGACGGCGACTGCGAACAAGGTTTTCAGCGTGGTCTATGCCAAGGGCAAGCAACCTGCTTCCGGTGGCGACTACATTGCCAGTTGGAATTTGGAAGCGGCCCTCGACATCCAGTGGGCGCACGCCATCGCTCCGAAGGCGAAGATTTATCTGGTAGAAGCAGCCAGCAGCTCCCTCTCCGATATGTATTATGCGGTGCAGGTGGCTTCGCGCATCAGCGGCGTGAAGGAAGTCTCGATGAGCTGGGGCACGACCGAATATCTCACCGAGTTCTTCAATGATTCCCTCTTTAATACCTACGGAGTGGTGTATCTGGCAGCGGGTGGCGACACAGCGGCGACTGTCAGTTATCCTGCGGCTTCACCGAATGTGGTGAGTTGCGGCGGCACGACGATCAACCGCGATTCGAGCGGCAATTTTGTCAGTGAGACCGGCTGGAGCGATACGGGTTGCGGGCCGAGCAAATATGAAGTCCGCCCGTCTTACCAGAGCGCGATTTCCAGGATTGTCGGTTACAAGCGCGGCACGACGGATCTTTCCTTCGTCGCCGATGCCAACTCGGGTGTCTATGTCTACTGCACGTCGAGCCTGTGGGGCGAGAGCGGTTGGTGGATTCTCGGCGGCACGAGCGTTTCGACTCCCTGCCTGGCCGGTGTGTTGAATCTCGCTGCGACGGCGGGTACCGGATTTGCGGCCAACAGCCAGACTGAGTTGAATCGCATCTATTCCAACCTCGGCAAGTCGGCAGTCTTCCGCGACATCACTTCGGGTAGCGCCGGTTCGTACAAATGCGCGACCGGTTGGGATTATGTCACCGGTGTCGGCAGCCCTCTCGGACTGACAGGAAAGTAGAATCGCATTCGATTCTGAATATTTGAGAGAGCCGATGAAAGTCGGCTCTCTTTTTTTATGCTATTGCGGTTATCCGGGCAGGAACCGGAGACTCACGACGCCTTTTGTTGATAACCGAAATAGCGGCGTTCTTTGATGATCCTGGCGACCGGTTCGGGTACGCCACTTTCCCAATCGAGATCGCCGTTGCGGATCTTGGCCAGGATATTGCGCGAGAAGATGGGCGCAAAGTCGGGATTGGCTCCCTCGATGGCGACGAGGTGGCCGTTGCCGCGCAAGTGCTGGAACAGGTGGCAGAGATTTGAGGGAACCTGGAAATCGTCGAGCGTCGTGGTTGTGCCGACGGAGGGGTCGCGGAACGGGTAAACGTAAAGTTTCAGTTCGTTTTTGAACAGGCGGCCGAACGATTCGAGAATGCCCCCGGACAGCGAGTGATAATATTTCTCGTTGAAGATTTCGCGCAGGTTGGGGATGCCGACGACGATGCTGACGTGGTTTTTTGTGTAACGCCAGAGATAGGCGGCGAGCCGGTAATACTCGGCGTAGTTGGAGATGAGCACGGCTTTGCCGACGGCTCCGATGAGGTCGGCGCGGGCGAGGAAATCGCGGGGGTCGATGCTGCCGGTGGCCAGAAGATTGTTCATCGTGATTTCCATGACCTCGACGGTCTCGGTGTCGGCGGGAACCTTGGGGAGGCTTTGGTTGAGGGCGGTCTGGAGCATGTCGAGGTTGACGTGGGTGACGGGGCGGAAGCTGCCGCGTTCGATGACGACATTTTTTTTGTGGAAGGATTCCGCGGG
>DBTH01000079.1:45829-48564 GCA_002306945.1 Methylacidiphilaceae bacterium UBA1321 | reverse complement strand
CGGAAAACAGGGTGGTTCCAACGGCGACATGGGCTCCGGCGGAACCGCCGCCGGCTACGATGCGTTGGGGGTCGATGCCGAATTCGGCGGCGTGCCGGCGGAGATAACGCATGGCGGAGCGGCCGTCTTTGACGCAATCGAAGATGGTTGAGCCGGAGTTTTCCGTGACAAGCCGGTATTGCAGGGAAAACCCCGGTATGCCGAGTCGGGCGAAATGTGCTAAGTAGGGATAGACCGCTTCGGGGGCGCCTTCGACCCAGCCACCACCGTGGACCATGAACAGGCAGGGTCGTTTATCGGTCGATTTATGTCCTTTGGGTTCAAAGACATGGAGATGCAGGGAGCGATTGCCTGAGGTTTTATAGACGACATTGCGGGTGGGCGGAGTGGTTTCGATGAGTGTATCGAAAAAGTGGGCGTCGTTCATGGATCGGATGGTAAGTCGCCTTTCAGGCGGGAACAACGATAAAAGAAGGGGCTGGAATTAGATATTCTTTACGAAAAATCGCGAGCCGCATTGTCTTTCAACAAGATAGAAATATGCATGCCGGGGGAGATTGTGAAAAGATTCACAATCTCGTTGCGTCCTTTCTTCAATTCGCTACAGTCACACGCATGATTGTCGCACGTCCTCAATTGACTTGGTATGAAAGGCTGTATTTTCCGGCCATTCTTGCGGGCATGGCGATTACCATCAAACACATGGTCAAGCGCCTGACGGGTCAGACCAAGGTGACGATGGAATATCCCGAGGAAAAGTGGGACATGCCGGAGGGTTACCGCGGGGCTCCGACGCTGGTCAAGGACGAGGACGGACGCGAAAAGTGCGTGAGCTGTCAAATGTGCGAATTCATCTGTCCGCCGCACGCCATTCGCATTACTCCCGGAGCCATCGCTGCGGATTCGGCCAACGCCAAGATCGAGAAAGCGCCGAAAGAATTTACCATCGACATGATCCGCTGCATCTATTGCGGCATGTGCGAGGAGGTTTGCCCCGAAGAGGCAATCTTCCTGCGTAAGGACTACGCCATCACCGGTTTGAACCGGGAGGAGATGGTGCATGACAAGGAGAAACTTTATGAACTGGGTGGCGTGATGCCGCTACCCATCAAGAAGTGGGCCAATAAATAAGCCCCTTCACATTGGAAGAAATCTGGAATGGAAGCGTTGTTTTTTTGGGTGTTTGCCGTCGGCATGCTCCTGAGCGGGCTGTCGGTCGTGATCAATCGTAATCCGGTGGCCTCGGCGTTATCGCTGGTGGTATCGATGTGCTTTCTGGCGGCGCTGTTTGTGACCCTGGGCGCGTTTTTCCTCGCGACGGTGCAGGTGCTTGTTTACGCGGGCGCAGTGATGGTGTTGTTCCTTTTCATTATCATGCTGCTGGATGTGAAATCCGAGGAGCATGTGCGGTTGCGCTGGATGTCGTTCCTGCTGGGCCTGGCGCTGGCGGTGTTTTTCAGTTACGAGTTGTCGCTGGTATTGCGCGGCGTTCCGCAGGGCGGCGCAACGCTTTCCTCGATTCCCCAAGCCGGTGGCGGATTGCTCGACGATACGCGCGAACTGGGCCGCCTTTTGTTCACGAAATATCTGCTGCCCTTCCAGGTTGTCGGCGTGCTGTTGCTGGTGGCGACGGTGGGCGTTGTGCTGCTCAGCCGTAAGGACGAGGGCAAGCCGGGAGTCAAATAAATGGATATTACTCTTAATCACTATCTTTTTGCCGCCGGGTTTCTGTTCATTCTGGGCCTGTTCGGCGTGGTCGTGCGGCGCGATTTGCTGACGGTCTACATGTCTTTGGAAATGATGTTGAACGCGGCCAACCTGACGTTGGTGGCATTCAGCCGGTTCAACAAGGTGTTGGACGGGCAGATCATGGTTTTCTTCATCATTACGGTGGCGGCTGCGGAAGTCGCTGTGGGCCTGGCGCTGATTGTAGCGCTCTACCGGGCGCGGCAGACAACGAAGGTCACCGACCTGACGACATTGAAGTTTTAATTACAAGGACAAGACGAGATTATGGATCGAGCATGGTGGTTACTTCTGGCTCCGTTGATTTCGGCGGCATGGGGGCTGATGTTTTGGCGTCGCAAGCACGATCTGGCGATGATCCTTTCGATTGCCGCCTGCACGATCTCGTTTTTCGTCGCGCTCTTTATTTTCATCGGCAAGTTGCCGGTGCCTCAACTGGCTTTTAACTGGATCTCGGTCAGCGGCGGCACAGCCGATCTCTCGGTGCAACTCGGCTGGAGCGACGATCATCTGATGAAGATGATGCTTCTGACGGTGACCGGCGTCGGTCTTCTGGTTCACATCTTTTCCGCCGGGTACATGGCTCACGACGAAGGTCGCGGCCGGTTCTTCTCGATGTTGTCGCTGTTCATGTTTTCGATGCTCGGCATTGTCATTGCGAACAATTTCGTGATGATGTTCATCTTCTGGGAACTGGTCGGTCTGAGTTCCTACCTCCTCATCGGTTTTTGGTTCACCCGCCCGTCGGCGGCGGATGCGGCCAACAAGGCATTCCTCTGCAATCGCCTTGGTGACTTCGGTTTTCTCATCGGCATATTGCTCTACTGGTCGATCACCGGCACGGTGGCGTTCCAGTTGAATCCAGATGCCAGCGCGGCATTGTCGGCTTCGTCCCCGGCGGTTCTGACCGCTCTGGGCGTGTTGCTGTTCTGCGGTTGCATCGGTAAATCGGCTATGGTGCCGTTGCACGTGTGGCTGCCGGACGCGAT
>DBTH01000079.1:475-45542 GCA_002306945.1 Methylacidiphilaceae bacterium UBA1321 | reverse complement strand
CCGGTCTCGGCCCTCATCCATGCCGCGACAATGGTTGCTGCGGGCGTTTACATGCTGGCCCGCATCTTCCCGGTGCTTCTCCTTTCCGCCCACGCGCTGGACGTGATCGCCTACATCGGCGGATTCACCGCGTTGTTCGCGGCGTTGATCGCGACGCAGCAGAACGACATCAAGCGCATTCTCGCCTATTCGACCCTCTCGCAGTTGGGTTACATGGTTATGGCCGTCGGTGTGGCCGCGCCGCACGCGGCGATGTTCCACCTGACCACGCACGCTTTCTTCAAGGCGCTCCTGTTCCTCGGCGCTGGTTCCGTCATTCACGCCCTGCATGAAGAGCAGGACATCTGGAAGATGGGCGGTCTCTGGAACAAGATTCCCGTCACGTTCTGGACGTTCCTCATCGGCACCCTCGCGTTGACCGGTTGCCCCGGTCTGTCCGGTTTCTTCAGCAAGGATGAAATCATCCTCGCGACGTTCGCACAGCATCGCGGCCTCTATGTGGTCGGTCTGGCGACGGCGTTCCTGACGGCGTTCTACATGGGCCGACTCATTCTCGTGGCCTTCTTCAACAAGCCGCGCACCGAGAAGGCCGAGCATCCGCACGAATCGCCGAAGGTGATGACCTTGCCGCTGATTGCGCTCGCGGTACTCTCGGTCATTGGCGCTTACATCGGGATTTTGCAGTACATCGAGAACGGTCACGAAGCCGAACCCAATCCGATGCACCTGACGACAATGGTGCTTTCGGCGGGCGCATTCCTTCTGGGTGGCATTCTCGCGATCTGGCGCTACAAGAGCGCCGATACCGAACCTCTGCCGATTTCGCTCCTCGCAAACAAATTCTACATCGACGAAATTTACGAGAAGGGCCCAATCAAGTTCCAGCAGGCGATTGCGCGCATCCTGGCCTGGATCGACAACTGGATTTTGAGTGGCTTCTGCGTCCGCGGTTCGGCTTTCGTGGCGAACGTGAGCGGCGAA
This sequence comes from Methylacidiphilaceae bacterium UBA1321, assembly GCA_002306945.1. Lineage (GTDB taxonomy): Bacteria > Verrucomicrobiota > Verrucomicrobiia > Methylacidiphilales > UBA1321 > UBA1321. Next base: position 44,561 of record DBTH01000079.1, on the reverse strand, counting down.
GTGTTGCGCCTGTTCCAGACCGGCAGCTTGCAGGCTTACGCCATTCTCTTCAGCTTTGGCACTCTCCTGATTATCTACTTCACCCTTTTCCACTCGCTTCTGCGCTGACCTATGGTTGATTCCTCCTATCTCCTTCTATTGCTGCTCGTGATCCCGGTCGCGGCGATCGGTCTGATTTTGGTTGGCCCGGTTCGGATCGGCCCCCTGTCTTTCCCGAATGCCCCCAAGGTCGTCGCCACGGTGGCGGCGTTGCTCGACTTCTCTCTCGCGTTGGTCGCGTGGATGTATTTCGATCCGCGCCTGACCGGTTTACAGATGATTACCGACATCCCGTGGGTGCACCTGCCCGGCCTGCCGGAAATCCGTTTCCACATCGGCCTCGACGGCATCAATCTGCCGCTCCTTCTTCTGACCGTGACGGTTTGCCTCGCGGCGATTGTCATTGTTCCTGAAGACATCCGCCGTCCGCGCGAATTCTTCATCTACCTGCTCCTCATGCTGCTGGGCGCGCTCGGTGCGTTCCTGTCGTTCGACCTGTTCTTCCTCTACATTTTCCACGAATTCGCCCTCATTCCGACCTTCCTGCTGATCGGCATCTGGGGCACGCAGAACCGGCAATTCGCCAGCATGCAGATGGCCCTGTATCTGACCCTCGGCAGCCTGGTTCTGCTCGGCGGCTTGCTCGCGCTGGTTTTCGTCGTCGGTGGCGGCGATCCGACCTATCGCCCGACGTTCGATCTCGTCCAAATTCAGGCTTACCTGCACAACATCCCCCTGAGCCAACATTCCCAGAGCGTCATCTACGCCCTCGTGCTGGCCGGTTTCGGTGTTCTCATTTCCCTCTTCCCGTTCCACTCGTGGGCGGCTCCCGGCTACGCTTCGGCTCCGCCCTCGGCGGCGATGATTCATGCGGGCGTGCTCAAGAAATTCGGCCTTTACGGCCTGCTGCGAATCGCCGTTCCTTTACTCCCCGGCGGCATGGAACATTGGCAGACCTGGCTGTTGGTTCTCCTGCTCGGCAATATCTTGCTCATCGGTTTGGTGACCCTCGCGCAGAAAGAAATCCAGCTCATGCTCGGTTTTTCCAGCGTGATGCACATGGGCTATCTCTTCCTCGGCATTGCGGCCCTCACCCAGACGAGTCTGACCGGCGTGGTGATTCTCATGGTTGGCCACGGCCTGAGCGCGGCCCTGCTGTTCGGTCTTGCGGGTGAAATCCAACAGCGTACCGGAGAAAACCGCTTCAAGGAACTCGGCGGTCTGGCCCAGCGCGCGCCTTTCCTCGCGGTCTCGTTCCTGATCGGTTCGCTGGCATCGATCGGTCTGCCCGGACTGGCCAACTTCCCCGGCGAATTGATGATTTTCTTCGGCTCCTTCAAGAGCGCCTACGTTCCGAACTTCGTGGTGATTCTCGCCCTGTGGGGAATTGTTCTGGGAGCGGTTTACCAACTGCGCGCCGTGCGCCGGATTTTCTTCGGTGAACTGCCCGTGCGCTACGACAAGGTGACGGATCTGACCGGCTTTGTTCAACGCAGTCCTTATATTTTGTTAATGGCGGCCCTGTTGTTTTTGGGATTTTTCCCGACCGCCCTCCAGCAGACGATTTCGCCTGCGGTGAAACTTTTGTTGAGCCATTGACCGACGCACACGACTATGCCTGCTACCGCCCCTGAAATTCTTTGGATCGCCCCGGAAATCCTGCTGACCGTTTTTGCGGCGGGACTCCTTTTGTGGGAGGCGTTCAGCAAACCGTGTCCGCGTCTGGTGGGCTTCATCACACTTGGCGGTCTGATTCTGACGGCGCTCATTACCCTCTGGATTCCGGTCACCCGTGCCGAGGGCAGCAACGTCTATTTCGCCTACTACTGGAGCAATCTCTACGCCTGGGACTATGCGGCGAAGTTCTTCAAGGTTTTCTTCATTGCCACCGCGGCGATTGTCACCTGGATGAGCATCGCGGCCGACGAGGAATCCCTTCCCGCTCGCGGGGAATTCTTTATCTTCCCGCTCTTAACCACCGCGGGCCTCTGTCTGCTGGCCTCAGTCACCGATTTCATGGTGTTGTTCGTCGCGCTCGAATTGGTGACCATCTCCTTTTACATTCTCGTTGCCTATCAGCGTTCGAATTCCTTCGCCCTTGAGGCGGGAGTCAAATACCTGATCCTTGGCGCGCTTTCGTCGGCATTTCTCGTTATGGGTATCGCCTACGTTTTCGGCATCACTGGCAGCACCCATTTCCGCGAAATCAACACGGCCATCGCTCACGGCGGCGTTTCGACCGGGTTGAAATTCGGCCTGCTTCTGGTCATCGTCGGTCTCGGCTTCAAGGTCGCGGCGGTTCCGTTCCACTTCTGGGCGCCGGATGTCTATCAGGGCGCACCCACACCGATCACGGCATTTCTGGCGGTTGGTTCCAAGGCGGCCGGTTTCGTCCTGCTGATGCGAGTTCTTTACATCGCCTTCGCGGTTGGCGGACTCAGCTCGACCTGGGAATTGGTTCTCGGCGTGCTGGCCGGATTGTCGATGATTCTCGGTAACCTCGCCGCCATCCCGCAACGCGACATCAAGCGCATGCTGGCTTATTCGAGCATCGGTCATTCGGGTTTCATGCTCATCGGCGTCATCGCCCAGGCAAATATTGCCGTGGTGCTCATCTATCTCGTCAGCTACCTGTTGGCCAATCTCGTTGCATTCCTCGTCATCACGGTGGTTTCCCGCACGGTCAAGGGCGAGCAGATTCACCAGTACGCCGGACTCTGGCAACGTTCGCCGGTTTTGGCGGGAACGCTGGCTGTGGCGCTGGTTTCGCTGGGGGGTATTCCTCCGACTGTTGGCTTTATCGCCAAACTCTCCATCTTCGCGGCCGCCTGGAGCCGGGGCTATTATTGCCTCTTCGCTATTGGCGTGATTACAGCGGTAGCGGGTCTCTATTATTATCTGGGTGTGGTCAAAGCGATGTTCTGGTCCGAACCGCTCGACAATACGCCCGTTCCGGCTGCTTTCTGCACGAAGGCTCTCCTGCTGGTTCTGACCGCAGTGACGATTCTGTTCGGCTTCTGGCCTCAAGGCTTGGAACTGCTCGTGCAGTTCGTCCAGAAATAGCAACGTGACGTTGCATCCAGTAATGCTGGCGCTGGAACTGAATACCCTCTACCGCTTCGCGTAACTGGATCCAGCATCATGCTGGCAGGGCCAAATGGCCCCGCACTCACAATAGAGAGCATGACCCTGTTGCACAGGTCATGCGGAGACCGGACTGACGCAAAGCGACAGAGGATGTTCAGTTGCTGCTCTAGCGTTTACTGGGTTTAAAATCACGTAGCTTTGGCGAATTTTTCTTCATAATAGCCCAAAATCGGCCTGTTCCGGGAGGGTAGGGGATTTTTTGCCGAAATCGGGTGATCGCTCCAAAGCGTGGGAAGAAATCTCGCGTTACTTTTTTCCGAAAGCCTCCAATCGGGTCAAAATCGGAAAATAATTCACACAGGGAGCGGCTTGTATTTACACCTTTTTTGCCGTTTTTGACCCGGAGAGGAATTGCCGGACGAGCAAAATCGGCGGCAAAAAAGTCGTCGAAAAGAGAGTTCCAAACGTGCCGCCGGAAGGTGTTTTGAGGGGAGATGATGGCGTTATTAGTGTTTTTATAAATAATTAAAAATTAGCATGTTATGATTTTTTATAAAAACTGGAAATAAGCGTTTTTTGAGTTTAGGCCGGACGCCGTTCTTTTCGTATTCGCCGACGATAGTCTGGGTATGAAAACTCAAATGACCTCCTCAGGGGTAAAGAAAGCCTGTTGGGCTGCTGCCGCTTTATTCGGCGCAGCGTTAATGATGTCTCCCACCCAGTCCAGGGCCGGCGACGATAGCTGGGATATCGCGCTGGCTCTGGACATCCCCGGCAAAGGCGGCTGGACAACCTGCGCGCCTTACGCCAAGGAACTCTACAGCCGGATCACCCGCGCAGGCGGCGAAGCCTACCTGGTCGTGTTCGACTGGAGAAATGAAGACCATATGAGCGACCGTCACGCGATGGTGGTTTATCGCGACAGCCACGGACGCTATTGGGGAATGGATCAGCGTGCCACCAAGCCCGTTTGGCTCAGCGGCAAAGATCCGGCCCAGTGGGCGAACTATTTCTCCCGCGCCGAGACCGTAAAATTGTACGCGGTGTACACCAACCCAGCCAATGTCGGCCAATATGCCGATCTGTCCCGCCCGCGCCAGCGCGTGGTGTATGTGCCCTACGGCACGACGGGTCGTGATGTGGCCGCCCGATAGGAGGCGGAAAAATTCGGTACAACGAAATATTTGATCACTGGGAAAAATAGATGATCACGGATGCACTCGATCAGATTAAGCCGATGACCCGGATGTCGGTTGCGGAGGAAATCGTCAGCAACTTGCGGACGATGCCTCCGTCACCGCCGGTGGCTTTCAAGCTGTTCTTCATGTTGAAGAACCGCAATTTGATGAACTCGGACGTGGTGGATGTGATCCGCCACGATCCCGATCTGACGGCGCAGATTCTGCGCCTGAGCAACAGCGCCAGTTTCCATGGGGAGGAACCCATCGGGACGCTGGAGGATGCGGTGTTGCGGCTTGGATACAATCTGATCCAGGAAAAGGTGATGGCGATCACCTTCGGGCAACTGTCCCTCGTATCGCTGAGCGATTACGGGGTGGACCCGGTGGACTTGTGGCGGCACTCGATCAAGTCGGCCCTCGCCGCCAAGATCCTGGCGCCGATGTGCACCAAGAAGAAATTCGATACCAACACCGCCTACGTGTCGGGCCTGCTGCACGACATCGGCAAGAGCGTCCTCAACGTGACGACCCGCCGTGAGGTGGGTAAGATCCGCATGGCCATGGAACAGGAAGGTCTGGGCTGGTCGGATGCGGAATTGCTGGTGCTTGGCGCGGACCACGCGGAGATCGGCGGCCTTCTATTGGAACGCTGGTTCTTTCCTGACGAAATCGTCAGCGCGGTGCGTTATCACAACGATCCGGAACTTGACCCCCACGGTGTGGCCAAGCTCATCCATGTGGCCAGCGCGTGTGCGCGGTGTTCGGATCATAACGTGTGGGACGAAGAAGAATTTAAAAACATGCTTAAGCCTTACTCGCTCGATTACCTTGGCCTCGACATCGCGGCCATTGAGGAGGTCATCGGTCGTGTAAAGGACGAGTCACGCGGCATTGAGTTGTTTATGTCCGTGACTTGGTAGGGGGGCGCGAAAGCGTCTCCTCCTCCCCCCTCTTGTGAGGGGGGAGGGTTGTTGTCGGCGAGGCGGAGTGAATGAAGTGCGCGAATTCACTCCGCCTCTTTTTTTGCAGAGGCAATCGGCCCTGCACCCGCGTTACGCGAAGCGGGAGAGGATGTCCGGTTCCGGCGTGAGCGTTACTGGATTTTTATCGCCACTGCCAATGGGCAAAAAATGCATCCGCCGGTTTCGTTTCGATCCCTTCCCGGGAACTGTGTCATTAGCGAAACGTATGCCTGGCGTCATGTTCGGGTTAAAGGAGGGGCTGGCGTTGCCGAAGAGAGAATAACGCAACCACACACAGTTGGGTGAACCCTGCATGGATGCAGGTGGACATAAATTATGAAAGCACTGGTAGTAGAGGATGACTACGCGACTCAGCTTATTATAGGCGAGATTCTCAAGGCCTGTGGTCATCAGCCCAAGACGGTGACTTCCGCCGAGGAAGCCCAGGAGATTTACACTCGCGAAGGAGCTGACATTGTCATCCTGGACTGGCTATTACCGGGCATGAGCGGGCTCGATTTTTGCCGCTGGCTTCGCTACCAACCGCAGGGGGATCGTCCGTATGTTCTGATGGCGACGGCCAAGGACAAGGCGCAGGATTTGCACGAGGTGCTCAGTTCCGGCGCGAACGATTACATTGCCAAGCCGCTCGATTTCAGTCTGCTCAAGATACGTCTTCTGGTGGCCAACCAGCAGGTGCAGCTCATGCGCCAGCGGCATGCGATGGAGGATGCGATGCGCGAGAGCGAGGAGCGTTTCCGCAGCATGGCCAACAGCGCGCCGGTGATGCTCTGGATGTCCAAACCGGAAGTGCAGCACGATTTCTTCAATGACACCTGGCTCGATTTCCGCGGTTACGACATGGGACACGAAATGGGAGAGGGTTGGCTCGAAGGCGTGCATCCCGACGACGTGGAGCTTTGCCGCGCGTTACACCAGAATAAATTTACCAACCTGGCGAATTTTGAAATCGAATACCGGCTCCTGCGCCACGACGGCGAGTTCCGCTGGATATTGGAGACGGGCCGCCCTTACGGAGTCGACGGCAACACCTGCATCGGCTACGTCGGTTCCTGTGTCGACATCACCGACCAGAAACGAACCAACGACGAGTTGCGCGTTCTGGGCGAGGCGATCCGCAGCATCAACGAAGTGGTTGTCATTACCGATGCCGAACTCGACCCGCCAGGCCCGCGAATTATTTTCGTCAACGAGGCGTTCACTCAGCAAAACGGCTACACCGCCGAGGAAGTCATTGGCCGCACGCCGCGAATTTTGCAAGGAGAGCGGACCGATCCGGAGTTGTTGCGGCGGATGAAAGAGACCTTGCGCAACGGATTGCCGTTCCGCGCCGAGGGCGTCAACTACCGCAAGGATGGCTCCTCCTACGAGGTCGATATTCAGGTTTCTCCGGTGCGGGACGCCGGTAACAACATCACCCATTACATTGCCATCGAGCGTGATCTGACCGACCGGCACAAGCAGGAGCGGGAGATGTTGCGCTCGGCCAAACTTGAATCGCTCGGCCTTCTGGCGGGCGGCATCGCACACGATTTCAATAACATCCTGATGACCATCGGCGGCAACATTGCGCTGGCCAAGACACAATTGTCCGCCGGAGACAATAAGGTGGAATTTCTCTCCGAAGCGGAGGCGGCGACCCGCCGCGCGGCCGATCTCTCGCATCAACTGTTGACCTTTTCCAAGGGGGGTGAACCGCTCAAGAGCGTTTGCGACATCGGTGAATTACTGCGCAAGACGGTCAGCTTCAATCTGCGCGGTTCCAAGGTGAAAATGGAATTTGATTTTCAGGAAGACCTCTGGCCCGCCCGCGTCGACGAGAACCAGATCAGCCAGGTCATCGACAATCTGGTCATCAACGGCCGGGAAGCGATGCCCCAGGGCGGCATTCTCCGTGTCCGGGCCTGGAACGAGGTTCTCACCGAGCCCTTTGCCAATGTGTTGCCACCGGGTGAATATGTCCGCTTTTCGGTGACCGATGAGGGGGTGGGTATTGCCCCGGAGATATTGGGCAAGATATTCGATCCTTACTTTACGACGAAGGAAACCGGCACGGGTTTGGGCTTGGCGGCTGTCTACTCGATTTGCCGACGGCACCAGGGATTAGTGACAATCGATTCGCCGCCCGGCGAAGGCGCCACCTTCTGCGTCTATCTTCCCGCGACGCATGCGAAGGTGAAGAAGCATGTCATCGAGGCGCATGCCTGGGTTCGCGGCAGCGGCCGGGTGTTGATCATGGACGACGAGGCGACTATCCGCAAGGTGATGCGCCGGACCTTGATGCGGCTCGGCTACGAAGTTGAGGAGGCGCAGGACGGCCAGGAGGCGCTTGATCTTCATCAGAAGGCGCTCGCGGAAAACCATCCGTTCAGCGTAGTTTGCCTCGACCTGACCATTCCCGGAGGGATGGGCGGAGACCGGGTTATCGGCCCGATGCACGAACTTGACCCGGAGATCAAAGCGGTGGCGTGCAGCGGTTACTCGGATAATCCGATCATTGCCAACTACCGCGACCACGGTTTCTGTGCCGTGTTGCGCAAACCTTTCAACCTGCACGAACTGGCCGAAAAAATGGGTGAACTGACTTCGGGCCATTTCAAGGATTCGAGTTTGTTGCCCGAGATGGGGCGAAATCCCGGGGGCCAAAATGTTTCCGAGCAGTAGAGCTTGTACGGAATTCCAATCCGTTCGAGTGCGCAACCTGCATTCCGTAAGCGGTTTATATTTTCAGCGTTAGAACTGGGCAGAGGTTTCCCTATAAACGAGTCGATCCGGGTTTGGCAATGAGTGCTAAAGCGCTCGTCAACCTTGTCGATAAACGACTTGGCCCAACATGCACCGTTTATGAGCACAACGACGTCTTCAACAGGCACCAGTAGTACTGGAACCGTTACACTGAGTGGTTTTTTCAGTGGAATGGACACTGAGAATATTCTCACCAAGCTCAAGGCAGCCGACGAGATTCCGATCAATTCCCTGGAGTCCCAGTCGGCGACCCTCACCAGCGAGACCGACGCCTACCATTTCATTTCCTCAAGCCTGACCAATCTCAAGACCAAGCTGACCGCGCTCAACGACCCGTCGCTCTACAAATCCAAGACGGCCGCTTCGTCCACATCGACCGTTGCCACCGCCACCGTCGATGACACTTCCGCAGTGTCCGGCAGCTATACGGTCAATATCACCCAGGTCGCCACCAATAGCGCTTTACAGAGTGGCACCAGCACCAACGGCAAAATCACCGCCGTGCCTTCGGGTTCGACGACTATTTCGAGCATCAGCGGCATGAGCGTCTCCAACAAGACATTCACCATCAACGGGGCCACCATCACACTGACCGGCAGCGAGACCCTTGACGACGGCAATTCCACCTCGACCAGTTCGGTCATCGGCAAGATCAACAATTCCAGCGCCGGAGTGACCGCCACATACGATTCCTCGACGGGCAAGTTCAGCCTCACGTCCAACACCAATTCCACCATCGTTCTGGGATCGGGGGCCGACACAAGTAATTTCCTCACCCAGGCGCAATTATTCAACACCGGTTCTACGACGGTGACATCGACTGTTGGCGTGGGCCGCCTCAGCTCCACCGCCACCCTTTCCTCGGCGGGATTGAGCACAACTCCGACTGCGGGAAACTTCACCATCAACGGCGTTTCAGTCACTTATTCCAGCACGGATACCCTGACGTCGCTCATTTCCAAGATCAATGCCAGCAGCGCCGGCGTGGTGGCCACTTACGACAATTACACTGACCGGCTTACCCTGACATCGTCCTCGCGGGGTGCGCAAAGCATCACCGTCGCCGACGGCACCAGCAACATTGGCACCGCCCTGCGCCTGACTTCCAGCGACAGCACGAGCACCATCGGCAAGACTACGCTATTCACCGTTGGCAGCGACAGCACCGTCCGCACCAGCAATGACGATTCCCTCACCGAGGCTGAGACCGGCATCAAGGGATTAACCATTACCGCCCTCGCGACCGGTTCGACCACCCTGAACGTTACGCCCGACACCGACAAGATCGCCACGGCCATCAACGACTTCGTCTCCCAATACAATTCGACACAGAACCTCATTTCCAGCTACACCAAGATCGATACCTCCAGTTCCAGCACCAGTTCCGACGTCACGGCGGGACTCCTGGCGGGTGCATCGACCGTCAGCTTCCTGCCCAGCGACCTGCGAAGCGTCTTCAACGTCGTCGTCAGTACCAATAGCAGCGTCAAGATGCTCTCCGACCTGGGGATTGATACCAATAGCAGCGACAACACCGTCACCTCGGTCGATTCCACCAAGCTCAAGAACGCCCTGACCAACCACCTGCAGGATGTCGTCGATTTGTTCACCACCTACGGCAAGGGCATCGTCTCCAAACTGGGCGACAAAATTGATTCCTATAATAGTAGCCTCAATGGGTCGATAACCTTAAGAGAACAGAACATTACCCAGCAACAGAAAACACTGGCCGACCAGATCAAGCAAATGCAGGCGCGTGTCGATTCGGAAATCGAGCGGATGCGTTCGGCTTTCGCAACCATGGAATCGGCTTACAACCAGTCTTCCTCTACCCTGACAAGCCTCCAAAACCTGAAAACCAGCTCAAACTAAATGAAACTCATCATCGATTCGAAACCGGTAGCCATTCCTGCCGCGGAATCGCAAAGCTTCCAGGAGCTTTGCTCTGGCGTCATGGATTGGCTCATGGATCAAAAGAGATCCATATCCTCATGCAAATTCGACGGACGTCTCGTCAAGACAATCGAGGAGGCCGACTCCATATTCGACTCCGCTATGCTCTGTGAGATCGAGTCGATCCCGATAGAAATAGCCATGCAGTCGGCTCTCGCCCTCCAGTGCAATTATCTCGGAGAACTGGAGTCCCGGTGCGAAAAGCTGGTGACCGAGAGCCTCTTGTCCGATCCCCGCGAGATCATCGAGACCTGGCGTGGTATCTGCGACAATCTCAAGCAGCAGATCTCCTTTATTCCTCAACTCGGGGCACTCCTGACCGAAGATCAGGTGGATGAACTCATCAACGAACGCATGGAATGCTTCAACCATCTGATGAAGGATGCCGCCGCCGCTCTCAGCGCCGCCGATGTTGTGCAATTTTCCGATGTGCTTGAGTTGAAGTTGATCCCCTGGCTCCAGCACTATCGGGAATTCCTCAGGGAACATCTCCCAGGGAATTGAAAACCAGGAAACCGCCGCAGATCTACCATGAATCCATCCGAAACCTATCTGGTCGCCCAAGTCCAATCCGCCACCCCCGGTGGTTTGATCGTCATGCTCTATGACGGATTGCTCCGCTTTTCGCACGAGGCGGAGGAGAATCTCGCCCCGCCTCCACAGGGCAACCGCGCCGCCGCGGCCACCTCTGTGCAGCGCGCCACCGATATTCTTTCGGAACTGAGTTCCAGCCTGCGTCCGGAATACAATCCCGACCTCTGCGTCCGGCTGTCCAATCTCTACACCTTTTTCACCGGCGAATTGTCCCGCGCCCTGCGTGAGAACGACGCCCGTCCCATCGCCGGGATCACTCCCCTGATCACCCAGTTGCGTGATGCCTGGCAGGAAGCCGACAATACCGTCACCCAGGAACGGGCCGCCATGGCCGAGGCCACCAGCGGTTGATTCCCGCTGCGGAGCAATATGAGCGCGCGCACGGTTGTCTTTGTCGAATCCCGCCGGGGAGTGGAATCCCTGTTTACCCGTCTTCTGCGCGTGGGCTCCGCCCAATGCGGCTGGAACCACCGCGTCGTCACCCTGCGCAACGAACAGTGCCGCCGTCTCCAGGACAGTGAACTGGCCCGTGGCATTTGCAGCGGCCCGGTCGATCTGATTTGTTTTATCATGGACGCTCCGCTCGGTTGGCCGGGGTTGTGGAAATCTCCCCAGTTGCGTTCCATCCCGAAGGCTTCCTTCTGGTACGACGATTACATGCGCAGCCCTGAGACACTGGCGCATCCCGAAGTGTGGAAGCATTGGCAAAAGGACGATGCGGTCACGGTCTTTTCCTGGGATGGTCATTGGCGCAATAAATGGCGCGAGTTCTCCGGTCACGAAGCGTTGCCGGTTCATCTGAGCGCCGACCTGGAGCAATTCCAGAATGCGGCCGATCCGCTTTTCCCCGAACTCAGGGATCACGCCGTTTTCACCGGAACGATCCCGTCCGTCGCGTCGCTCCAGACCGAGTCTAATGCGCTCCCGTCTCCGGTGCGCAACTATCTCAACGATTGCGTGGCCGACATGGAATTGAGTCCGTGGCCGGTGCGTCCCTACGAACTCGCCGCCAATGAACGCGCCGCCCTCGGCGACAAGCGCGCCATGGTGATCAATCAATGGCTTTCCAATCCGGTGCATCAGGCGTTGTTCAACCAGCAGATTTGGCGCTGGGGCAAGCGCACGGCCCGGTTGCACGGTTTGTCGGCGATCCTTCAAAGCGGGCCGGTCGCCGTGCTGAGCGGACATCACACGGAACGCTTTGCCACCGAGTCCGAATTGCGCGTGGCGCTTCAGGCTCCGGCTTCATTCCAGTTTCGCAACACGACGGAAGTTCCCGCCGAAAAATGGAGCGGTCTGTTTCGCAGTGGCCGCTTCCAGGTTCAGTTTACCGATCCGCAATCGGTCGAGGGCGGTCTGCCGTTCCGCGTGTTCGAATGCGCTGCCAGCGGTGTGGTGCTTCTCTCCGATCACCGGAAAGAGCTGGGTGCGGAGTTCCGCGACAACGAGGAAATTGTCCTGGCGCAGGACGAAACCGGATTGACCCGCCGCAGCGCTGAATTGTTCGCCGCCGATGCGGAGATGTTGACTTCGATCGGGACGGCGGCGCGCGTGAAGTTCCGCGAAAAACACACCGCCGCTTACCGCTGGAACGAAATCGTCTCCTGGCTTTTCAATCCCTCCCCCTCCTCCTCGCCGTCGTTGCCGGTTGCGGCGTGAGGTTGCCTGTTCGAGAGTGCGGTAGCAGCAGTGTGGACTTTTCCCGCTGATGGCGTATGATGGAAAAGTAAAACCGCCTTTGCCGATGAGACTCTCTTTGCTCTTCCTGGTTTGGAGTCTGGCCATTTCTCAATTGACGGCCACGCCGCTCGAATTGCGGGACAAGGACGTTTTCTATTTCGATCAATATATTTCCGACAAGATCGCCCTCACGTTGGAGAGGGCGGCCAATGTTTACATGGGCAAGGATTTTCAATCGGTGGCTGCCTCGCTTCCCGCCGGGACGACGGTGCAGATCATCGGTATCGGCAACGACGGGAATTACCTCGTCGGTGTGCCTTATCGCGGAACCAATCTGGAAGGCTGGATGCTTCCGGGCGATTTGCCCCCGATCGATCCAAAGGTGATGCAATCGGCCCGCCAGGCTCAGACCCAGCGTAATGCGATAGGGAAGGCGATTGCCGAAAAGCGCGTCATTCTCGGCATGACTTTGGAAGATGTCAAAAAATCGCTCGGCAAGCCCGCGAAAGCTTCCTTCCGGCAGGACACCCAGGGTCGCATCGATACGTGGGTGTACATTACCTACGAATTGATCCCGCAGACGTCGCAGGTCATTGATGCCTTTGGCCGCACGGTCTTTCAGACGGTTTACGTGAAAAAGCCGATTGGCGAATTGTATGTGGAATTTTCCGCTGGCAGCGTGACGGGTGTGGAGGAGCATTTGCAGGCCGGGCATTTAACCAATGGAGTGACCGTGCCCACTTCCCCCGTCACCACAAAGAAGTAGGGCGTGTTTTCAAATAACCCTTCAGGCGCTTCGAAGCGTTTTTTCTCCTTCTAGCTGATCTAAATTTTTTTCCGGCATCAAACAAAACTGTGAGGGACAATCGTGACCTTCCATAAGGCGGTCGGGTGGAATTTGAATAGCTCTTCCCCGTAGCAACTTGATCCTTTTAAAGACATTGGAAGGCAAAAGTTTTGACTTTTGACTTGGTGTAGAATTCCCCGCATGCCTTGGTTACTGCACAGTTTTTGCGATAGAACCAGATTTGAGCGTGTGATTGCCAGAGGAAAAAGAAGATCGTAAGATTATAAAACCATGACTCTCGAAGAAAGACTTTCCAAGTATTTGGGGCAGACTCCCGTCGTCGATCCGACGGCGTACATCGCCCCGGAAGCGGTTGTGTTTGGTGCCGTCAAACTCGCCGCTTACACCAGCATCTGGCCGGCAGCGGTTTTGCGCGGAGACATCAACGACATCATCATCGGTGAAGGTTCCAATGTCCAGGACGGGGCGGTCATCCACCTCGCCGACGACTATGGTTGCATCATCGGCAAGTATGTCACCATCGGCCACAGCGCCGTTGTGCACGCCTGCACGATCGAAGACAATTGCCTCATCGGTATGAACGCCACGATTCTCGATGGCGCGGTCATCGGCCACGGCTCCATCATCGGCGCCAACGCACTCATCACGCAGAAGACGATTATCCCGCCCCATTCGATGGTGCTTGGCGCTCCCGGAAAGGTCGTCAAGACGCTCCCGCCCGAAAAAGAGGAAGGGCTGAAAAAATGGGCGCAGAAATATGTCACTGTCGGCCAGACTCACAAGAAAATGCAGCCTAAGCGCGTCTTCAGCGCGTAGGCGGGTGTTTGTATCATTCACAAACGCCACCCGGCAACAAACCGGGTGGCGTTTTTTGACTTTCAGGACGTTGACGGACACGTGAATTTTCGCTTGGGGCAAAATCTCCACTGGACGTCGGCGTCAGGCACGCTAAAACGAAAAAGGTTCTCCTATCACATATAAAACCGAATGATGAAAGCATCTGATTTGCGCGGGATATTGACCTATATTCCGCATTTCCGCGAAAAGGTATTCGTTTTTGCCCTCGATGGCAGCATTGTTGCGCACGAGAATTTCACCAATATCCTTCTCGATATCGCCGTCCTGCTCTCGCTTAACATCCGCATCGTGCTGGTTCACGGCGCCTCCCTTCAGATCCGCGAAGAAGCCAAGAAGGACGGCGTCATTATCACCAATGCCGACGGCACCGGAGTCACCGACGAGGCGACCCTCAAGGTCTCCATGTACGCCGCCAACCGCATCACCCACGAAATCCTCGAAGGTCTCGCTTCCAGCGATTTGCGCGCTTGCTACACCAACGCCGTCATTGCGCACCCTTACGGCATTATCGGCGGCGTCGACCATCTGTGCACCGGGCGCGTCGAGCGGGTCGATACCGATTTCCTCAACCAGCTTCTCGAAAAGGACATTACCCCGGTCATCCCGCCGCTCGGTTTCGACGGCGAGGGGCGCACCTATCGCGTCAATTCCGACGGTGTTGCCCAGGAAGTCGCCGAGGCCCTCAAGGCGACCAAGCTCATTTACGTCACCTCCCAGCCCGGCGTCACCCGCGACGGTGAACTTGTCAGCCAGATGTCGGTCAGCGAAGCTGACGATTTTCTCAAGAAAAACCGCGGCGAATTACCCGGCGAACTCGTTTCGAAAATCGAATACAGCGTCCGCGCCTGCAAGGCCGGTGTCAGTCGCGTTCATATCCTGGACGGTCGCGTTGACGAAGCGCTCCTGGCCGAGGTCTTCTCCAACGAAGGCGTCGGGACGATGATTTACGCCAACGAATATCAACAGGTTCGTCACGCGATGAAAAAGGACGTGCGCAATATTCTCAGCCTGATCAAGCAGTCCATCGAGGCCGACGAATTGGTCAAACGCACCCGCCAGAGTATCCTCGCCCAGATCGGGGATTACTACGTCTTCGAGATCGACGGCCATATCGTCGGTTGCGTCGCCGTGCATCCTTATCCCGCCGAACAGAAGGCCGAACTGGCTTGCCTCTACGTCAACAGCGTGCACGAAAATCAGGGCATTGGGGGCAAGCTCATGCTCTTCGCCGAGGACGTCGCGCGCGAAAAAGGGTTCAAGGAAATCTACGCGTTGTCCACCCAAGCGTTCAATTTCTTCCAGCAGAAGGGCGGGTTCAGGGAAGCCGGTCCCGATTTCCTCCCGCCCGATCGACGCGAAAAATATGAGCAGAGCGGCCGTAAATCCAAGGTCCTCTTTAAACCCCTCTCTTGAACTTCCACTCTTCCACTCTTGTTGGAGGACTCCGTTCTCCAAACCTCCTGCCAGAGGGAATAATTCCCTCTGGACACCCCGACTTGCCGGGCTACAACCGCCCGCAGCGGGCAGGTTGTAGCCCGGCAAAGCTGAGGTTTCCAAAGGGGGTCACCCCCTTTGGCGAGGGTTTGGGAGCGGAGCTTCCAACAAGGGTGGAGAAATGAGAATATTTCATACGGAATGCGGGAAGTTGTGGGGTGGGCAGGAACTGCGTTCGCTGATTGAAGTAGAGGAATCGAACGCGGCGGGACACCAGGCCTGGGCAATTGTCAGCGAAGACGGCAAATCGATTGAATACGCCCGCAACCGCGGGACTCCCTATTTCCCGATACCGGGCAAATCGACAATCGACACCCCGGCTTTTCTCGAAATGGCGCGGCTCGTTTTCCGGCAAAAACCGGACATCATCTGCTGTCACAACTCGCGTGACTTTTACTTCTGCGCACCGTTTCGGCTGGCGGGCATTCCGGTGGTGCGCTACCGGCACATCAGCGCGCCGGTTCGGCCCACCTCGATGCAGAATTTCTTCTACCGGCACGGCACGACGGCGGTTGTGGCGACGGCCCATTTCATCAAGGATCAACTTGTCGTCCGCAACGGCGTATCGCCGAAAAAAATCACCGTCATCGGCGAAGGCGTCGACATGCAGCGCTTCAACCTCTCCACCGACGGTTCGGCAACGCGCAAGGAATTCGGCTTTGACGAAAAGACCTTCGTCGTCGGCGAAGTCTCCATGATGCGCGCGGAAAAAGGATTCGACATTCTTCTGCGCGCACTGGCTCTCATCAAGGACTCTCATCCGTACATTCGATTTCTCTTTGCCGGCGGCCCGGGGCGCGATACCTCGTATCCGCAGCAACTCAAGGAACTGGCCGCATCGCTGCGCGTCACTGACCGCGTCGTTTTTGTCGGTTGGCGCGAAGACGTCCCGCAGTTAATGGCGGCATGCGACGTCATTGCACTCGCATCGACCGGCGTGGAAGGTCAGTCCCGTGTCATTCCCGAAGCCTTCGCCCTGCGCAAGCCGGTCGTGGCTTCACGCCTGGGCGGCATACCGGAACTCGTCCAGCACGAACACAGCGGTCTCCTTGTCGCCCCCGGTTCGCCGAAGGACCTGGCCCGCGCCATCGTCCGTTACGCGTCCGATCCGGCGTTGCGCGACCATTGCGCCGCCAACGGCTACGCACTGGCCCAATCGCGCCTCGACATCAAGAAGCGCATGGAAGAGAGCTACGCTTTCTATCAAACGCTACTCTGAATTTACGCCCGTGCGCAGGGCGATTGGCAGTATCAGACAAAATATTTTTTGCGGAACTTTGCCGGAGAAACGCCCGTTTGCAATTTGAATGCGCGGCTGAAGGTTGACAGCGCCGTGTACCCGGCGGCCATGGCGATGTCCTTGAGCGATTTCGCGGGATTCTGCATCAGCGACAACGCCTGGTGTGTTTGATAGTGGCGGATGTAAGCGCCCAGGCTGAACCCGAATTGCTGCCGGAAAATAAAACGCAACCGGCTTTCCGACAGGGCCAGTTGTCGCGCGATATATGGAATCGTGTGCGCGTGCCGGGCCGATTGAGAGAGACAGAGGTGAATGCCCTTGAGGAGTTTCATGGAGCGAACCGACTGGCGGTTGCTTTTGAAGAGCGGTTGGCTGGCCAATTGCCGGACCAGGCGGTTGCGCAAGACGATCAGCAGTCCCTGCAATTCGACGCCGACCAGATTACTGCGCAACGCGCTCTGGCGGGATCGATAAAGATGGATCAGTCGTGAAATTCGCGCGGTGGCATCATCGTCGAGGGAAAGAACCTGAAAGCGGAACTCCTCAAGCGCTTCGGGTGTTCCGGTCTCGAACGTGATGAAAAGCCAGTGCAGTTTTTCGGCGGCGATATTGAGGTAGTGGTGGAATTGAAAAGGCTGGATCAGAAGCGCCTGTCCCGGCGAGAGGGACAGGTAGTTTCTATCGACCGAAACAATTCCCGGTGTCTGAAGGTTGAGAATCAGGACGAAGCGGCTGTGAGGTTTGCTGGCGAAGGTTTTGTGCTGCAATTCCGAACGGGAACGGCGGAGGAAGAAAAGGATGTTGTCGGTTTCGCAATGCCACTCGCAGCGTACACCGTCGAAGTAATTCTTCGGACTGCGTATTTGTTCGGCTTCAAATGAGAGTCGCTTCACGGGCTTGGGGGGGTGGTTATTTCAGTCAGGATGCAATCGGATTTGCAAAATTAAAGATTAAATATGCAAAAAGAATACAGTTTCGATTTTGAGACCAAAGACTAATTTGGATGAAACAAGACGAGACGGAATAAAATATGACAGGTATTGGCGATACGGTGAGCCTGGGATTGATTGGCACTGGTGGCAGACTGCGGCATGTGGTGAAAAATTTATGCGCGGCGGATCACCGGATCAAGGTGGCGGCATTCTATGATCCCGACCCGGTCTCCATCGAGGCAATGAAAAAAGAGTTCGGGACGACTCCGGTCGTCTGCCAGTCCGTCGAGGAGTTGGTTGCCCTGGATTCGATTGGCTGGGTGTTCATCGGATCACCCAACTATAGGCACAGCGAACAGGCCGTGGCGGCCCTGCGCGCGGGCAAGGATGTCTTTTGCGAAAAACCGCTGGCGACCTCGCTGGAGGATTGCATTGCCATTCGGGACGCGGCAGACAAGAGCGGACGTGTCTTTGCGTTGGGGCTGGTATTGCGCTACGCGGAGATTTATCAAAACGTGCACAAGCTTTTGGACTCGGGAGCCATTGGGGAATTGATCTCGTTCGAGTTTAACGAGACTCTCGGCTTTAATCACGGCGGCTATATTTTCGGCAACTGGCGGCGTCAGATGAAGCTGGCCGGTTCGCATCTGCTGGAGAAGTGTTGTCACGACATTGATCTGGCCAATTGGATGAGCGGCAGTCTTCCGGTGCGTGTTGCCAGTTTTGGCGGGAGGAACTTTTTCATTTCTAAAAACGAGCATCACATGGCACGACTGGGAGCGGATGGGAAGGGGAATGCTGCGTATTGCGGGTGGCCCGACCCGCATCGGGTTAATCCTTTTTCGCAAGGGGCCGATATTGTGGATAACCAGGTGGTGATTCTCGAATATGCCAATGGCGTGCATGCGACTTTTCATACCAATTGCAATACCGCGATTCCCGAGCGCCGTTTTTATCTCTGCGGCAGTGAAGGAACCATCCGGGCCAATGCCATTGAGGGACTGATCGAGTGGAAACGGATCGGCCACGAAACGAAGATCGAGCGGTTGAAATTGAAAGACGAGGGAGGTCATGCCGGGGGCGACGAGCACATGGCGGCGGGATTGGCGCAGACCCTGCGCAACGGTGCGAAGCCGTTGGCGGGAGTGGCGGAGGGGTTACGCTCGTGCGTGGCGGCTTTCGGGGTCGATCAGGCGCTCGCGCAGGGCCGTGTCATTGACTTGATCCCGGTCTGGCGCGAACTCGGTATTGAAGTAAGTTGAATTGAAAGAGTGAGGTTCATTTTCCATGAAAATTCCCAAGCGCACTGAAGCCGAACAATTGGAGCGCATCCGCACTTCCATCTATCCCAAGGCCGCTGACGCCTGCACCGATCTGGCGCGGGAGATTTCCGATTTGATCCGTGCCCGTGTGCAGGAGGGTAAACCGGCGGTGTTGGGCCTGGCTACCGGTTCGACTCCGGTTCCGCTCTACCGGGAATTGATCCGGCTGCATCGCGAGGAGGGGTTGAGTTTCGCCAACGTCCACACATTCAATCTCGACGAGTATTTCGGTCTGCCGCGCGAGCATGCGCAGAGTTATCACCGCTTCATGCAGCAGCAATTCTTTGCGCACATCGATATTCCGGCCGACCACATTCACATTCCCGACGGCATGGTGGAGCGTTCCGCCGCGTATGGGCATTGCCAGGAATACGAGGAACAAATCCGGGAGTCGGGCGGGATCGATTTGCAAATCCTGGGCATCGGCCGAACCGGGCATATCGGCTTCAACGAGCCGGGTTCGTCGAAGGATTCGCGCACGCGGCTGGTGACGTTGGACAGCCTGACCCGGCATGATGCGGCCCGCGATTTCCTGGGCGAGGTCAATGTGCCGCGCTACGCGGTGACGATGGGTGTGGGAACGATTCTGGAAGCGCGGCGGGTTCGGCTGTTGGCGTGGGGCGATGCGAAGGCGTCGATCGTGGCACGCGCGGTCGAGGGCGTTCCGGTGGAGAGTGTCCCAGCCAGCTTTTTACAGGATCATGCTGACGCGCAGTTTGTAATAGACGGGGCGGCGGCTGCGGAGCTGACCCGGATCAAACGCCCCTGGAAGGTCGGTGAAGTCAAATGGAGTGAATCGGTCACGCACAAGGCGGTGTTGTGGCTGGCGGAGACGGTCAAGAAGCCGATCCTGAAACTCACCGACGAGGAGTACAGCGAGCACGGCATGGCGGGCCTGCTGACGAGTCAGGGCCCTGCGTACGATTTGAATATCCGGATTTTTAATCAGCTCCAGCATACGATTACGGGCTGGCCGGGTGGAAAGCCCGACGCGGACGATTCTTTCCGGCCCGAGCGGGCGCGTCCTTTTCCCAAACAGGTGTTGGTGCTCAGCCCCGAGCCTCAGGACGACGTTCTCTACATGGGTGGCACATTGAGCCGGTTGGTCAAGCAAGGGCACCGGGTGACGGTGGCCTATGTGGCATCGGGCAATCTGGCGGTGCCGGACTCGGAGGTGCTGCGTTCGGTCGAGCTGATGCTGGAAATGGCCGGGGAACTGGCCGCGGACGGCGGCGGTGCGGATGCGCAATTTGCGGGCAGTGTGCGGGAGCAATTGGCCGCGAAAAAAACTTTCGACAACGACACGCCCGACGTGCGCCGCTTGAAGCGCCTGGTGCGACGAAGCGAATCGCGCTCGGCCTGCCGGATCTGCGGATTGCCCGGAGATAACATCCGTTTTCTCGATCTGCCGTTTTACGAGAACGGTCACTACCGGCAGTTTTCACCGCGGGCCAACGACCGGGAGCGGATCGCCGCTTTGCTCAAGGAGGTGCGCCCCGATCAGATCTTTATTACCGGCAATCTCGCCGAGCCGAGTTCGGTGCAGGGCATTTGTTTCGATTTATTCCGGCAGGCATTCGAATCGCTTGCGGGTGAGGCCTGGACGCGGGAATGCCGCGTCTGGCTCTATCGCGGCAGCGGCAGCGAATGGGACGTCAACGAGATCGAGATGGCGGTGCCGTTGAGCCCCGATGAATTGGCGAACAAGATACAGGGCATTTATCAGCATCAGTCCCAGCGCAGCCAGCATCCAATCCGCACCTCTGGCCATCGAGAAAGCTGGCAGCAGGCCGAGGCGATCAATCGAACGACGGCCGAGAGCTACAATCGCCTTGGACTTGCCGAGTACGAAGCCATTGAGGCGTTCCGGCGCTGGAGCCTGAAGTAAAACGCTCAATCTCTTACCGGGATCGGTTGCGCAGATAGGCCTGACCCAGTTGCAACGAGCGTTCGAGGATTTCCTCTCCGGTCGTTTTCTGGATGAGGCTGCGCCAGATTTCTCCACCGAGAATATTGATGGTGAGGTAGTGTTGCTCTCGAACCGGCAGGAGGAGCGGGGCGGACTTTTTCAGGACTTGCTGCGTCCACTTGGGATCGACGTCCATCGGCGGTTGAAAATCCGGGCCGAGCTTGGCACCGTAATTGCCCGTTGAGGCGAATTCGGTCTGGATCTCTTCGTCTAGCAGGAAGGAGAGGAAGTTGATGCTTTCGACCGGGTGTTCGGATTGTTTCGAGACGGCCCCGGCGCGGGTCCAGAGGAAGAAGGTGTTGTCGACGCAGAGGGTGGGATAGGCGACGACGTCGAAGGGGAGTTTCTTGCGGGTGAATTCCCAGTAGTCGACGCTGTAGCCGAGGAAGAAGAGGGACTTGCCGGCGAGGAATTCCTTGCGCGCGTGAATCCAGTCGTCGGGGCTGAAGCCCTTGAGATAGTAGCGGCAGATCTGGCAATAGCTGACGAGTTGGTCGAGGGCGGTGACGAGTTGTTTCTTTTTGCCTGCGTCGACCGAGGAGGTTTCGAATAGCGAACAGAATTGGCGTGCCCATCCGCCCAGGAGCGTGACCGGTTCCTGGATGGAGTAGGGACGGGGATTGTGTCCGGCGCGGGTCAGGCGCGAGGCGATGCCGGTGAAGTAGGCCGATTGTTCCGCAAAGGTGCGGTATTCGGGGCGGGGGATGTGGAGTTGTTCGAGCAGGGTGTTGTTGTAGAAGAGAAAATAGGTGCGGTAGTAGAGCGGAACAAGTCGTCCGTCGGCGTAGCGCGCAGAGAGGAGATTATTGTTGAAGGCGGCGGAGTCGAGCAGGCCTTCGCGTTCGTCGCTGCCGTGCTGGGTCCAGTCGTAGCGTTCGTAGACGTCGAGGGGTTGTTGCGAGGCGGAGGGTTCGTTGTCGAAGTGGATTTCGATTTCGGTATTGGGATATTGCTGGCAGAAGCGGTTGGCGATTTTTTCCCAGAACTTTTTCTGGAATGGCGCGCGGCTGTCGGTGCCGAAGGTGAAGAGCGCGCGGAAGGGATGTTGGGGAACGGGCGGTTCCTCGGAGAGGGCCGGAGCGGCGGCGCCGTTTTTGGCCTGTTGCGGATTGAGGACGAAGACGCCGGAGCGGGGTTTGCTGTAGAGGACGCCCTCGGCGACGAGCTTGGAAATGGTTTTCTGGACGGTGACCAGCGAGATGCCGAGGCAATCGGCCAGGTCGCGGATGCCGGGCAGTCGCGTGTCGGCGGGCATTTCCTGGATGGCGGAGATCAGGATGCGGCGCAGGGTGGGGTATTTGATGTCGGTGGTGCGCAATCCTTCCAATTGTCGCGCCTTGGTCGACAGGGCCGCTAGAATCTCTTCCGGGGAGATGGGGCTGGAGTCGGGGTTCTGTGCCATGAAGCGTATAGTAGCCATTGCTTTAAAATTCTACAGAGGATTTGGTGAAAAAATTCGGGCCTCTTTCAATCCGACGGGACCGTCCCCGTTGGGGACAATCTCGACGGTGTGTTTGCCCCCGGCCCAAGTGCGGACGGCGGTGACGGGGAGAACGAGGTTGGCGGTGCCGGGTCTCGCGGCGGGCCACAGATCGCGGCTCATCGAGTAGATTTCCCATTCGACGGTGAGTTCGGTCGGCAGATCTTTTTTGAGGGTTTTTTTGACGCTGGCCAGGGCGATGTCGTCGGCCTTGATGCTGAAATGTCCCGATTTCGCGGTGAAGTCGGTCCCGGATTTGCCGTTGCCTTCGCCGCCGGAGACGGAACCGGTTACGTCGAAGGTGAAGGCGTTGCCGTCCGGGCTGATATTGTGAAAGGTCATTGTGATTTTTTCGGCAACGGTGTTGTCGGCGAGGTTGACTTGCGTGATGGCTGGCCACCAGGAACCGGGGGCGAGGGTCGAACGGCTGACGGCGAGGGTGGTGCGTTGGGAGGAGGGGGTCTTGCCGTCGAGAAGAATTTTGGCTGTGCCGGTGCTGCCGGAAACGGGAACCAGGTCGAGCCGGTTGCCGGTGAATTCAATGCGCAGCGGCTTGATCCCATTGGAGGTCAGCCCGGCGGGGCTGGCGTTCCACGCCGAGGAATCGAAGCTGACTTGTGGGGTGGGTTGAGAAAGCGGAAGGACTTTGACCCGGTTCAAACTGTCTGGGTTGGCGTTCGGATTGGTGATGAAGTGGGGCGAGAGGCTTTCGAGAAGGAGTGCGGTGCCTTTGGTGTTGAGGTGGATTTGGTCGACGAGAAAGGTCTGCGGGTCGAGGTGGGTTTCCTTGAGTCGCTCCTTCCAGAGCGTGCGGGCGTCGGCGAGTTCGAAGCCGTATTTGGCGGCGAGTTTTTTCATCGCCTCGCACGCGACGTCTCGTTGTTCGTCGATGCCGGTGCCGAAATTGTCGACGTGGTGAGTCCAGGTGATGACTTCGGCGGTCATGTTTTCGCGGATCGTCTTGAAGATTTCCTCCATCTCTCCGGTGCTTTCCCCGCCGTAGACATGGAAGACGATGAGATCCGGGTTGAGCGGATACATGTCCTGCCAGGCGGTCTTGCGGAGAATTGGAGCCTGATAACCGCCGATGGCGAGATTCTTGAATTGGATGATCGCATTCGGATAGCGCGCGCGCAGGAATTTGCTCAGTTCGAGATCAATGTGGCAGTTGGCCACGATGGATTGACCGTAGAATAAAATTGTCACGACCTGGCGTTGTTCCGCCGTGCTTGACGACAGGAGCGACATCGTGCGTGGCAGAAACTTTCCGAATTCCGCTTCGTTCCTGGCGGCGTTGCCAGCCGCTGCGGAGCGGGGGCCTCCCTCGTGACTGACTCCGAGAGGGACGAAACCGTCGTTGCTCAGGACAAAGCAATCGAAGCCATAGACCTTGTTGTAAGCGTAGGGACTGTCCGGGAGTATTTCGATTTCAAGGGTGTGTGCACCGGGCTTGAGGTTCACATAACCGAGGTCGACCCAATACATCGGTCCGAGCTGACTCTCTTTCTTGTCGAGTATGGTCATTTTCTGCGTTTCCACGACGGCCCATTCGTCGGAATCGAAACGCCAGCGGAAAGAGCCGTGGAGCCAGTAACGGCGTAGATAAAACGAATAACGACCGCCGTCGGTGACCTTGACTTCATAAGTGGCGTGTAACTCGGACTGGACTTTGCCGTAGAGCCAGCGCCCACCGGAGATGGTTTCTTCGGAAGCGTTGACGACGGGCATGGACGTGTCCTTGGCATCCTCGGCTTCCCACCAGACGGTCTCCGCACTGGCGGAAATAATCAAAGTCAAAGAGCAGAGAAGCAGGCCCTGAAGCAGCCCGTGCCGATAAAGAAGAGAGAAGGAGTGCATGGTTAATTCTGTTATAAAACAAATATCAGATTTAAAAAGCTTGGCAACTCAAAAATTGCGATTGCATATCCTAAATTAGAATGATATAGGTTTGTTGTAGGTCGAATACTGAACTATAACAGATTGTCGAAAACAGCTATGATTCCTTCGCTTTCCTCTCTCTCCTGGCGCGAGAAAATCGGCCAGACCTGCCAGATTCACGGCCGCGAGGTCACGGCCCTGGAGCCGGATCGGCTGGAGGCTTTTTTCGGCGAACGTCCGGTTGGTAGCGTTTTTCTGGGGAGCGAAATTATTCAGTCGACTTCAAACCGTGCGCAGCAATTAAAGCGGCTGATCAATTCCTGTCAGCGGGTCAGTCGCGTTCCGCTTTCGATTGCGGGCGATCTGGAAAACGGTGCTGGCGGCGCGGTGCGCGGGTTGACGGAGTTTCCGAATCTGCTGGCGCTGGGCGCAGTTGACGATGAACGGGCCGCCTACGATTACGGCAAATGGACGGCGTTGGAAGCGCGCGCGGCGGGTTTCAACTGGACGTTTGGGCCAGTGGTCGATCTCTGTTTCAACTGGCTCAATCCGGTGGTCAATATCCGCGCCCTTGGTGAATCTCCGGCGAAGGTGTCGGCCTTGGGAGCGGCGTTGATCCGGGGTTGTCAGGAGCACGGGTTGAGCGCAACGGCCAAGCATTTCCCCGGCGACGGAGTCGATTGGCGAGATCAACATTTGTGTCTGAGCGTGAATTCCCTTTCCGAAAAGGAATGGCTGGCGACCTATGGACAAGTTTACCGGGCCTGTTTCGATGCGGGCGTTCACGCAGTGATGGCCGGGCATGTGGCGCTCCCGTGGTTGGAACGGGGCCGGGCTTGCGGCGGCGCGCCGTTGCCGGGAACGACGTCTCAACGAATTCTGGATGGGCTGCTGCGGGAGCGACTGGGTTTTGAAGGAGTGGTAGTTTCCGATGCGCTCATCATGGCCGGGTTCCGGGGGCGGGCGTCGACGCGGCGGGAATTGCTGGTCGAAGCGTTTAATGCGGGTATCGATGTGATGCTTTGGCCAGGAGATGATTATTTCGAATTGATGGAGCAGGCGCTCAACGACGGGCGAATTACAGAGGAACGGTTGAATGGCAGCGTCGAGCGGATTCTGGCCATGAAACGTTCTCAGGAACAATTCGCCTCTCCCTTGACATGCGGCACAACGGATGAGGTGGTTCCGAATCCCGGCGCGGTGGCTTATGCGCACGATCTCGCCGCGCGGAGTTTGACCTTGGTGAAAAACAATGCGGGTCGATTGCCACTGGACGCGGATCGCGTGAAGCGCGTTTTCATTCTGCTGGCGACGCCGCGCGAGGTGGATGCGGCCAAGCGGTTGCAGCCGTTGCTGGAGGCGCTGGACGCGCGCGGGATTCAAGTAGAATGGCAAGTGAATGGCAACTGTCTCGACTTGCGCAAAAGGGAAGTCGCCGGGGAGCGTTTCGATGCGCTGCTGGCGATTTTCGAGAGCTGGATTCACGGCCGGAAAAACACCATGCGTCCGACTGGCGCGGCGGCGGAATGTCTTTGGACGATACAAGGTCTGGAGACGATGGCTCCGGTTGTGATTTCCCTCGGCTCGCCTTATCTTATTTATGAGATGCCCTGGGCCGATACTTACGTGAACGCCTACACATCGAATCCACACACCCTGCGGGCGCTGGCGGCGGCGCTCTTTGATGCGAACTCCTGGCCGGGACGTTCGCCTGTCGGAATCGACGACGCGTGGAATTTGCCCCTCGGACGGAAATTCCTGGAATCCCCGAAATCCCATCAATCGGTTGAACGCAAGGAACGAGAAAATTCGCTTCGCTGAAACACTGGTTTTTTTTCCTGTATGAAACGGATCTGCATTCTATTGGCAATCGTCTGGCTCAGTCTGCCGTGGAGCGCCGCGGCCCGGCTCTGGGTGGTGGCGGCCAACCAACCTGGCGCGGCCGATATCAATACCGGTGCGCCGGAACAGCCGTTGCTTACAATTAATGCGGCGGCGCAACAGGCACAGCCGGGCGACACCGTACTCGTTCACGCGGGCGTCTATCGCGAACGGATCACTCCGGCGCGGGGCGGGGAAGCGGGCAAACCGATTTGTTATGAGGCGGCTCCGGGCGAAACGGTTGTGGTCAAGGGCAGCGACGAGTGGGCCGACTGGCAGTCGGTCAAGGGGCAGCCGGGCGTTTTTACAAGCGTCATCGACGGCAAGATTCCCGCCGGAGCTCCGAATCCTTTCCTCATCGGCATCAGCATCGCGCCGAAGGATCTCAACATCGTCGCACGTCCCTCCAATACGCCCAACAATCTCCCGAAGACGCTCGGACAGGTTTTCTTCGACGGCAAACCGATGACCGAGGCGGTGTCCGAAAAGACCGTGGCCGTGCAGGAAAACTCCTGGGTCGCCAGCGCCGACGGCAAGCGGATCGTGGCGCACTTTCCCGGCAATCCCGCAACGCTGACGTCACACCGGATTGAGGTCAGCGTCCGCAACCGGATCTTTGCGCCGCACCGGCGCGGACTCAACGAAATCCAGATTCGCGGTTTCGTCTTTGAACATTGCGCCAACCAGGGGCCGTTTCCGCAAGGGGGCGCGGTCAGTCCGCGCAGCGGATCGAACTGGGTCATTGAGAACAACGTCATCCGCTTTGCCAAGACCGTCGGCATCGACGTGGGCAGCGAGACGTTCGCGCCGAAGGAACTCAAGGAGACCGACGACGATCAGAAGGAACGCATCAACGGCGGTCATCATCTCATTCAGAACAACATCGTTTCCGACAACGGCCTGTGCGGCATCGAAGGTTGGAGGCATGGCGGAGTCGTCATTCGCGGCAACGTCGTCGAGCGCAATAACCGGCTCGGGTTCAACGACAGTGACGCAAAGTGGGAGGAGTGGGGCGGCATCAAGCTCCACGACGGCCCTGCGCTCATCGAGGGGAATCTCATTCGCGACAACGATTCCTATGGCATCTGGCTCGATAATAATTACACCGGGTCACGGATCACGCGCAACGTCGTCCTCAATAACCGCAGCTCCGGCGTTTTCCTCGAACTCGGCGATGGTCGCGTTCTGATCGACAACAATGTCATCGCGTTCACCCGGCCCCGCGACGCCTTTTATCCCGGTAACGGCATCTACGCCCACGACGCCTCCGGCCTGCTCATCGCGCACAATCTCATCGCCTACAATGCCGATTGCGGCGTTCTGTTGCGCACGGTCAGCGACCGGGTTTTCAATAATCAACCCGTCCACACCAGCCACACGCGCATTCTCAACAACATCATCTGGAACAACAGCCGCGGCGCGGTTTGCCTGCCGTATCCGTCGAATCGCGCCGAGGACAATCTCTCCGATTACAACGTCCTCGGCTCCTACCGCGACCAGGGGCTTGGGTTCGAGCCCAGTCCCGCGCTCTTTGGCGTCAATCTCCACAAATCCAGCGTGACCATCGATCAACTGGTCGAGCGGTTGAAGGAAACGCTCTCGAAAGGCAATCTCCCCGAGGACGAACGCCCGCGTTTGAAAGCCTGGAGGCGCGATCCGGTTCTATCGCTGGCGCAATGGCGTCTGTTCATGGGGCAGGATCAGCACAGCAAGGAAGGGGCGAAGCTGATGTCGTTTTTGTTCCGGCCCTGTGAGCCGATTCTCACCTTCAAGGCCGAGCCGGCGGTGCTTCAGATGAACTGTCCGCGCGTCGAGGGAGTCGAGAGCGATTTCTTCGGAAAGAAGATTCCCGTCGAGGCGATTCTACCCGGCCCGTTCCAGTCGCTCGGTGAAAACGAAACCGAGGAAATCCTTTTTCCCGCGCGCGGCTTGTCCGGTGTCGGACCCGGTAACGCGGCAGCGGGAACTGTTTCTCAGCCGGTCAAACCTCAATCGAATCCGTAACCCATGAAAAAACTCACCCTTGTAGTCCTGACGATGTCGGCTTGTCTTGGCGTTTCGGCTATGCGATCTGTTGCCGCGGAGACGGTCTTCTGGGAAGCCGAATCGGCGTCCGATACGAACATGACCGTCAACGGTGGAGCGCGACCTTTCAATCCGCAGGAAGCAGCGAAGCTTTCCGAGCGCAGTTGGCTCAACGGCAATGTGACCGACACGACCGCTTACGCCCATTACGCGGTGCAGGTTCCGGCGGCGGGGACGTATCGTTTCTTTGTGCGCAAATACTGGCAGCACGGAGCGTTCCGCTGGCGTTTCGACGGCGGGGATTGGACCGAGGTGCGCAAGGTCAAGCTGTTCGATTCCGTTGTCATGCGCGAATACGTGCCAGTGACCTGGGCGCAGATTGGCGAAGTCACGCTTACGGCAGGCGAGCACAAGATCGACGTCGAAGTGCTCAACGATCCGACTTATCAATTCAACAAGTGCTACGCTTTCGATTGTTTCCTCCTGACCACCGGTGAGTGGGAGGAATTTGTGAAGGCTAATCCCAATTTGACCGCACAGCCGTAATACACCTTACTTCGCGAGGCATTCATGTCCCAGGCATCAGCCAGACAAGCCGTTCGCCGTCCAAGGGCGGGATATACCCTGATCGAATTACTTGTATCGGTGGGGATTATCGTCCTGATCCTGGCACTGCTTTTCCCCGCCTTTAGCAAGGCCGTCGCTGTCGCCCAGAGCGTCAAATGCGCCAACAACCTGCGGCAGATATACACAATGGAAATGCAGTTTGCTGCGGAAAACGGCAACAAGATCGGCGCGGCTAATAACCTGAATTTGACACCTGCGGCCAGTGATAACATGATGTGGTCGGACTGGCTAATCGGTGCGCGCAACCGCACTTCCTATTTTCCCGGTTCACATCCGGTCAAGAGTGTTCCACGCAACGATTACAATATTCTTCTCTGCCCGTCTCAACGGCCTAAGAATCCGGCTACATTAGCGGCCTATTACAACTACCTGCCTGAGACCGGGTCAATCTATCGGACTTATGGAATCTTGCATGGCGGTGGTAGAACCATTGCAGGCTACACGATCGACTGGATTCACGACGGCTGGCATTATCTCGGCTCGGTTCCCGCGCCTGCTACCATTCCGATGATGGCTGATACCGTCGCGTATTCAGGCGGAGCGGCCAAGCTTCAGCTCTATTATTTCTATCCGAACACTTTTACTGAAAACGGCGGCATGCATCTGCGTCACAACGGCAAGGCGAACGTGCTTTTCTACGACGGCCACGTCAGTGCTCTGGGACGACAAGACCTGGCCGATCTGGATATCAAACAAGCCGTCTTGTCTGACTTGACTACTACATCACTTCCTTGAATCACATGTAGCGACCAATTTGGAAATTTGTAATCTGTTATATATCAATTAAATCATTTTTTTGAGGGTTAATGAACTAAAATAGGATTGACAATAAGCGGTTATAGTCTTAAATTTTAAAAGAAGCAACAATCTGTTATATAGCATAATAAACCCCTAACTCCCTATGAAACCAAACATCCTGATCGTCTTGCCGGTTGCTGTATTGACCCTCCTATTTTCCGCGGAGAGGTCCCACGCCACGTTGCTTTATTACGAGGGTTTCAACTACACGTCCGGTTCCACGGTGGGCACGGCCGCCAATAATGGGCTCAATGGCGGTTCGGCCTATAATTCTTCAACTGGAGCTGCAACAGCTTGGTCGACCTATTGGTGGGACAATAGCAGTGGGACGGATACGACGAAAAAGTACACGGTGGCCAGTTCGGGGTTATCGTACGGCTCTCTGAGCACAGGCGGTCTGGCGTTGAGTCAATCGACCGATACCATCGGCGCGACCCGCTCGCTGAATTCCGCCCTGTCCAGCGGCACCTACTACGTCAGCTTTCTCTACAATGTGGCGGCTAATAACAGCCTAACGGCAGCCCAGTATGCGGGACTGCAAATCGGTTCGGCCTATGTAGGTCTGCATACGTCAACCGGAACAACAAGGGATTTGGTCGTGTCGGGCAGCTACGCGAACTCCACTACGGCCGTTTCCACCGGTATTAATCTCAATTATGGACACACCTATCTGCTCGTCCTCAAGATCGATTTTTCCACAACCGGAACCGATACCTACAGCCTGTGGGTTGATCCGACCGTGAGCAGCGAAGCCAACGCCGGAAGCGCCAATGCGGTCAACACCTCCGTTGACAGTAGCACTATAAACTCAGTTAGCCTTTATTCGTATTCGACGACTTTCGGCATGACGGTGGATGAATTGCGCATCGGCACGAGTTGGGCGGATGTGACGACCGGGCTGGCCGTTCCCGAGCCGGAAACCTATGCCTTGTTTGTGGGCGCAATGGCGTTGTTGTTCGGCGGGGTCAGGCGTCGGATGGGACGCACCGGCAGGATTTAGAGTTGTTCCGTTTTTTTTCTCCTGGAAGTCCGGTTCATGAATTCGTGGTATCTTTTTCGAACGCTCGTTCTGTGTCTCGTTCCGTCGATTCTTTGGGCGCAGGCGGCTAATCCGGTTGAGCCGGCCAGGGAATTGCCGGTGGCAGTGGCCGCAACGCACGGGAATCTTCGCTATGTGGGGCGTTTTGATCACAACGATCCGGCGGGGCCGCGTTGCGCGTGGTCGGCCAGCACGGTGATTATTCGTTTTCAAGGGAGTGCGCTCAATGTCCGGTTCCGCAGCACCGGACATGATTTCTGGCAGGTGATCGTGGATGGAAAACCGGACCGCTTTATTGAAATCATCGAAGGGCAGCCGCTTTATAGTGTGGTGGAATCCCTGTCTGTCGCCGAACATACGGTGGAGCTCGTGAAACGTACGGAGTTTAATGTTGGAGCGACGCAGTTCCTGGGCTTCCAACTCTCCGCAGAGGGAAAAATTCTTCCGGCGCCTGCCGCGCCTTCGCGGCGTATCGAAGTGATTGGCGATTCGATCAGTTGCGGTTACGGCAACGAAGCGCCGACCAAGGAAGAGAAATTCACTCCGCGCGCCGAGAACGCGAGCATCACTTACGGCGCGTTGGCCGCGCGTCAACTCAGTGCCGATTACGTCTGCGTGGCGTGGTCGGGGAAAAAACTTTGGCCCAACAACAGCATCCTCGATTTCTACGGCGACATATTGCCGAAAGATCAAAACGGTGCGGCGTGGGATTTCGCCTCATGGAAACCGGACGTGGTGGTTATTAATCTCGGCACAAACGATTTCGGCCTGGAAGATCCCGAAGGCGCGGGGTGGATGGCGGCTTATCGCTCCCTGCTCAAGCGTCTGCGCAATCAATATCCGGACGCGACGATTTATTGCGCTCTCGGCACCATGCTGGGCGATTGGCCGGCTCCGCGCAAACCGGCCACGACAATACGCCATTATCTCAATGCCCTCATCTCCGAATTTGAATCGGCCGGAGACCGCAAAGTGCGCTTTATCGATTTCGGCACGCAGAAGCCCGAGAACGGTTACGGGGGCAGTTGGCATCCGAGCGCCAAAACGCATCAATTGATGGCCGCCCAACTGGTGGCGCGTTTGCAAAAGGATCTCGGATGGTAGAATAATCGGCACCGTCGTTATCTATCCGAGAGGTGAGTGGAGGGAACCCCACCTGGATTGAGCAGGGTGCGAGGCGTGGTGCCGGTGTAGCGCTTGAAGACCGTGGCGAAGTATTGGGAGGAGGAAAAATTCAGGCGGTAGGTGATGTCGGTGACTTGGGCTCCGGGTTTGGCGAGTTGTTTTTTGGCCTCAGAAATTTTTCGGCGCAGGACATATTCCGCTGGTGGAATGCCGATCTCCTGTTTGAAGCGGGCTTTGAAACGCGAAACCGACAGGGAGGTGCGG
This sequence comes from Methylacidiphilaceae bacterium UBA1321, assembly GCA_002306945.1. Classification (GTDB taxonomy): domain Bacteria; phylum Verrucomicrobiota; class Verrucomicrobiia; order Methylacidiphilales; family UBA1321; genus UBA1321. The sequence goes on along the minus strand of DBTH01000079.1, from coordinate 12,559 downwards.
GTGGCCAGACTGGCGACACTCAAGGGCTCTTCTATTTTTTCGTCGATGAGGCGCAGGAGTTGGCTGAATTCGGGCGCGAGTTCTTTTTGCGGATGCTGGGGAGAGTTATCGATGAGGAGCAGAAGAAATTCGACCATTTTGGAGATGATGGCGGTGCGTTGCAGTGGGCTTTGCGCCGAACTCGCGACCCGGATGATTTCGTCCAGGATTTTTTGCAGCCGCGGATCGGCGGCGAAGTGCCGGTTTGGCAGCGAGAGGAGCTGGGCCTTCAAGTGGCGGGCTTCGGGCGCCGGACAATTCAGAAAGCGGGCCGACCGTGCGGGGGGAATAATTTGAATCCAGTACAGGGTGCCTTTTTCTTCCGGGGCTTCTCCAGTGCTGTGCCGCTCTCCGGGGAATGTGACGAAGACATCGCCGCCACGCAACAGGTAGTTGCGCTGTCCGACGCGGTAAAGCTGGGTTCCCTTGGCCAGCAGGCAAATCTCTACGGTGCCGGGATGGATATGGGGAGCGAGTCCGCGGTGAGCCAGGATGTAATTGTATCGTCCGAGCATGGGGACTTCTGGCACGCCGAGAGTTCTCAGGTCGAGCACGATACGTTCGCGGGTGTTGGCGACGATGGGATTGGGCATGTTTGATTTTGTACTACGGTACGGTCTTGAAAGCCAGAAATCCGTGATGCGGATAGAGTAGGGGTATCGAAAGAAATGCCATGACCGACTCCGCCTGTTTACCGACCGACCGTCTTTCCCGATTTGATTTTGCCCGCCATAATGAAGAGCAATCCGCCATGTGGCGCGCGTTTCATGCCCGGCATCCGGTGCGTATACCGATCATTCTGGGAACCAATACGCGGTACTTCATGTTTAACAAGGAGGCCAATCCGGAGGGATTGGATTTCAAGACGTATTCGGAAGATCCCGACGTGATGTTCGAGGCGCAATTGAAATTTCTGCGCTGGAACAAATTTAATTTGCTCCAGGATTGCGAACTCGGTCTGCCGCAGAAATGGACGATCCGGCCCGACTTCCAGAATTACTATGAGGCGGCCTGGTTTGGCTGTGAAATTCACTATTTTCCGGATCAGGTGCCGGACACTATGCCGGATTTCGCCGACGCACCGGAAAGGGTGATGGAAAGGGGGATGCCCGATCCGTTTTCATCGTTGATGGCACGCGGACTGGAGTATCTGGAATATTTCCAGCAGAGAGCCCGGAAGGAAACTTTTCTGGGGCGGCCCATAGAGATACAGGCGCCTTTTCTGGGGACGGACGGGCCGTTGACAGTGGCGTGCAATTTGTTCGGCGCCGATTTTGTCTGCGAGACGATGGCGGACGACCCGGAACGTTTGCAGAAGCTTCTGGCGTTTATCACGGAGGCGACGATCCAGCGTCTGGTGGCCTGGAGAAAGCTGGGCGATCTTCCGCTTCCGGTGCCCGATCCTGAATTCGGTTATGCGGACGACAGTGTCGCCCTGATCTCGACGGCCATGTACCGCGAACACGTGTTGCCACACCACCGGCGGCTTTGCGAGGCGTTGGCGACTCCGATGTCGGAGCGTTTCATTCATCTCTGTGGAAATGCGACACGCCATTTCAAGACGTTGGTTGAGGAGTTGAATATCCGGAAATTCGATACGGGATTTCCGGTGGACTTTGGGCCGTTGCGCCGCGAGTTGGGGCCGGATGTTCTCATCAATGGCGGGCCGCACGTGGCGTTCCTGATGGAGGCGACGCCAGACCAGGTGCGCAACGAGGTCAGGCGCATTCTCACGTCGGGCATTCTGGAAGGGGGGCGCTTCATCTTGCGCGAGGGGAACAATTTGGCACCGTATACTCCGATTGAAAATACGGAGGCGATGTATCATGCGGGTCGCGAAGTGCGGCTGGCGGGTTGAGAACCCGGACGTTTTTCAACGGCTCAACAGCCAGTCGACATAGAGAGTGGCGGACCAGCCGTAGTCGTGAATGACCTGGTAGGGGTGTTGACCCGGGATGTTTTTGGATTTGCGCAAAAGAGAGGGAGGCTCGACTTCCAGGCGGTCGTCGAAGTATTCGAAAAATGTTCCGTAGCGGGTGCAGGTGCGTTCGATTTCGCCAAGGGAAAGTTTTCTCAGCCGATCCGCCGCCTGGTGCAATCCGTAACGCTGCAGTCCGCGGGCGACGAGCCAGTTGACATTGATCCAGACGGGGCCGCGCCACATGTCCTTGGAGTAGAGTTTGCTGTTGGCAGCGATGGAGGGAATCGGCAACGGGGTGCCGAAGGTGGAGGGATTGGTCAGGTGTGCGGCGAGCGCGGCGGCTTGTTCCGGGTCGGGGGCGCCGCAGAGAAGGGGGAGAAATCCCGCGCTGGAGAGTACGGGGGAAAGCGTGTCAGTCGCGGGGTCGCGGTCGCAGTAAAGCCGGTGTTCGGTCGACCAGAGTTTTTGGTTGATGCGGTGGCAGAGATCATTGTGGCGGACGAACCAATGGACGGGATCGTCTGTTTTCTGGAGGCGTCGGGCGAAACGGGAGAGGACTTCGTATTCGTTGGCGAGGAAGGCGTTGAAGTCTGGTGCATCGAGCGGGATGGCCAGGTCGAAGCGGGGGGAGTTGTCCATGCCACTTTCTCCGCTGCGGCAATGCCTGGCTTCTTCGATGAACCATTCAAGCAGTCCGCCGCCGTCGTTGTCGCGGTGGGTGGCGTCCCAATTGACGTAAGCGCAGAGCCTGGGATAAATGCGGGCGAGCCAGTCGGGATCATCGTTTTTTTCCAGAACAAGCTCGGCGGCAAACGCGAGAATGGGAGGTTGCGTAATCAGGGAATGTCCCCGGGGCTCAGCCGTGTGGGGGATGAAACCGTCCGGTGCCTGGGCGTCGAGCACGGCGTCGATCATGGCCTTGGCGAGCGCGGGATCGATGTGCCGCCAACCGATGGCGTGGAAGGCGGAATCCCACAACCACATGGCCCGGTGTGGCCAGCGGTCGGGAGTGGACCACGGGTGCTTGAGGATTCCTTCGGGCGAGCAGACTTGTCCCTTCATTTGCGACAGGGCGCGGGCGAAAGTGCGTTGCGCGGTGGCGGAGAGCGAAACGGTTCCAGCGGGAGGGGTGAGATGGGTCTGCCAGTGGAGGCGTGCCTGAATGGCTTCATCAATGTGTGAATCGATCAGGGAAGGTCGAAAGTGAGTGGTCGAGCCAATCAAGAGACGATCCCCAAGGGCGCGAAAGGCGATCGATGCCGAAGTGGCGTGGAGTTGGCAGGGCCCTTCCAGAAGCAGGTGGTGGGCGTCGAGCAAAGCGCCCCGGAGCGTGACGCCGTTGCGGCTGCGTGCTTCAAAAAAATCGCTGGTGATGCGGGCTTCGTGAATATCGAGATCGAAGCGGAGTTGGCCGGTGCCGGGCAGAAGAATGTGGAGGCCGCGATCGACTGTGCGGGCGACGAGTCCGTCGTCGTAATCCGTCGGCCCGTCAAGGTGGGAGAACGCGATCAGGTTGCCGGTTTGCCAATGGGAGAAACCCAGCGCCAGACGAGGCGAAAGCCGGGCTTCCAAAACGGAATCGGTGAGTTTCATGGATTTCCCGAATAGAGAAACACATGAAGGCGGGCAGCGGCGAGGGGGTTGTGGGTGAAGCGTTCAGATGACGCTGCCGATAGGGCGTTTTTCAACAACAGGTCTGTTACGACTCAGCGGGTCGCGGGTGCTTTTTTGCCGAGGCGGGCCATGCTTTCGATGATGGCTGCGGGGGGAGTTCGTGCGCCAAGGGTACGCAACCAGGCGTCATAGTCTTCCACCCATTTGCCTTCGATCGAGATGATCTGGGGTTGTTGTGGCAGGCCGGTTTCGTTGCGTTGAAGCATGGCAATGAGATGACTGCATGCCAGCCGGCCAATGGCCCACGAATCCTGATCGATGCCTCGCGAGCGGTTGTCGGTGTGGTGAATGTTCATGTTCACGTAGCGAATGCTTTTGGACGGCGATTTGCGGTAGGCCAGTTCGTAAAGCTGGGGGAAATCGCATCCGGCGCTGATGATGGCGTCAGGTTTGAATTGGCGTACCCACTCGAAAATTTTCGATTGCCGCAGTTTGATGGCTGACTCCCCGGAGGGAACCGTGGTGATCGGGATGCGTTCTTTCGGAGGGAGGTTGCCGTTGAACAGAAGATAGGCGGAGCGCCACAGATTCTGGACTTTGTTGTCGTCGCTGATGCTGAGGTTGAGCCCGATACGCTTGCATCCCTCGTTTTTGAGGCGGTGGAGCGTGGAAAGCATTTCGCTGTAGTAATTGGTCGTCACGCGATGCAGGGGCGGGGTGGCAACCGAATAACCGAAGGTGATGGCGGCGAAGTGTTCCCAGTCGAGATCGAGCCTGCCGTTGGGTTTGAGACTCGGGCCGATGAGCAGGCCGTGGATTCCGCGTGCGGTGAGGAGTTTGCTCATGCGCTTGTCGGTCATGCCGGGTTCCTTGAGGTGAAACAGATCCACCCGATAACCCAGTTCGGACGCCTGTTCCTGCGCCCCGAGATAAAAATCGTGCTGCGAGATGCGCCGCCAACTTTCGTGGTTGGGCCACATGCTCAGGAACGCGAGGGTCTCCCGGTATTCGACGGCACTGTGGATGCGCAAGTGTTGCATGAGGGTCGAAAGCTTCGGGTCGGGATGATAACCCAACTGCAACGCCAGCGCCTGCACGCGTTTGCGGGTTTCCAGGGAGATTCCAGAGTGGTTGCGCAAAGCCATCGAGGTGGCGGTCAGGGAAATGCCCGCCTTCTGGGCAATGAGGCGCAGGGTGGGACGGTTACCGGAATTAGGCTGGGAAGGAGACGCCATGTGAACGCTTCAGTAGCCTGGCTGTTGAAAATGTCAAGTGCAATCCCCAGATTATACCCATGCCGCTCCTACGGAATATTCGGTTGCAGGATACCAGTGCTGTGAAACGGGTTCTGCAGTCAGGAGAAGATCACCAGGAACGTCTTTTTATCGATCAAAAACCAACTCAATTCCGTTTTTCCGCATGAATACAATCTATTATAGAACCAGGGATAAAATAGAGAATATGAAAACTCAAATGATGCGCGTTTTGGCTGTGCTGGTCGTGAGTGGCGGGACTTTTCTCGCGGGTGCCGGCCCGGCAATCTGTGGGGTCACGGCTTCGTCCCTGGATGCGCCGCCGTCCAAGGTCTATATAGGCAACGCGGAGTTCCGTGCTAACAATTCCGCGGCCGACGGTGTGCAGGCGCGCAAGGTCAACGATTCGGATGTGCGGAGCGTCTATCAATCCTTCACATGGGCGACCGATGCGAAACTCTCGGCGGTCGGTTTCATGGTATCCCCTTCGTTCTCGACTTTTGTGAGTGCGCCGCTGCAATATCAGGAGAGTCAGAATTGGACGGTCGCCATTTATGCCCTCAAGAGCAACTCTCACGGTGGCGTGGTTTCAACGGTCAAACAGGAAACATTTCCGGTAAAGCCTACCGATATCGTGCCCGGACATTATCTCGATATGGCGTTCAGCGAACCGGTGGCGCTTACTCAAGGAACGACTTATGCGATCAATCTCTATCCCGCGGAGAACAAGGATCAGCGCGTCTTGTTTGCCTTTTCCAAGAACAAGACATTCCTCGGTGGCAGCCAGGGTCCGGGGGCCAGCACCAAGACCGTCAATCTCCAAACCCTTCCGAGCGACCTGACGTTTTACATTGTCACCGCGCCGTGAACTAAGATTGTCCGGATCTCGATGAAAGCCAGACAGTCATTACTACGAAGCTTGGCGGGAAAGGCGCGTCTTTCCGGGTATGCGCTCGTTGAGTTGCTCGTGACGGGCATTCTCATCGCGGTTCTGGCGGCGGTTCTGTCGCCGACTCTCAATACCGCCGTGCGTTCCAGCCGCAAGAGTAAGTGCATCTCCAATATGAGGCAACTGAGTATCGCCCTGTTTGCCTATGCCGCCGATCATGACGGCTATTTACCCGCCGGTGCCGGCAACCCGGATCCCGATAAACAGAACGGAATCGGTTGGTCGATTGTTCTGCAAAAACTCATGGAAGTGCCCGACCAGGGTCTCTATAGAAACAATCCTTCGGATGTCTTCATTTGTCCTGAATACAAAAGAACCTATGCCTCGAAATCGATACCCTATAACACGTACCTGATGAATGTTTCCGGCTCTACGGTGACTGTCTCTTTCAGGTTGGGGCAGTGCAGCCGGCCATCGGAAACGATATTGATTGCGGAGGCGGGGCCGACCGGTTCAAGCGGTGTCTGCACATCCGGCAACGTCAAAACCAGTAACTACTTTGACTGGCGGCATCTGGGTGATGTGCAGAACGTCGTCTTTGTCGACGGGAGTCTGAGTTCGCTCTCCAAAAGCGCAACGAGCGATGCGGATTTCACGGCCATGCTCACGAATCTTCGCAAATAATCTGAAACAAAAACAGCCATGCAAAACCTCCCGGCGCGTGATTGCCACGGAGCGCAAAAAGATTCCGACCCTTTCCTTATATATATGATTCGTCATCTGTTCATCCTTGTACTTGCATGTCTTTGCGTACCGGTCGTTCATAGTGAAGAAAAAGGGGCGACCACCCAGCAATCGATCCGGGTAGAGTTCACTCCCTCCGGTTCGAAAATATATGACATGAACAGGGCTTGCGCCTTCGTGGTTCCAAATCCCGAGAAGGAAGGAGCCGCGCTACTGAAAATCGATACGACCAAAAGCGCCGGTTCGCTCATGACCTGTCTGAAAACGCTGGTCGGCGTTCTTAAGCCCGACACCGATTACATCATTCAGGCCCGTGCCAGGATCGTGCAACGCGAAGAAGAGAATACCTCGTTTGTGATCTACGCGGTTCGTCCGTTCAGCGGAGGAGGAGGTGTCTACGATATCGACCAGACCTTCGGGGCCTGCATTGGACGTTGGGAGAATATACTCCTGCGGTTCCATGTGCCGAAGGGCGTTCCGAATGCGGCGTTCCAGATCCAGACACGCGGCAAGGTGGTGGCGTTGTTGGACGATCTCACCATTCGGGAGACGAAACTGGATAGTGAAATGGTTGCCGACAAGCCGCTATCGCCCGCACAACTTCCATCGGTTTTGCCCAAGGGCGCCGAAGAGTTTCCCATCGACCTGCCGCGCACCACCGGCGGAGCGGTCGTGTCGGTGGCCGATTTCGGAGCCAGCGTGAACAGCCCCGACAATACGAAAGCGTTCAGCGATGCCGCGGCCCATTGCGCTGCGACTGGGGCGTCAAAGCTCGTTGTGCCCAAGGGGACATATCGTTTCACTTCGGACGAACCGGTGCGGTTCGATCACTTGAAGGATTTCGAATTCGACGGCGGCGGTTCGACTTTTGTCTTCCTCAAGGGGCACAACAACCTCATTGAGATTACGAAAAGCGAACGGGTTCTTTTCAAGGATTTCTCCATCGATTGGGATTGGGACAAGGTGCCGCTGGCTAGCGTGGTCAAGGTGGAGTTGGTTGCCCTGGGCGGTGAATATGTCGATCTCCGTTTCGTGGATTACGTCAAGTATCCCCGGAAAGACATCCACGTTGTCGCCATGGATTCAATGGATCCTGCCCTGATGATTCCCGGCAATGAAAAATTCTTCCGCATGTTTTTCGAATTCAGCGCAGGCAAGACTCCGGCAAAGGTGGAATGGCAGGAGGACAATCTGCTGCGTCTTTACGCGGAGGAAAAGAAGGCCGTCTTCCTGGAGAATTTAAGGCCGGGTCAACTCTACAGGATGAAGCATTTCTATTATGAGATGAAGGCACTGGCGATGATCGACAATTCCCATATGACACTCTCGGGAGTTTGACGTGGCCGGAACTTTTTCGGGAACAACCATCACTGTCAGTCAAATCATTTGCACGGTCGACATGACGTGTGCCGCCTCGTCGGGAGTCATCTATAACTTGAACGGCGGAGTGATCTCCATCGATGTGGCCGGTGGAGCGACATTGAATTTTGTCTCCCAGGGACTCGGCAGTGGAACAACGGGAGGTTACGTCAAGAGCGGCAACGGTGTCCTGGCTCTGTCGGGCGGCACCTACACGGGCGGATTCACCTTGAGTGCCGGCGCGGTGGTGGTGCGCAGCGTCAACGCGTTGGGAACGGGGGGATCGCTGGCAATCAACGGCGGTATTCTCACTTCAAACGGAGTCCGCGACATGAGCGGCAAATTCAGCGGCGGGATCACCATTGGCGGTGATTTTCAGATGGGCGCTCTCAGCAGCGCGATCTCCCTTTCCTCCGACAGCGGTTCCATCGCCTTTAATAACAACATGAGCCTGGGCGGTTCGACCCGAACCATCACGATTGGCAATAACGGAACCCACACGTTCGCAGGAGTTATTTCCGGCAACAACGCTACGACCGGGCTGACCATTGATGCCCTCTCGGGAGTGACAGGAGCCATCGTTTTGTCCGGAGCCAACACGTACACCGGCACGACGACGGTTAAGGGCGGTACGTTGATTTGCGGGGCGAACGACGTTTTCGCCGACGCGAGCGATATTGCCGTGACCGGCGGCACGTTAAGTATGAATACGCGCACGGATACGGTCAAGTCGGTGACTCTGGCCAGCGGCACGATTTCCGGCACGACCGGAGTGCTGACCACCACGAGTGACTACAATATGCAATCGGGTGTGGTGTCTGCCGTTTTGAGCGGTTCTGTCAATCTCGCCAAGACGACCATCGGGACGGTCACTCTTTCCGGTGTGAATACGTATACCGGAACAACAACCCTTTCGGGAGGCCGGTTGGTTCTCAGTGGTTCAGGCCGGGCGGGATCGGGTAATATGAAATTGAACGGAGGCACGCTCGATCTTTCCTCCTATACCGCCAATTCGGGTACGTACACGCTGGCGGCTTCGCAGACATTGAGCGGCAACGGCACGATCACGGGAGCGGCGGGAAAGACTCTGGCCGTAGCCGGTACATTTGGCTCGGCGACAGGCAACGCCGGGATCATTACCCTCGACACGGTCACGCTTCAACTATCCGGCGCCTCGATTGTTAAATTTACGAACGGCAGCCTCACATTGGGAACTTACGATTTGGTCACGGGTACGGCAGGCGGTGGAACGGAATCGGTCGTGTTTGGTGGCACGCTCCTGCTCGACTTCAGCGGAGGCAGCTATGCGAGCTTCAGTAACCTGAAGATATTCGACGTGGATAGTTACAGCGGCACTTTTACCAATATCAGTTACATCGGTTTGGCGGCGGGACAGTCGGCGGTTTTCAATGCGTTGGACGGTACGGTGACTGTTGTGCCAGAACCGGAGAGTTTGGCGCTGATGATTTTCGGGCTGGCTTTCATGTTCATTCTGTTGCGTCGGAGACAGGACGGAAACGCATAGGACATCCAATCGGACTATAGATATTTTCCGGCACGGCAGAGGTTGTGCCGGATCAAAATTTCAATTTCTCCAGGGATCTCTTTTCCGTTGGTCACGCGAGGTTTTCAAGATGCTGAAATCGGCCAGAAGTTCTTCCTCCGAAAAATAACGATTCGATTGCTCCTCGGCTTGCGAGAGGATTTCATCGATATTGTTTTCGTCTCTTAATGCGAATCCGCAGGGATAGGAGGCTAATTTTTCGAACTCATCGTCGAGGCGGGCAAATTCCCAGACCCGGACTCCCAATTCACGCATGTAGAGTGACGCCGCGCCACATAGCACGCCGAGGAACAGGAACGACCAATCGTTTACAGCCAGCGCCCAGACCGGGCAGAAGAATGCGGCCAGCAGCAAAGGCCCTGGCACTAGATAGAGCATTCTTTTGACAATTTCATTCGGTTTATTGATAGGCGAGCAGGTGATGTTCATGTGAGCCTTTCGTAATGGCAAGGAATGACTTCATCTCTATTAGCTCACAGCATGCCGGGTCGATGCGCTGTCACATATGTAATGACTATCAATGAATTAGGATAAACGGGCCCCGCGAGTGGGGAAAAGGGGCGGTGAAAATAACCGAAGTCCCGGCTTTCAGGTTGTATTTTACCTGATTTCAGCCGTTCCTATTTTAAGGGTCGTAAATTTGCGGCTCTCTATAGAAACCAGCTCTTACGACAAGACGACATCGATACCGGGAACGGAGGAGCTGAGCCGGTCGGTAAGCGAAGGCATGAAGCGGCGAAGGCCACGTCGGGGAAGCGGTTTTCCCATGACCATCTGGGTGACACCGTATTCCCTGGCAAATCCGGTTAGCGCGGTGACCACGTCGTCGTTTTTCAAAATGACGACCGTGCCTCCCATTTTCTGAGCAATTTCGAGAGTGTCGGTCAAGCGGCGGTGCAGTTCCACGGAGATTTTGTCGGGAGCTTCCTTGTCTGTCCGGACGTAGACGGCGTACCATTGGGCGTTCAACTGGTTGGCGAGTCGCGCCGTTTTGCGCAGCAGCGCTTCCGGGTTGGGGCCTCCGCTGCTGATGGCGACCATGACGCGCGAGAGGGAACTGGGGGTTTCGTTTTTTGCGAGCTGTCGCCGCTGGGCGCGATCCAGAAAATTGGCGACTTCCGAAAAAGTGATTTCGCGCAGGCGGGTGAGATTGGACGGGTTGAAGAAATTCTCCATGGCGCGTTCGATTCGCTCGCTGGGATAAATTTTTCCGGATTTCAAGCGCTCGATGAGATCTTCGGCGGGAAGATCTATATTCACGATTTGATCGGCCTGGGCGATGATCGGGTCGGGAATGCGTTCCTTGACTTTGACTCCGGTTGCCGACTCGACGATGTTATAGAGTGATTCGAAGTGCTGGATATTTATCGTCGTGATGACGTTGATTCCCGCTTCGAGGATTTCCTGTACATCTTCATAGCGCTTGGTGTTGTGGCTGCCGGGAGCGTTCGTGTGGGCCAGTTCATCGACGAGTACAACGGTGGGATGGCGTTTCAGGACGGCATCCCGATCCATTTCACGGATTTCCATGCCATGATAAAGCCAGACACGGGGAGGGACGATTTCGAGGGCTTTGATCTGCGCGGTGGTTTCGGGGCGTTCGTGCGGCTCGACGTAACCGATGACCACGTCGACTCCGCTTTTGAGCAGGCGGTTGCCCTCGCGCAACATGGCATAGGTTTTGCCGACACCAGCGGACGAACCGAGGTAGACTTTGAGTTTACCCCGGTTCTGGCGTTGAATAAGGTTAAGAAAGTCCTCAGGCGCAGCGCGCGATACGGGACGCAATGAGGGTTCCATGCGGGTTCATTCTATTTGATATTGCCATCGAGCGCGAGATTCAATGTGACGATATTGACGCTCGCATCTCCAAATACATGCCAGTCCGGTCTCTGGGTGTGGTCTTTGACGAGTTGCTTCAGGGCTTCCTCGTTCAGGCCGCGAATCCGTGCAATGCGGGGAGTTTGCAGCAGGGCGTTTTTGACGCTGATATGCGGATCGAGTCCGCTGCCGGAAGCTGTCACGGCATCGGCCGGGACTAGAGTCGAGTCGCTCAATCCATTGGCTTTCCGGTAATCGATCACCCGTTGCTTGACGGCATCGGCCAGTTTTTGCGAGGTGGGGCCGAGATTACTTCCGCCAGAACTGGTGGCGTCATAGCCAGCGGCTCCGGCGGCTGATGGACGTGGATTGAAGTACTTTTCTCCATTGAAGTTTTGTCCCAGCAGGGCCGATGCGAGAGGCTTGCCGTCGGGGCCGTTGAGCAGGCTGCCGTTGGCTTGTCGGGGGAATGCGAGTTGCGACACGGCATAGACGACCAGCGGGTAGAAACCGCAGCAGACAACCAGGAGGACGACCGTGGCGGCAATGGAAACCCATAATTGTTTGAGGCTATTCATAATCAGATAAGGTTGAGGTTGGTGATAATAACATCGATGATCTTGATTCCGATGAACGGGACGATGACGCCGCCCAGGCCATAAATGAGGAGGTTACGCCGCAGTAACGGCATGGCTCCCATGGGACGGAATTTGACTCCGCGCAAGGCCAGGGGAATCAGGGCGATGATGATCAGGGCGTTGAAAATAACGGCGCTCAGGATCGCGCTGTCCGGGCTTTTCAATCCCATGACATTCAAGGGCGAGATGGCCGGGAATGTGGCCATGAGCATGGCGGGGATGATGGCAAAGTATTTGGCCAC
>DBTH01000079.1:0-212 GCA_002306945.1 Methylacidiphilaceae bacterium UBA1321 | reverse complement strand
ACATCGTTGGCGATGCTGAAGGTCGTCAAGGCGCCGCGCGTCATGAGCATTTGCTTGCCTATTTCCACCACTTCAATGAGCTTGGTCGGATTGGAATCCAGATCGACCATGTTTCCGGCTTCCTTGGCGGCCTGCGTTCCGGTGTTCATGGCGACACCGACATCGGCTTGCGCGAGGGCTGGCGCGTCGTTGGTGCCGTCACCGGTCATGGC
>DBTH01000253.1 GCA_002306945.1 Methylacidiphilaceae bacterium UBA1321 | reverse complement strand
AATAGTTACGGCTAAGTATAGGCTTCTGATATTCAGTATGGAGTCGAGCATCCGGTCTCTTCTTGAGAGCGTTCAATTGCTTCTGGCCTTTCCAATTCCGTCTATTCCGTTAATTCCCGTCTAAAGTGCCTTTTGTCTTTTACTTGAAGGTGGCGGCAGCCTCACGGGTCTCGCGTCGGGAACGTTCGGTGTAATTGGAGGCTTGCATGCGTCCACCGACGCATTCGCGGGCGTAGGTGACGAGGTGATGGGCCACCATGGCGACTTGAAAGATGTTTTCGATGTTGCCGTGTTTCAACTGCGACCAGGTCATCTTCCAGAATTCCTTCCGGTAGTCGGTCTGAAAGCCGATGCGCCAGAGGATGCGTCCGAGGATTTTGAGTCCGCGTTTGATGTTGCGTCCGGTCAATTGCCGGAGGGGATGGCGCGGGCCGGTGCGATGGACGTAGGTATGCTTGCAATTGTAGAGGTAGCGCGAATAGAGCTTGCGCGGCTCGTAGACGGTGGCGATGACCGTCTTCCAGCGCGTCTCGACCTGTTCGTATGGAATCAAAAAATCGATATTGGAATCGCGGTTCTCCGTGGATTTCAATAAGCGCCCGGTCTTCTCCAAACGGTCGTAAAGCGGGGTGTGCGGCAGGGCGTAGAGAATATTGACGGTGAGAATCGGAATATGGGATTGTTCGGCGAAATCGATGATCGCCTGAGGCGTTTCGTCTGTGTCGGTGTCGAATCCCATGATGATTCCCGAGGCGACCTCCATGCCGTAACGGTTGAGCGTGTCGACGGCTTCAAGAATCGGGGTGCGGAGGTTCTGTCCCTTCTTAATCGCCTTGAGCGCGCCGGTTTCGGGTGTTTCGATTCCACAAAAGATGTTGGTGAAAAACGCCTCCTGCATGAGCTTGAGGATTTCGGTGTGCGAGGAGATGTTGAGCGTTGCCTCGCACGAGAGACGCACCTGGTAATCGCGCCGCTTCTGCCATTCGATGAGAGGGGGAAGCAGTTCCAGCGCGGCCTTGGGGTTGCCGATGAAATTGTCGTCGACGAAATAGACCGAGACGGCTCCGCCGTCGGCGAGTTGGTCGAGCTCGCGTATGATCTGCTCCGGTGTTTTGAGTCGGGGATTGCGTCCGTAGAGCGCGGGAATGTCGCAGAACTCGCAGGTGAAAGGGCAGCCGCTGGAGAATTGAACGCTGCCGAGGAGATACTGCGAGATGTCGATCAGGTCGTAGGCCGGGGAGGGGAAGAGTGCCAGGTTGAGGCGTTCGGTGGTATGGAGAACGATTTGCTGAGCGGGGCGTTGCGTGGTGTTGTCGACGTATTCGAAGAGTTGGCGGGTGCTGTCGCCGGCTTCGCCGCAATGCAAGATGTCGATGTCGGGATAATATTCCGGCATGGAGGAAACGGAGGGTCCACCCAGAGCGACGAGTTTTCCCGCCATGTGGGCGCGGTGACAGATGTCGTGGATTTTGTCGCGCTGGATGTGCATGCCGGAGGTGAACACGGCGTCGGCCCAGTCGAATTCCTGACGGGAAACAGGTCGTACGTTTTCATCGACGAACTTCACTTCCCATTCGCCAGGGAGCAGGGCGGCGATGAGGAGAATGCCCTGCGGCGGCATGAAGGCTTTCACGTCGCCCATCAGCGGAAAGGCGTGATTGAACGTGCCGAAGGAACTGCTGTAGCGCGGAAATACACACAGTACCCGTCGCACATGCTCGGGATGAAAATCCAGCAGCGGCGAAGAGTTTATCGGCTGGTTCGGCATACGTTTTCAAAAATACCACGCATCTGTCGGTGGTCTACTTGCAAAAATAGAAACACGCTGCAAGACGAAAGGTTGCGGATCGCGTACGATTCTCTGGTGGCAACCGGGATATTGCTGAAATATTCAACTGCGGGATTGACGCCGGGAGCGTTTCAACGGGATGATTCGTTTCCCTATCTGATTATCTTTCATGAGCACAAAGAAAACTTTTTCCCCGATTCCACGTGGCCGCACCCTGATAGCCTCATCGGCGATTCAACGTCGCGTGCGGGAACTGGGAGCCAGGATACGAAGCCATTATAAAGGGCGCAATCCGGTGTTGCTTGGCTTGATGAACGGGGCGTTGTTTTTTCTGGCGGATCTGTTGCGCACGCTGCCTGCCTCCTACGAAGTGCGTTGCGCTTCGGTAAGGAGTTATTCGGGCAAGGCGTCGACGGGCAAGATTCTGGGCTTGAGCGAAATTCAGGGCGATTTCGCCGAGCGCGAAGTGGTCCTCATCGACGATGTTCTGGATACGGGGCTGACTTTGGCCGAAGTACGGAAGCGGTTGCTGATCCTGGGTGCGAAACGCGTCGAGATTTGTGTTTTCCTGCGCAAAAGGAAACGCCGAACCTGCGCGGTGCGGCCCCGATGGGTGGGGTTCGACATCGCGGACGAATTTGTGATCGGGTACGGTCTCGACTACAACGGCCTTTACCGCGGCATCAAGAGCGTGCGGGTGATGGAGTAGAAAAGTGAATGTGACGGGCGAAATATTCCGCATCCTTCTTGATTTCGACCACTTCTGCTCCAAACTATGATTTTGAAACTTTAACCCCTTTTATTCTATGAGCACGACATTGACTGTTTCCTATTCCAGGCACGGAAAACCGCAGGAAGTTGCCTACAACGAAGAACAGACGCTTCCCGCCGTCGGCGAGAAACAGGTTCGCATCGAAATCAAACTCGCCCCGATCAATCCGAGCGACATCAATACGCTCGAAGGCACGTATGCGCAGTTGCCGGAGCTGCCCGCTGTCGGTGGTCGCGAAGCGGTCGGCGTCGTCGTCGAAATCGGTTCTGCCGTGAAGGATTTGAAGGTCGGCCAGTTGGTCGAACCCCCGCCCGCTCTCGGGGCCTGGAGGCAACAGGTTGTGGCCGATGCCGATAAGGTGTTGCCTTTTCCGGAAGGGTTGAGCGTCGAACAGGCGGCCGTGTTGAGTGTCAATCCCGCCACGGCCCGGTTGATGCTGACAGAATTTGTCGATCTCAAGCCCGGTGATTTTGTCATCCAGAATGCGGCCAATTCGGGCGTCGGTCGCTCCGTGATTGAAATCGCCAAGGCGCGCGGTCTCAAGACGATCAATCTGGTTCGCCGCGAGGAACTGATTGCCGAACTCAAGGCGTTGGGGGCCGATCATGTCTTGCTCGATGACGACACGCTCCGCCACAAGCTCAAGGAAGTCACCGGCGGCGCTCCGATCAAGCTGGCGTTGAATACCGTTGGCGGCGACAGCGCGTTCCGCCTCACTTTCACCCTCGCTCAAGGCGGCATCATGGTGACTTACGGCGGTATGAGCAAACAGCCCATTCGCCTCGGCACCGGTCTGTTGATTTTCAAGGATATTCAGTTGCGCGGCTTCTGGGTGACCCGCTGGTACAAGAAGGCTTCCCGCGAACAGGTGTTGACCCTCTGGGAGGAACTCGGTGCGCTGGCCCGCAAGGGAGCGTTCCGGTTGCCGATTGAAAAACGTTATCCGCTGACCGAATTCAAGCAGGCGCTGGAACATGCGCAGCAGAGTTCCCGTGGCGGCAAGATCGTTTTTCAGCCGAATCCGTGACTGTGGCGGCACAGGTCGTGAAACCGGTGACGGAGGCCGGAACTGCAACACAGGTTCGTTGTTGAACTCGTAGCCGTGGCGCGTTTGCTGACTCAAGTCCGCGCGTCAATAAAACAGGAGCCGAAATATGTCCGATATACGCATTCGCCTTTATCAATATCCGCACAGCCCGTTCTGCATTCCGGTGGAGTTGATGCTTCGTCACGCCGGGATCGGCTACGAGGTGGTCAATCTCAATATCTGTGAACCGTCTCCCGTGGTCATGCTCACCAAGGGACAATGCTATCAGGTGCCCGTCATTGAGGATTTGCTTTCGCAGGAAGTGATTTGGGATCAGGGCGCGGAAGGTCTGGAAGTGGCCCGCCATATCGACGAAATCGGCCGGACGAATCTCTTTCCGAAGGAGAACACCGGGTTGCAGGAGATATTGACCCGCTACATCGAGGACGAATGCGAGGACGCCGGGTTCCGCGTCGGTGACGCTTATTACGAGGGTTGGATCAAGACCGATCTGGAACGCGGACTTTTCCGCCGCCACAAGGAACGTAAATTCGGCGCGGGTTGCCTGGAACAATGGAAGCGCGATGTGGAATCGTTGGCGCAGAAGTTTCACAAGAAGATCGCGCCATTTGAAGCGATTCTGGAGAAGTCACCGTTTTTGCTGGGCGACAAGCCGACCTATGCGGATTACGCCTTGTACGGAGTGATCGGCAATTTCCTTTATAGCGGCCAGACCTCGCTTCTGACTGAAGAAGTTTATCTGAGCGCCTGGTATGCGAAGCTGAAGGCAGGGGAAATTCCCAAGCCGCTCGACAGCATTCAGGCCGCTTCGCGCGAACAGTTTTCGAAGCAGAGCCAGCATTACGGCAAGGATCATATTCTCGCCAACGTTTCGGATGTGGAGGCGGCCCTCAAGCCGCTCAATCTCCATTCGGGACGCAAGGCTCTCGACGTGGCGACCGGAGGTGGTCATACCGCGCTGTACATGGCCGGTCTTGGACTCGACGTTACGGCCAGCGACATTACTGAGGCGATGTTGGAGCGGGCAAAGGAATTGGCCAAGGATCGCGGGTTGACGATCGCGTTCAGGCAGCATCCGGCGGAGAGTCTGCCGTACCCGGACGCTTCGTTCGATCTCGTGACGTGTCGTGTGGCACCACATCATTTCAGCGATCCGCGGAAATTTGTCAGCGAGGCGGGCCGCGTGCTCAAAATGTACGGTCATCTCATGGTGATTGATCCGGTGATGCTCGACGATCATCCAGAGGCAGGCGCGTGGCTCAATGAAATCGAGAAATGGCGTGACCCGAGCCATATCCAGATTTATCGTCCGCACGATTGGAAACAGTGGTGCGAACAGGCCGGATTGCGCGTGATCGAGTGTAATATCCAGACGTTGAAAATGCCCGACATCGACTGGTATCTCGAAGTGGCCAATACGCCCGAGGCCAATCGAAAGAAAATCAAGGAAATGGTCGCGCGCGCGTCAACGAATATCCGCGAAGTCTATCGTATTGGCCAGGAGGACGGAAAAATCGTCTGGTATTGGCCGCGTATGACACTGGTTGCGGGCAAAATGTAAGGTTAGAAAGAGATTCAGGATTCATGTCGTTATTCCAGCTCCAACAAATTACTTTGCGCTATAGCGCGTTACCGTTGCTCGATGAGGCCGATTTTCAGGTCGATGCCGGGGAGCGGGTCTGTCTCTTGGGCCGCAACGGCGCGGGTAAGACCTGCCTGATGCGCATTGTCACCGGGGAGGAAGTTCCCAACGAAGGTAATGTCGTCCGCCAGCCCGGAACGGTGATGACGCGGTTGCAACAGGAGATTCCCCAGGACGTATTCGGTACGGTTGTATCGGTGATTCACTCGGGATTGCGCCCAGACCGACACGAGGAGGAATGGGAAAGCGATATGCGGATCGACGGTCTCATCGAGGAGATGAAACTTCCTCGTGATGACAAGTTCGAAGCGCTTTCCGGTGGATTGAAACGTCGCGTGCTGCTGGCCAAGGCGTTGGCAGGCCAACCCGACGTTTTATTGCTGGACGAGCCGACTAATCACCTTGATCTCGATTCGATCCTCTGGCTGGAACAATTTCTTCTGGAGAAAAAACAGACCCTCTTTTTCGTCACGCACGACCGGGCGTTTCTCCGCAAGCTGGCCACCCGCATAGTTGAGCTTGACCGCGGTAAGTTGGTCAGTTGGGCCTGTGACTACGACACCTTCCTCGTCCGCAAGGCCGCTGCGTTGGAAGCGGAGGAAAAGCAATGGGCGCTCTTTGACAAGAAGCTCGCTCTGGAAGAGGCGTGGTTGCGCCAGGGAATCAAAGCCCGCCGCACGCGCAACGAAGGCCGCGTCCGCGCCCTCAAGGCGTTGCGGATGGAACGCAGCAGCCGCCGCGAACGCGAAGGCTCGGCCCGTATCGAATTGCAGGAGGGAAAGACTTCCGGCCAAAAGGTCGTTGAAGCCAAGGATGTCACTTTCAGTTACGGCGGAGCGCCGATTATTTCCAGCCTCACGGCGACGATTTGGCGCGGCGATAAGGTCGGCATCATCGGCCCCAACGGCAGCGGTAAGACGACACTGCTCAAGCTGCTGCTCGGAAAACTGGAGCCGGAGAAAGGCACCGTCAAGCTCGGCACTAATCTCGATGTCGTTTACCTCGACCAATTGCGCGATCAGATCAACGACGAAAAGACCGTTGCTCAAAACGTAGCGGGCGATGCTGAGACGGTCAACTTCCAGGGCCGCGCACGGCATATTCACAGCTATTTGCAGGATTTTCTTTTCGCGCCGGATCGCATCCGCATGCAGGCGAAGATGCTCTCGGGCGGTGAACGCAACCGGCTGCTTCTCGCCCGGCTTTTTCTCCAACCAGCCAATGTGCTCGTCCTCGATGAGCCGACCAACGACCTCGACGCGGAGACGCTCGAACTGCTGGAAGATTTGCTCGTCGAATATTCCGGCACGCTCCTGCTCGTTTCCCATGACCGCGCCTTCCTCGATGAAGTCGTGACCAGCACGCTCGTCTTTGAAGGCGAAGGGCGCGTGCTCGAATACGTCGGTGGTTACGAGGATTGGGTGCGTCAACGCGACAGCCTCCGTCCGGTGATTGAAGCGTCCGCGCCAGTACGCCAGCCGCAAGCGCCATCCAGCCCTGCCGAAAAAAACAAGGGCAAGAACAACCGTCCCCGGAAATTCCTCAATCGCGAGCGCCGCGAACTGGAGGAAATGCCCGCCAAAATCGAGAAACTTGAAGCGGAGCAAACAGCGGTTTCGGCCAAGCTCTGGGATCCCTCACTTTATCAGAATTCACCCGAACAGGTGGCCGTGCTCAAGGAAGAACTCGCTACGATCCAGAAAAACATCCAGCAGGGTTACGCCCGCTGGGAAGAACTGGAAAATATCCGCGAGGAATGCGGGGAAGCCTGAGAGGGAGGATTTATCAGGAACTCAGGAAGTATAAATCCAAAAGGTAATCAACCGGCTCTGCCGTAAGGCTCCAGAGGTTTGGCAATTCCGGGAGCGATTGAAACAGATGATGGGCAGTTGAACCGATCCTTCGACAAGATCAGGACAACGGGCTGGGGTGGCAATCTTTAAGGGTATCGAGGAGTTCTTGAGCGAGGTCACACTTATCTGAAAACATTACCTTCACTCCGCGTCATACTGAGCTTGTCGAAGGATCGGTGTGACA
>DBTH01000340.1:1033-10113 GCA_002306945.1 Methylacidiphilaceae bacterium UBA1321 | reverse complement strand
CATCGACGAAATCCACCGCCTCAACAAGAACATCGAAGAGTACCTTTATCCCGCGATGGAAGATTTCCGCCTCGACATCATCATCGATCAGGGACCGAATGCCCGCAGCGTCCGCCTGAACCTGCCCAAGTTCACGCTCATCGGCGCGACGACCCGCGCGGGCATGATCAGCGCCCCGCTGCGTTCGCGATTCGGCATGCTCAACCGGCTGGACTATTATCACGCCGAGGATTTACGCTCCATCGTCCAGCGTTCCGCGCGCATCCTCAACGTCGATCTCGACGAAACCGCAGCGCTCGAAATCGCCCGTCGTTCGCGCGGCACGCCGCGCATTGCGAACAATCTGCTGCGCTGGACGCGCGATTTCGCCACGGTACGCACGAAGGGTCAAAAGGTCGAACGCGAGACGGCGGATGCCGCGTTGCAGATGCTCGAAATCGATCAGGACGGTCTCGATGAAATGGACAAGCGGCTACTCGAAGCGCTTATTCATAAATTCGACGGCGGCCCGGTCGGGCTCAGTTCGCTGGCCGTGTCGGTTGGCGAAGAAGCCGGTACGCTGGAGGAAGTTCACGAACCCTACCTCATCCTTGAGGGCTTCATCAAACGCACGCCCCAGGGCCGTGTGGCTGCCCGCCGCGCCTACGACAAGCTCGGTCTACAACCCCGCAAATCGCAAGAGGAACTGTTCTGATTTCAGTTTTGTGCCTATCCGATTTTCTGGGGCTTATCATCCGTGAAAAAGACATTGCTGTTTCTCCGCCACGGCAGCACCGGCGTGCGCAAGGGGGAAGGGTACATGGGCCGCACCGACATTCCGCTTGATGAACACGGCCGCCAACAATCCGCCCGGGCGTTGCCCCTGATCCAATCGTACCAGCCGGAACGATTCTTTTGCAGTCCGTTGCGGCGTTGCGTCGAGACGGCCCGGCTCGCTCTTGGCGAAGAATGGATGTCCCGCGTCGAACTGGAACCGGACTTGCAGGAGGTCAATTTCGGCCGCTGGGAGGGCAAGAGTTTTGCCGAGATCGAGAAGAATGATCCGGCGGACGTTGCCAAATGGGCGGAGTTGAAAAACGATTTCACATTTCCCGAAGGTGAATCCTACGCGGACTTTCAGGCGCGTGTGTTGCGGGCAATGGGACGGATCGAGAAATGTCCTGAAGAGACGATTCTCGTGGTCACGCACGGCGGAATCATCCGCACCCTGATCTGTCATTACCTCGGACTTTCGCCCGACCGCTATCTCCTCTTTGATGTTCAACACGCCGGTCTTGTCTCGCTTGATCTCTTCGATTCCGGCGGCGTGCTGACCGGTCTCAATCTCCTTTCTCCCGCTCAATCCCAACAATGGACTCCTCAATGAATCTAATCGATAAAACCCTGCAAAAAATCACGCCTGCCGATTCCGCATCCCGCGCCGCTGCGCACGCGCGCATGGAACGGCTCACGATGCCAACATGGGCATTGGGTCGACTCCTTGACCTCGCCGAAGATCTGTCCGGAATAACCGGTTCGATCAAGCCGCCCGTCAAGCGCAAGACAGTCGTTACCATGGCTGGAGATCACGGCGTGGTCGAGGAAGGTGTCAGCAAGTATCCGCAGGAAGTCACCGTGCAGATGATTCACAACTTTGTCGCGGGCGGAGCTGGAATCAATGTGCTCGCCAGGCAAGCCGGAGCGAAGGTAGTCATCGTCGACATGGGCGTTAAGGGAGATATTTCATCCCTCGTGAAAAAAGGCGAGATAATCTCCCGTTCCATCGGGCGCGGTACGAAGAACATCGCCAAAGGCCCGGCCATGACACGGGACGAGGCAATCCGCAGCATTGAGGCGGGAATTGAACTCGCCCATAAGCTTTCCGAAATCACCGACGTTTTTGCGACAGGCGACATGGGCATCGGCAATACAACGCCATCGAGTGCCATCATTGCGGCGATGACCGGTTGCGATGTGGATGCTGCAACTGGACGTGGCACCGGCATCGAATACAATCAGCTCGTTCGCAAATTGGTCGTCATCCAGCAGGCCTTGAACGTCAATAAACCCAATCCCAAGGACGCTCTCGACGTGTTGGCCAAGGTCGGTGGTTTTGAAATCGGCGGCATCGCCGGTGTGATTCTCGGCGCGGCATCGAAACGCAAGCCGGTGTTGGTCGACGGGGTGATTTCAACCGCAGGCGCGTTGATCGCACACGGTCTTTGCACTCAATCGGTCGATTACATGATCGCGGCGCACAAGAGCGTCGAACCGGGCCAGAAGGCTGCTCTCGAAAAACTCGGCAAAGTGCCGTTGCTCGATTTGAATATGCGTCTCGGCGAAGGAACCGGCGCAGCGCTGGCCATGCCGATCATCGATGCTGCTGTGGCGATCCTGACAAAGATGGCCACCTTCGAAGAAGCCAAAGTCACCGGGTAAGGCAAAAGGCTTTTTAGACGGAATTAACGGAATTTACAAAATTAGGGAAACGCGGAAAAGGCTTATCAGAAACTTGGCAAATCAAGAATGGAAAAGCGAAAAGATGGAGCTGTTTGCCGATATTCTCAGGCTTCTATTCCATGCTTTTATAGTTCATTAAATTCCGTTAATTCCGTCTAAAAACATTTCTGTTCTGCCTATGAAAACGTTTCTCGCCGCCATCCAGTTTCTCACGGTCATTCCCGTGCCTGCGCGGTATTATTGCGACGAGAAGGAATTGGCGCGGAGTGTGATTTACTTCCCGCTGATCGGGATGCTGATCGGTGCGTTGATGGCAGCGCTTGACTGGGCGTTGGGTCTGGTTCTGCCGCCGCTGCCGGTGAGTGTACTGGTCGTCATGGCGATGATGGGAATCACCGGTTGCCTGCACATGGATGGCGTGGCCGATACCGCCGACGGTTTTCTCAGTGCGCGGCCAAAGGAACGCATTCTCGAAATCATGCGTGACAGCCGCATCGGTGCGATGGGCGGGATCGCTCTGGTCTGCGTTATCTTGCTCAAGGTCTCCGCGCTGGCGTCAGTTCCGCAAGCGTTGCGCGCGCCGACGCTGGTGTTAATGGGACTCGGCGGTGAGGTCGCGTTGCTGGTGGTGATGACGCTCCTGCCCTATGCGCGGACGGGTTCGGGAATGGCCGCGTTCAGCCGGAATAACTCGATTGTTCCGTTGATTGCAGGCGCGATTCTTTACGGCGCTGTGGCGTGGTTTTCTGTCGGCTGGCTCGGCGTGGCGATGAGCGGAGTGGTTCTGACGGTGACGTTGCTTTTCGCGTGGTGGTGTTCTCGCAAGATCGGCGGTTACACCGGCGATACGCTCGGCATGACAGGCGAACTTGCGGCTATTTGCATCGCTCTCGTTGCGGCGGCGTGGGGGAAAGGGTTTTAGGCGGAATTAACGGAATTTACGAAATTAGGGAAAGACGGAAAAGGCTTATCAGGAACTCAGGAAATCAAGAATAGAAAAGCGAAAAGATGGGGTTGTTTGCCGATATTCTCAGGCTTCTATTCCATGCTTTTATAATTCCTTAAATTTCGTTAATTCCGTCTAAAAAGCCTTTTGCCTTTTTATCGATCGCCTTTTAACTGTCTGGAGATTTTGCGATGAGCGGAAGAGAAGGGGAGCGATTCGATTTCGTGCCGGGTTAACCAACGACCTGCTGTTTTGACCGAAGGGGATTTCTTCCAGCGGGCGTGAACGGCGGTGAGGTCTATGCGATGATTGGTGATCGTGTATTTGAAGCGGGTCAGCTCGCTTTCCTCGGTCATCGTTGCGGAATCGAAATCGGGGAAGCGCCAGAATTCGGAGAGGCGGCGATTGGCAGCCGATTGCTCGCACCACCAACGGTTGCCATCGCGGATGACGGCGATTCGTTCGACGACCGCTTTGGTTGCCGCGCGTTCCTTGACGGGGAATTGATCGGGTTCGGATTTGCCTTTGCAGACGGATTGAATCGGGCAGAGGAGACAGGCGGGTTTGCGCGGCAGACAGACCAGAGCGCCGAGTTCCATGATCGACTGGTTGTACGTGTCCGAGTCGTTGTCCGGGGCGAGCGATTCCGTGAGCGACCAGAGCTGGGAGAGAACGTTGCGGTCAGTGACATTCTCGCGGATGGCGAACACGCGGGTGAGGATGCGGATGACGTTGCCGTCGAGGACACCGGTTTTCAGTCCGAACGCGAAACTGCCGATGGCGCGCGCGGTGTAAGGGCCGATGCCGGGGAGTTGCTGCAAGCCTTCGATCGAAGCGGGGAGTTCGCCTCCGGGCGAAGCGGCGACCGCCTGGGCGAGCTTTTGGAGATTGCGGGCGCGTTGGTAATAGCCGAGACCTTCCCACGCTTTAAGGACTTTCTCGGTGGGCGCGGAGGCGAGTGTCTTCCATTTCGGAAATTGGTCGAGCCAGCGATCGTAGTAGGGCAGGACGGTGGAGACCTGTGTTTGCTGGAGCATGAATTCGGAAACGGTGATGGAGTAGGGATCGCGAGTGTGACGCCAGGGGAGATCGCGCTTGTTCCGGTTGTACCAATCGGCGAGGCGAACGCGGAAGGCGTGCAAAACCGGACGTTCAAGCGCGGGATGGCTTGATTTGGCGGCGGATGTGTCCGTAACCTTGGGGCGAACCATCGGAAAAAGGTAATTCAACTTTGGGTAATTGCGACAAGAAATCATTATGAGTGAACCAAGTTCCTACACCTACAAGGTGACAGACGAACAGATTGCTACCTTGAAGAAGGTGTTGGAGGAGCAGGGCTTTGAATTCCGCGAAGTGCCTTACGCCCATTTCGGCGCGCAAAAGCTCAAGTTGACGGTCAATGCCTATCAGTCTGGTAAACTCCTCCTTCAAGGCAAGGGTGCGAAGGAGTTTATCGAGTTCACTCTGGAGCCGCTCGTTCTCGGCGAAGCGAAGCTCGGCTACGATGAAGTGCTCAACCCGGAAATGTTCGAGCCTCACGTGGGAATCGACGAAAGCGGCAAGGGTGATTTCTTCGGGCCGCTAGTCATTGCTGGAGCCTATACGGATCGCGAATTGACCAAGACCCTCGCGGCGATGGGCGTCAAGGACAGCAAGCAGATCACCAGCGACAAGAAGGCGCTTGATCTTGCCGAAGAGATCAAGAAGGTTCTCGCCGGGCGCTGGAATGTCATCGCGATCAATCCGGCGAAGTACAACGAGCTTTACGGGAAGTTCAAGAATTTGAACCGTCTGCTGGCCTGGGGTCACGCGACCGTTATCGAGAATTTGCTCGGCATCGTGCCCGACTGTCCGCGCGCGCTGTCGGATCAGTTCGCCAACCCGGCACTCATTCAACGTGCCTTGAAGGAGCGGGGACAGAAGATCGTCCTGCAACAGCGAACCAAGGCGGAAAGCGATATTGCGGTGGCGGCGGCGTCGATCCTGGCACGAGCGGAATTCCTCATCCGGCTGCAAAAACTCGGCGAAGGCGTCAAAACAACTTTGCCCAAAGGCGCTTCGGCCCAGGTCAAGGCCGTGGCGACGAAGTTGGGAGCCGAACTCGGCGCGGCGGGGTTGCGCTCGGTCGCCAAGGAACATTTCCGCACGTTCAACGAAGTCCTGGGCCTGCCTCCGCTTCCGGGAAAGGACAAGCCGTTCATTTTCCGCCGACCCACTGGAACCGCTTGAAGTTGTTGTTCCAACGATGAGAAAGCGGATTTTTTGAAAAATTCTTCGTGAAATTTGGAAATTTTGTCTAAAACTAAAAAATAACTATGAAGTCCCTGCGCGAATTGCTTGCCGAGGAGCCGGCTGTCAAACAACTCCTCCCTTCCACCATTGAGAACATCACCCGTGTTTACGAATCATCTGATACGCCCGAGTGGGGCCGTAAGAGCATTGAGGAACTCCTCGCCGGCGGCGAATGGACCGAGTTGAACGACCGTTTCTACAAGAAACTCGCCTTTGGCACGGGCGGTATCCGCGGTCGCACGATTGGCCGCAAGGTGACCAAGGCCGAACTGGGCACGCCGCAGGAACTCGGCCGTCCCGAATTTGCCGCTATCGGCTCGAACGTTTTCAACGCAATGAACGTCCGCCGTGCCGCGCAGGGTACCGGGCAGTATTTGCTGAAGTATTTCAAGGGCCAACACATCAAGGGCGTGGTTTCGCACGATACGCGCCACTTCTCCCGATTCTTTGCCGAACTCGTCGCCAAGACTTGGTCGGATATGGGCATTGAAGTCTACCTTTTCCCTGAAGATCGCTCGACTCCGCAACTTTCCTTCTCCGTTCGCTGGCTCAAGGCGCATGTCGGCGTGATGATTACCGCCAGCCACAATCCGTCCCATGACAACGGTTACAAGGCGTATTTCGCCGACGGCGGTCAATTGGTCGAACCGCATGCGACAGGCGTCATTGCCGAGGTCAACGCTCTCGATGAACATCCACTTCCGCCCTACACCGGAACGCCCGGCCCGATCCATATTCTTGATGCGAAGGCCGACAAGGCCTACGCCGATGCGGTCAGCTCGCTCGTGATTGAGCCGAAGAATATCGAAGCGGCCAAGGGCAAGTTGAAGATCGTCTACACTCCCGTTCACGGCACCGGTCGCCGAATCATTCCCAGCCTGCTCAAGGATTGGGGATTCGATTTCAGCGTTGTCGCCAAACAGGATCAGGCCGACGGACGGTTCCCGACCGTCAAGTCGCCCAATCCCGAAAACGCTGAAGCGCTCCAACTCGGCGTCGATCAGGCCAAGGCGGAAGGTGCCGACATCGTTCTTGCGACCGATCCCGATGCTGACCGCATGGGTGTTGTCGCGCGCAATGCGAAGGGCGAATACGAGATCATCACTGGCAACATGATCGGTTCCATCATGGCGGCCTACCGCACGGAACAGTTCTTTGCCAAGGGCCTGCTCAACGATTCGAACAAGAAGCACGCCACGCTCATCAAGACCTTCGTCACGACCGATCTCCAGAAGAACATCGCCGATCATTTCGGCATCAAGTGCGTCAATACGCTGACCGGATTCAAGTACATCGGCGAAAAGCTTCTTGAGTACGAGAAAACTTCCGGCCTGGCCAATTACGACGACCAGCCCGTTGAAGTCCGCCGTAAGGCCCAACTCACGCAGGGGACTTTCTTCGTCTTCGGCGGAGAGGAAAGCTACGGCTATTCGGGCGGCGACTACGTTCGCGACAAGGACGCCAACGCGGCGGTTCTCATGTTCTCCGAAGTGGCGGCTTATGCCAAGGCCAACGGCCAGACGATTATCGATTATCTCGACGGCGTCTACCGCAGGTTCGGGTATTTCACCGAAAAACTCGGCACGCTGACTTTTGAAGGCGCCGCCGGTGCCGCCCAGATTCAGAAGTTGCTCAAGTCTTACCGGGAAAATTCTCCCAAGCAGATGAATGGCAGTGCGGTGACCCAAGTCGACGACTTCGGTCTTCAGGATTTCAAGGACATCGACGGGAAGGAAATCCCGAAGGAAACGATGCTCCTGTTCCATCTGGCCAACGGCAGCCGCATGGTTGTTCGCGGATCGGGCACGGAACCAAAGATCAAATTCTATTTCCTGACGCAAGCCGAGGTCAAAGGCGATCTCGCTGCCGTCAAGGCCGAGCGCAAGGAATACCTCAACAAGTGGTGGGACGAAGTCCAATCCGATGTTAAGGAACGGGTCAAATAGGCCGATTAACGAAAGGAATCGTTGTTATATGGAAGTGGGACAGAAAGTAGTTTGCATTGATGATAATTTCCCGAAGGCGGTGACTCTTTTTTACAAGAGTCTGCCGAAGAAGGGACAAGTCTACGTCATTCGAGACGTGGTTCTAGGCGTGAACTGGAAGGGTGAAGCGGGCGAAGTCTGCATCTATCTGATCGGACTCAACAATCCCCGCTCCAAGACGCCTCCGTTCCCGGAACGCGGTTTCAATTCGGAACGCTTCCGTCCGCTCGAAGAAATGAAGATGAAGCGGGTCGAAGAGGAAGTCATCGAAGCCTGAAAAGTACGAGGCGCCAAGTTCCAGATGCTCGGTAGCAGAAACTGAAACCTACCTGGAACTTGTCTTTAAGCGATTTTCATCGCACTGAGGACGGCGCGGACCTTGGGGACTTCGTGAGTGCGCAGGAGATCGGTTTTGCCGAGGATGGCGAGCATCGCGAAGAACGGTTCGGCGCTGCGCACTTCATCTTCGAAACATTCGAAGGCGTGCGGTAATGCGTGGCAGATGGGCCAGCCGAGTTTGCGCAGGCGGAAGGTGTTGAGGAAGACGTTGATCTGATGCCGGATGCGGGTCGAACTGTCCTGAAGATTGCGGTAGTAAAAACCGAGACCGGGATCAATCCAGATTTTTTTCACACCGCAACGCACTGCTTCGTCAATCTTGCGGGCAAAATAGGAGTAGAGAAATTCGGCCGGGTCGGCACCGAGTTCCAGATCGCCAACTTCACGGACATTTTCACCCTGCACAAAGCAGATGATGACACCCGCATCGTGGTCGGCCACCTCGCGGAAAAAGTCGGGGCCATGAACGCTTCCGGTCAGATTGAGCACCTTGGCTCCGGCCTTGAGGCAAGCGGTGTTGACGGAGGGATGATAAGTTTCGACCGAGACGATGATTCCGGCGCGGGAAAGTTCTGTGACAATCGGCAGCAAGGCGCTGCGCTGGTGAATGTCATCGACCCGCGCGGCGTGGGCGAGGGAGGACTCGGCTCCGATGTCGATGATGGCGGCGCCCGATTCGTGAAGCACGCGACCCCGGCGAATGGCGGCATCGGCGCTGAGGCTGACGCTTTCCCGATACCAGGAATCTCCGGAGAGGTTGATGACGCCCATGAGGTACTTCTCGGAATTGAATTTGAATTCCTTCCCGTCCAGGGAGAATTCCGCAACCTGCGCGGCGGCGTCTTCCTTGTGCGCGGAGTAAAGGGCGGCGAGCGATTCGAGGTCGATCATTGAAAGGCTTTGTAGACGAAATAGACGAAAGTATAAACGAAAAAGGCAAAAGGCTTTTAGATGGAATCAAGACCAGTATTCAGTTCCAGGTATCAGCTTCTGAAATTCCATTCACGATTTCCTGAGTTCCTGATAAGCCTTTCTGTCTTTCCCTAATTTTGTAAATTCCGTCTAAAAGCCTTTTGTCT
>DBTH01000340.1:0-791 GCA_002306945.1 Methylacidiphilaceae bacterium UBA1321 | reverse complement strand
ATTCCGTCTAAAAGCCTTTTGTCTTATCGAGAAATTCGCGGGCGGCCTCGGCGGGTTCGCACTCACCCGATTCGACTCGATGGTTGAGCTTGCGCATTTGCGTCTCGGAGATTTGCCCGGCGAGAGTGTCGAGGAGAAAGACCAGGTCGGGATGTTTTTCGGCAACCGACTGGCGCAGGACAGGCGCGGCGTCATAGCGCGGGAATGCATTGCGGTCGTCGGCGAGAACGCGATAGCGGGCCGTATTGGCGAGTTGGCCGTCGGTGGAGAAAACAACAATCGCCCCGACCGAACCGGAATCAAGCGCCGGGTACATGAGTCCGGCATCGAGGGTTTTGACATCGCGGAATTTCAGACGATATATCTTTTGCAATGCGGCGTAACCGTCGGGGCGGTCGATGAACTCGGCATTGAGTCCAGCGGTGAAAGTTGATGCGACCGGGGCAAACGATGAAAGTGAGTCGAAGAGGGTGAGTCCATTTTTACCCGGAATGACTACGGCGTAGGAGTTGCTGAAACCGAGCGAATCGAGCCAGAGGAGATTGAACTTCTCACGGTAAAGGCGGGCGAGTTCGCTGTGAACAGGATCCAGCAGGAGAGGAGAGGGGAGCTTGAGGATATTCAATTCGGCGGTGCCGGAATATTCGACATAGAGATCGATCTCGCCGCTAATCAGGGCTCCGTGAATGAGGGCGGTGCTGCCAAGGTTGAACTGGCGTTCGACGCGGTATTTGCCGGTCGATTCGATCTTCTGCGCGAGGATTTCACCGAGGATCATCTGTTCGTAGAAG
>DBTH01000061.1:2680-19707 GCA_002306945.1 Methylacidiphilaceae bacterium UBA1321 | reverse complement strand
GGGTATTACCGCTAATGGTAGTGGATCGCTCGTGTTGAACACGAGTACTGGTTCGATCTCGATCACCAGCGCGCTTTCCACGGCAACTGGTAGTATAGCCATCAATGCTGGCGGTGACGTGAGTGTCTACAATTCGATCACCAGCAAATACAGCACTATCGGCATTACATCTGGAGGCGATATTTTGCTGGCCAATAATCTTACAGCATATGGGGGCATCGTTTTGACGTCCAGTGGTCAGATCACGACACAGGGTACGCTTATTACCTATACTCCGATATTGACCAGCACGAATGGCGGTCTTTCGGCCAAGGCGACCAAGACGATTTCGCTCAATGGCACGGTACGTACCAAGGGTGACATCACATTGACTTCGGGCAGCGCAATCACTCTGAATTCGACGGTGACTAGTACGAACGGGAATTTGACGGCGTCGGCGGGTGGAGCCATTGCTTTTAATGGCGATTCGACGATTTCGGGTAGCTTGACGGCAACTTCGGGCAGCTCGATTGCTTTTAGTGGGAAAACGACTGTTGGAAGTACCCTGACGGCGAAGTCGGGCTCCAATATCACTTTTAGCGGAACGACTACGGCGACGGGCGCGATCACGGCGACGGCGGCCAAGTCGATTTTCGTTTCCAGTGCTGTGAACAGTCTCAACGATGGCATCAACCTTACAGCGGTCAGTAATTCAATCACCCTTACCAATAATCTGACGGCTTATAACGACATCAGTCTGACGGCGGGCAGTGATATTACGACTACCTATCTCCTCGCATTTCAGCCGGTTTTGACGAGCATGCATGGCAAGTTTACGGCCAACGCCGGTGGAAATATATCGATTGATGGACTGAACGCATTTGGCGTGGCGCAGGGGAGCCTGACCGCTTATGGTGACGTTTCCCTGACGGCGGGTGGAGCGATTTCTCTTTCGACTCCCATTACGGTGACCAATGGCAATTTAACGGCTAGCGCGGGCGGAGCCATCACGCTAGGTGGAACGAGCCTTCTCGACATTACTCTCAATCAGGATGATATCAATGTGTTGGCGGGTAATACGACCCTGCAATCCGGCGGTGCAATCTATATCAATAGTAATCTCAATGTCGCTAACGGCACATTGGCCTTGAGCGCTTCGGGTAAAATTACGGGCATTAGCAACATCCTGGGCTTTGATGTGGAGCAAGGGGTTCTGGGCAATGTCAGTGCCAGGAATTTCACCCTGACGCATGGTAACTGGATTCAGAATTCGTCATTGGTTTCGTCGTCGATCTCGTCGACGTTGGCGACCTTCACGGTCAGCAACGACTTCCGCATCTATGATGGCGCGACATTCCTGCGCGTCGATGGTGGTAGCGGCACGGTTGGCAGTCCGTACAAACTCGTCGATATTTTTGGACTTCAGGGCGCGGCGACTCTCGCACTGAGCAATTCCTACATTCTCAGCAACGACATCGACGGCACCGTTACGCAGTATTGGTGGGCAGGCCAGGGCTTCGTTCCGATTGGTAACGAGTCCAATGCCTATACCGGAACCTTGAACGGCAACGGCAAGACCGTTAGCAATCTGACTATTGCCCGTTCGACGAGTTCCTATGTCGGTTTGTTTGGTAATAATGCCGGTACGGTCAAATCCCTGACTTTGTCGGGCGCATCGGTCGCTGGTGGTACGTATGTGGGCGCCGTGGCTGGTGAGAATACTGGCACGATCAGCGGTGTTCAACTGACAGGCTCCGTCGGTGGTAGCTCCTATGTTGGCGGGTTGGTCGGCACTAACAGCGGCACGGTCAAGGATAGCGGCAGTACAGCCACCGTGAGCGGCTTGTCGTATTTGGGTGGTTTAATCGGCTCTAATTTCGGTTGGTTGCTCGGCAGCAGTAACTCGGGCGTGGTTGGTGGTACGTCTTCCAGCACCGTGGGCGGCTTGGTCGGTGCCAATGCCGGAACCATTAGCGGCAGCATCAACAGCGGCACTCTTTCCGGTGTCAATTATGTCGGCGGTCTGGCTGGCTATAATGCCGGAACCGTGACGGCATCCGGCGTGTATGGCGGCAGCACCAATTCCGGCGCGGTCAGTGCGACCGGCAGTTATGCAGGCGGCCTGGTCGGTTACAATACCGGGATTCTGAGCGGCTACAATTCTGCCTCAGTGACTGGAGTTAATTACGTCGGTGGCGTTGCGGGTTACAATACTTCCACTCTCAGCGGCGCGACAGTTAGCTCGCTGTCTTCGATTACTGGTACAACTTATGTGGGCGGCCTGATCGGTGCACAAGTAGGTGGATTGATTGATAGCAGCTCCTCCTCTGCGACAGTGACCGGCACGGGCAGTTCTTCCTATGTCGGCGGTCTGGTTGGCGCGGTGACCAACAGCACGGTGCAGAACAGCGCCTTCGGCGGTAGCGTGACCGGTGGCACTTATGTCGGCGGCATCGCCGGATGGGCTGATCCGAGCACGTTTAGCTCCGTGGTCAACAACGGTACAGTCTCCGGCACCACCTACGTGGGCGGTATCGTCGGTAAATTGATTTCCTCCCTGATTGCCACCAGCACCAACAACGGTGCTGTGACAGCAACTGGCAGCTATGCGGGCGGCTTGGTCGGTTGGAACGAATCCAGCACGATCAGCGGCAGCGTGAATAGCTCCACGGCTTCGGTCAGTGGTGTCTCCTACGTCGGTGGTATTGCCGGTGTGAACACCGGTTCCAGCGTCATTACGGGTTCCACCAATTCCGGTACAGTGAAGGCGACATCCTACGCCTTGGGCGGATTGGTAGGCGCGAACAAGGGCACGGTCTCCAGCAGCATCAACACCGGTACCATCAATGCCGTGGGCGTGACCTATGTGGGTGGCCTGGTCGGTGTATCGAGCTCTTCCTCGAATCTGAGCAATAACACCCAGAGCGGCACGGTTTCGGCGACCAATTCGAGCTACATCGGTGGCTTGGCCGGCGCCAATTCCGGAACGCTTTCGGGCAACTACACCACGTCTGATTCCCAGGTCATTGGTCACAATGTCCAGGACATTGGTGGTCTGGTCGGCGTCAATACGGGCACGATCAAATCGCTCGTCAACAACGGCACGGTGCAGGTTTCCGGCACGTCGTCGAATATCGGCGGTCTGGTTGGTCGCAATAACGGCGGCACGATCACGAACAGCTCCAATACCGGCAATGTGACTGTGGCTGACGGGGCGAATTATGTCGGCGGCATCGCCGGTTTGAATACCAATAGCGGTGCGATCTCCCGCAGCACCAACTCGGGTAACGTGGTGGCCACTACCTCTAACTACGTCGGCGGTATCGCCGGCGGTAATTACCGCAGCACCATCAGCAATAGCACGGTGGGCGCGGGCGTTACCGTTGCTGGTCTGAACTATGTTGGCGGCATCGCTGGCGTCAATAGTTCCAACGGCACGATCCGCAACAACACGCTTTCTTCGGTCACTGTGATCGGCGACTCGACGGTTGGCGGTGTGGTCGGTTCTCTCAATTCCGGGACAGTTTCCGGCAACAAGGCGGTTGTTACGGTGACGGGTTCGTCGAAGGTTGGCGGCGTAGCCGGTTCCTACACCGGTGGAACGCTCTCCAATAACTCCGTCAGCGGTTTGGTCTCCGGCACTGGCGACTATGTCGGCGGTATCGCGGGTATTGCCAGCGGCGGCACTTTCGACGGTTTGGCAATCACCGACAGCACCTTTACCGGAACAGTCTCTGGCGCTAATTACGTTGGCGGCATCGTGGGTAGCGCGACGAACGCCTCCCTGATCGGCAATGCGGTCAATGCGACAGTTTCCGGCACGGATTACGTTGGTGGCCTCGTTGGTCGTGCGAAGGGTTCCCCCCTGGTCAGCAATACGATCAACGCGACCGTTTCGGGAGCCGACTACGTGGGTGGCCTGACTGGTTCGTTCTCTGGATCGCTCCTTACTTTGATCCTGAGCAACTCCGCTACGGTTGCTGTCAGTGGTGTCAACTACGTCGGCGGCTTGATCGGTTACAACTCCAACGGCAATCTCGTAAATGCGGATGCTACGGGCACGGTAACCGCCAGCGGTAATTACGTGGGCGGTCTGGTCGGCTATAACGATGGCTCCATCACGTTAGGTTCTTCCTTCAATGGATCTGTCAACGGTTACGACAACGTCGGTGGTCTGGTTGGTTACAATGACGGTACAGTGGCTTTGGTTTCCTTCAATGGATCGGTCAGCGGCCACGACAATGTCGGCGGTTTGATCGGCTACCAGAACAGCGGCAATCTTGAGGGTGTCTCCGTGACGGCAACCGTCAGCGGAAATGACAATGTCGGCGGTCTGGTTGGGAATAACAATCGCTCCATCAGCGCCGTTTCCTTCAGCGGCAGCGTAACGGGTAACAACAACGTCGGTGGTATTGCCGGTTTCAATAACTCCAACGTCACTGGCGCTTATGTTAACGGAACCGTATTCGGAACCGATTACGTTGGTGGCATCGTTGGTTACAACGACGGTGGAGACATCACTGGCTCGATCAGCCACAGCAATGTAACTTTGGCTTCCTCCAATGGTTCGGTCAGCGGCAGCGATTACGTTGGCGGTATCGTTGGTTACAACAACGGCGGTACGATCCAGTACGTGATCAATACTTCGACCGTTACCGGTTCCAACTACGTCGGTGGTGTTGCGGGTTACAATGGCAACTCCGGAAAAGTTTCCTACGCGGCCAACACGGCCAGCGTTACCGGTACATCCAACAATACGGCTGGTATTGTTGGTGTGGCTGACACAGGCTCGGTCATCTCCAATGTTACCAACTCTGGCACAATCTCAGGTGTCTATAGCGTTGGCGGTATCGTGAGCTTTGGTTCTGCGACACAGATTACCAATGCGATCAACACCGGCACCGTGATTGGCGATGAAGGATATGTGGGTGGTATTGCGGGTGAACTCTATGCCAGCACGCTCAGTAATGTAGTGAACACTGGAGCTGTGAGTGGTGCCTATTACGTCGGCGGAATTTTGGGTTATGGCTATCAGACGCAGATTAGCAACGCGACCAACTCTGGTTCTGTGACTGGTGTTGTCCAGTACACTGGCGGCATAGCGGGTTACCTCGAAAGCAGCACCCTCAGCGATGTGGTGAACACGGCGACGGCTAGCATCAATGGGGGCGATTATGTCGGTGGCATTGCCGGATACATCTACAACACATCCCTTGCCAACGCGACGGTCAGCGGCACTGTCAGTGGTTTTAATTATGTCGGTGGCGTGGTCGGCTATGCCGATTCGGGCACGGGATACGCTCTGTTCGTTCCGATGATGCCTGGTTCATCGACCCGGAGCTCTAGTCTCAATAATGTGGTTTCGAATGCGGAAGTGTCGGGTTACTCCGAAGTGGGTGGAATTGTCGGACATGCCAATCTGACGACCATCTCCTCCAGCACCAACTCCGGCAACGTTACCGGTTCCTACTCTGTGGGCGGTATCGCGGGTTATCTGGAATTCAGCACCCTGAGTGGCGTAGTCAATGCGGTGGGCGCTCTCATCAAGGGCGTCAACGACGGCCCTTATGTCAGCCAGGACGTTGGCGGACTGGTCGGCTACCTGTTTAACTCGGTCATCGGCAATTCGACAGCCAGCGGCACGGTTCGAGGTGGTGACTATGTCGGTGGCCTGGTCGGCTATGCGGATTCAAGTCTCCTCGTTGGTTATTATCCCGGAGCTATATCGCGGCCGAGTTCGACCTACATTCACGACACCGTATCGGATGCCACGGTCAGCGGCGCCGATCATGTCGGCGGTCTGGCGGGTTACAACGCCTGGACTTCGACCATCAGCATGAGCCGGGCCGTGGGTTCGGTTACGGCCACCGGTTCGTCCGTGGGTGGATTGGTTGGTGATAATTACGGCACGATCAATTACTCCTACGCGACCGGCCCTGTTGAAGGCGACCGGTATGTGGGCGGTCTGGTCGGTTACAACGACTACTACGGTTCCCTCTATCAGGTCTTTAGCGAGAGCAATGTCTACGGGAACTACGGCGTGGGCGGCCTGATCGGCGAAAACGAAGGAACCGTTCTCGAAGCCTACAGCGTCGGCAATGTATTCGGCGGCACCTATGTGGGTGGATTCGTCGGTTACAATGGCGGCTCCATCACCCATGCCTACAGCGCGGGCGCGGTGGCTGGCTCCAGTTCTGTCGGTGGTTTTGCGGGATTTAATGCCATCACGGCCACGATTTCCGGCAGCTACTACGATTATCAGTCCTCCAGGGTGATAATACCCATCGGTGGCGGATTGAATTCGGGAGTTGCCTACGAACCGACGTTGTTCATGCGCCAGCAGGGAACCTACGCCG
The DNA here is from genome assembly GCA_002306945.1 of Methylacidiphilaceae bacterium UBA1321. Classification (GTDB taxonomy): domain Bacteria; phylum Verrucomicrobiota; class Verrucomicrobiia; order Methylacidiphilales; family UBA1321; genus UBA1321. Next base: position 13,372 of record DBTH01000061.1, on the reverse strand, counting down.
GTTGGGACTTTGCCAGCATCTGGAAGATCGACAATAATCCCGATGAAACTGTCGGTTACAACAACGCCTATCCGTACTTCCAGTGGTATACTCCTGCTCTGGGCCCGGTGACTACGACCCCCAGTGTTTTGTATGGGATTAACGGAGAGTTTGACAGTTTCGCTAATTCCTACGATAACTTTGAACGCGCCGTTGCGTGGTATCAGGCCAATGGTAGCAGTCGGTACGTGCGCGGAGTGCAAGGGCCTGCCTTTGTATTCCAGCGTGGCGTGATGCCTGGCGCACCGATTCTGGCTCGTGGCTCGAGCTGGGATTTCTAGGAGGACTAATAGCCTAAGGGGAACATGAAAAGAATATTGTGCAGCATTGCTTTGACAATGGCTCTGGCCTATCCGGTCCTGGCCCAGGACTATCAACAGTTGGCACCCAAAGTGCCGGCCCCGAACAAGCCCGGCCAAGTCGCGGAGCCTGAGCCTAAATTAACTCCCAGCAAGGATGCTGATACGATATTACTGCCTCAACTGAAGGGCTTGGTCTTTCTGTCCAGCCCCGCCGAAGTCAAGGCGGAGGGACTCAGTGGCAAAAAAGGAGTCGATTTAAGTCTGGTCAAAGTGCCCGAACCCGAAGCCTACAAAGCACTGGCTGAAGCCTACATTGGCCAGAAATTGACCAAGGGCAAACTTGATGCCTTGATCCGCGAGACCGTTATTTATTACCGCACGCATGACCGCCCCGTGGTCGATGTCATCGTGCCGGAGCAGGACATCACCAGCGGCGTTGTGCAAATCCTCCTGCTCGAAGGCAAGGTCGGTCATGTCAGCGCCTCCGGCAATCGCTGGTTTTCCAGCAATATCCTGACGGGCGATTTACACGCCACGCCAGGAGAGCCGATCAGCGCCTCCCGCCTACAGGCCGATCTGGACTGGATCAACCAGAATCCGTTCCGCTCCTCGAATCTGCTCTTTTCTCCGGGTGCGCAGCTTGGCCAGACCGATCTGACCTTGCAGGTGCAGGATCGTTTCCCCGCGCGTTTTTACGCCGGTTATGAAAACAGCGGTAACAAGGTGACCGGATATGACCGCTACATCACGGGTGTCAATCTGGGCGATGTCTGGGGCTTGGGCCATCAGGCCAATTATCAGTACACCTCCAGCGGCGATTTCACCGACGTGCAGGGGCACGCTGGCAGCTACATCATTCCCTTGCCGTGGCGTCACACACTGACCTTCTTCGGCAGCTACGCGACCTCCAAGTCGAACGAGGAACCGATTTCTCTGACCGGTGTCAGCTGGCAGTCCAGCGCTCGCTACGATATCCCGCTCGAAGTCATCAGCATCGAAGACGTCGGCAAGCTTCGCCAGAACTTCAGCTTCGGATTCGACTTCAAACAGAGCAATAACAACCTCGGCTTTGGTGGTACAGACGTTTATGCGAGCCAGACCGATGTGGCACAATGGGTGGCCGGTTACAAACTCACCCTCAACGATCCCTACGGTGCGACCTCCGTCTCCCTTTCGCTCACCTACAGCCCTGGTAATCTGACCGAGAACAATAACAATGCCGCATTCGACGTTCAGCGCGCCGGAGCCAGCGCCTCCTACGCTTACGAGACGTTCATGGCTGAGCGCACGACCCGCCTGCCGTGGGATTTCTCCTGGATTCTGCGTGGCACTGTCCAGACCACCAACGAAAACCTGCTTGGCAGCGAACAACTCGGTTTTGGCGGTTACAACACCATTCGCGGCTACGATATGAATGCCGTCATGGCTGACGAGGGCTTCCTCTTCACGACGGAACTTCGCACCCCCGCCATCAGCCTGGTCGGCCTCTTCTCCAAGGAAGCCGGAACCGTGGTCAATGACAAACTCCAGTTCCTCGTGTTCTGGGATTACGGTCAGGGTAATAACTACGCCTTGGCCGATGGTGAAAGCTCCACGACCAATCTGTCGAGCGTCGGTCCCGGCGTGCGCTACACCATCAACAGCTATCTGAGCCTGCGTTTCGACTATGGCTGGCAGTTGCATACCCTCGCCAACGACCCTCACCATGGTTCCCATGGCGATCTCGGCCTGGTTCTGTCCTATTGAGATTCGCCTGATAACGATTCAATCGACTTTTCAAAAAACGGCAGCCATCGGAATTTCCGGTGACTGCCGTTTTTGTTTCTGCCTTGTCTGAAGGAACGGACTGCGGTAATGTTTACAGCCTATTCAATACTGTTATGAAACCGCACGTCTCCACAGCCACCAAAAAGGCAACTGCTCCCCAAATGGCGGGCATTGTCGGGTTTGCAATGGCTGCCAAAGCCGAGGCGGTTGAATAGACGTAAGAAACACGAGTAGAACTTTTCAACTTCAAATCACCGCCGAGGACTCTCCCTCCGGCGGTTTTTTATTGGCTGGATGGCGGAGCGGAGGACGGGGATTTTTAACAAGGATCAGGTTTATGTTTCGGGAAGCCTTTCGGGAAAATAAGGAGACGCTGGTGCTGGCCTTGCCAATGATGGCGGGCCAGCTCACTTTCATGCTCCAAGGCATGGCCGACACCGTCATGATCGGCCGGGTCGGAACGGGCGAACTCGCCGCCGCCGCGTTTGTAAACGTTTTGATGGCGATACCGACCGTGGTTGGCGTGGGGTTGTCCGCCTCGGTGTCGGTGCAGGTATCGCACGCTTTCGGAGCGGGAAACCACCGCGCCATGGGCGAGGCGGTGCGGCATGGATTGGTCTGGAGCGTGGTGATGGCGGTCGGTGTGACCGCGTTGCTTTGGGCTTTGATTCCCGTCCTGGGTTTTTTCGGTCAGACGCAGGAAGTCGTGGCCAAGGCTCCGCCGTACCTGTTCTGGATGGCGGCATCGATGATCCCGATGTTGTTGACGATGGGGCTGAAGAGTTACAGCGAAGGACAGAACAAGGTGTGGCCGGTGTTCGGGATTCTGGCCAGCGGTGTACTGGTCAATATCGTGCTCAACTACTGGTTCATCTTTGGCGGCTGGGGCGTTCCGGCCATGGGATTGAAGGGAACAGGCATGGCGACATTCCTGGCGCGGCTCGGTTCGCTGGCGGCGTTGTGGTGGTATATCCATGAGGAGTCCGATTTCGACCGGAACCGTCCGCGCCAATGGTTCGCGCCACTCGACTCTGTGGAAATGCGGCGGCTCGGGCGTTTGATGTTGCCGATCATGGGGCAGATGCTTTTGGAGATGAGCGTGTTTGCGGGAACCGCGCTCATGGTGGGCTGGATTGGTTCGGTGCCGCTGGCGGCGCATCAGGTGGCGATCACTTGCGCGGCGACAACGTTCATGTTGCCGCTGGGCCTGTCGATGGCGCTGACGATTCGTGTTGGTCAGGCGATTGGCTCGGGTGAACGCGAACGCGCCGGGGCGATGATCTTTGGCGCGCACGTATTGAGCCTGCTCATCATGGTGACGACGGCGACGGCTTTTGGCTTGTTCCGGGAATCGCTGGCCCGGGCGTTCTCACCTGATGCCGGAGTGGTGGCGTTGGCGTCGACGCTGCTGATCGTCGCGGGAGTGTTCCAGATCTTCGACGGCGCGCAGGTCATCAGCGTGGGAGCGTTGCGCGGATTGAAGGACGTGAAGGCGCCAACGGTGATTGTCACGATCGCTTATTGGGGCGTGACGATTCCGCTCGGTGCGGGGCTTTGCTTCGGTTTCGATTGGGGCGCGCTCGGATTCTGGATCGGAATGGCCGTCGGTCTGGCGTTGGCGTCGGCGGTTCTGACGTGGCGCGTCTGGTCGCGCTTGCATCAACTCTCCTCTCCCTGACAAACTTGGAGGACGCTGTCCTCCAAACCACCTGCCAAGGGTATGATACCCTTGGAACCCCACTAAAAGGGCGGATGGCGGCGCTCGCTGCGAGCGCCTTGCCATCCGCCCTTTTTGAGATTTCCAAAGGAAATCATTTCCTTTGGCAGGGGTATGGGGGCAGAGCCACCGTAAGCTTATCGGGGTGAAGAAGGGAAGGGGATGTCGAGGGCGGTAGCGAAGGCGAGGCGGCGGAGATAATCGGTGCGGGGGATTTCGATCGCGCCGAGTCGTTCAGTGAGAGGGGACCGCACCTGTGTATCGAAGAGACGGAACCCGGCATCGCGCAGGGAAAAGAGCAAGTGCGTGAGAGCAATTTTCGAAGCGTCGGTGACGCGGTAGAACATCGATTCACCAGCGAAAAATCCCCCGATGCAAACCCCGTAAACTCCGCCAGCTAATTCCCCGTCTTGCCACGCCTCGACGCTGTGAGCGTGTCCGGCCTTGTGCAATTCGGTGTAAGCGCGAATGAAGGAGGGGCTGATCCAGGTTGTTTCCCGTCCGGGCGCGGGCCGGGAGCAATTCGAAATGACCGCGGCGAAATCGCGGTCGAAGGTCAACTCGAACGGCTTTTTCTTCATCTTGTCGGCGAGACGGCGCGGTGGCTGATAGGTTTCCAGATCGAAAATCGCGCGTGGGTTGGGCGACCACCAGGTGAGGGGATCGTCGGTCCAGGGGAAGATGCCGGAACGGTACGCCAGGAGCAGGCGCGGGATCGACATGTCGCCGCCAACAGCCAGCAGACCGTCGCGGCTGGCGAATCGCACTTCGGGAAATTCGATGACATCCGGCGCAAGCAAAAACATCGCCAGCACTCTACTCGTAACGATTTCCGCCCGAAAGTGGAAAAATGAGAAGGAAAAATCGCTGCTAAAAGTGAATTGAGAGTCGTCACGATCATCATTCCGCCTCAATCAGTTCCAATGGAATATAAGAATATTTAATGGGTTTGTAGCAGAATAGGTCTGAAATCCGTTGCTTTTGTTACGCTTTTTCGCAACGATGATACTCGTCTATGGATACTGATATTTCTTCGGGCGCGTCTACCGATAGCCTGGCGCCCGCGCTTGTTCAAAAATTGTCGCTTCTCACCGCTGGAACCTTTTGCTTTCACCGCAGTTGGGGTTACGGCCAGATCAAAGAGGTTGTCGAAACGGGCGACCTGATTATCGATTTCGACAGCAAAAAAGATCACATTATGCAGGCCCAATATGCGGCCGAATCCCTGGCTCCGTTGTCCAAGGATCACATCTATGTCCAGAAATGTAGCGACCTGGAGAGTCTCCAGAAGCGCGCGCAGGACGATCCCATCTCGGTTGTCAAACAGACCATCCTGAGCCTGGGCGAACACGCCACCGCTGAAGCCATTGCCACCGAACTTTGTCCCAGCGTCGTTGCGTTGGCCGGTTACAAAAAATGGTGGGACGCCGCCAAACGCGCCCTCAAGAAAGACGGCCATTTCTACATCCCGACCCGCAAGACCGAAGCCTTGCGCGTCCTCGACGCTCCGCAGGCCCTCGGCGAACAGGCCATTGCGGCATTTCGCGCCGCCATCGGCGTCAAGCAACTCCTCTTCGCTCTCGAAAGCGTTCGCAGACATTGGGGCGAAATCAAGGACGACGCCCTTGTCGACGAGATCGCCGGCGTTCTCAACCAGGCCATTGCCAAGGTTCCCAAGACCCACATCGCCTCCGCGATCGAATTGTCCCTGGCTCGCGATGAATTCCTCGTTGAAGCCGGTCGTGAAAAAGAAAAGGGCCTGCTTTCCGTTGTATCGCAGGTTCCCACAACGCCCGAAGCCCTCAGCAATATTCTCGATGACCTGCCCGGCCTCAAACAGGTCAAGCTCATGCGCAGCGTCAAGGCCGACCTGAACGAAGCCTGGCCTGAACTCTACCTCGGCCTGCTTTCCAGCGCCAACGGTCGCGTGGCCGAAGTCATTGTCGAAGCTTTCGTGGAAGAAAAACGCGCCGACGAAGTCGTTGCCGCCGTCAACCGCCTCTTGCGCGAACGCAGCGTCACCTGCGACTTCATGTTCTGGTTCTGCAAGTCGCGCCTCGAAATCTTCAACAGCCTGTTCGAACCGCACCTTATCATGGCAGTCCTTTCCGTCTTGGAAGCCGACCAGTTCTCCGACTACAAGAAAGGCACAAAACTTTACGAACTGGTTCTCAACGACAAGGATCTCATCTCCGCGATTCTCAGCCGCGCCCCGTTCGAAGACGTCCGCGACGTCACCCGCGCCATCCTGTTGAGCCCCGTCTTCGAGGAACTCGACAAGCGTTCCCTCCTGGCCACCATCATCAAGCTCTTCCCGGAAGTCCAGAGCATGATCGTCGGCGACGAGAAAACCTCCGAAGACGCCACCCTCATCGTTTCCTGGCCAAGCCTCGAACGCCGCAAGCTCGAATTCGAGGAAATCGTCAACAAGAAGATTCCTGAAAACAGCAAGGAAATCGGCATTGCCCGTTCCTACGGCGATCTTCGCGAGAACCACGAATTCAAAGCCGCCAAGGAAATGCAGACCGTCCTCATGCGCCGCAAGGCCGAGCTCGAATCGATGCTCACCCGCGCCCAGGGCACCGACTTTGTCGGCGTCGACACCTCCGTGGTCAACATCGGCACCAAGGTCACCATCGTCGACAACGAGACCAAGGAAAAGAGCACCTACACTATCCTCGGAGCGTGGGACAGCGATCCGCGCGAAGGCATCATCTCGTACCTGACCCCCGTGGCCCAGGCCCTCATCAAGAAACCCTTGGGAACCTCCGTCACCCTGCCGACCGAAACGTCGGGAGAACGGCACGTCACCATCGAGAAGATCGAATCGTACAAGTAACTTTGTCTTAACAAACCGTTAAACCTTAAAACCAAAATAACATGTCCAATACGACCATCACCAAAGTGGTTGCCCGCCAAGTCCTCGACTCCCGCGGCAATCCCACGCTTGAAGCAGAAGTACACCTCCAGGGCGGAGCCCGCGGCCTCGCCATCGTCCCCTCCGGTGCCAGCACCGGCGAAAACGAAGCGCTCGAACTGCGCGACGGCATCAAAACCCAGTTCCTGGGCAAAGGCGTCACCAAGGCCGTTGCCAACGTCAACAAGCTCATCGCTCCCGAACTGATCGGCCACGACGCCCTCGACCAGACCGGCGTCGACCGCATCCAGCTCACACTCGACGGCACCAAGACCAAGAAAAAGCTCGGCGCCAACGCCATTCTCGGCGTCTCTCTGGCCACCGCCAAGGCCGCCGCGCTTGCCATCGGTCAACCCCTCTACAAGTACATCGGTGGACCCAACGCCAAGGTGCTTCCCGTTCCCCTGGCCAACGTTCTCAACGCCGGTGCGCACTCTGATGCCCCGATCGACTTCCAGGAATTCATGATCGTCCCCAAGGGCGCTCCCACCTTCAGCGAAGGCGTCCGCTACGGAGTCGAAACCTTCCACGCCCTCAAGAGCGTCCTCAAGGATCGCGGCCTGAGCACCGGAGTCGGTGACGAAGGCGGCTTTGCCCCCAACCTCAAGTCGGCCGAAGACGCCCTCGAAGTCATCGCCCTCGCCGTCAAGAAAGCCGGATACAAGCTTGGCAAGGACATCTACCTCGCCCTTGATCCCGCTAGTAGCGAATTCTTCGACAAGGAATCCAAAAAGTACGTCTTCAAGAAGTCCGATGGCAGCAAGCGTACCGCCGCCGAACTGGTCGCCTACTACAAGGAACTCCAAAAGAAATTCCCCATCATTTCCATCGAAGACGGCATGGCTGAAAACGATTGGGAAGGTTGGAAGGTCATCACCGCCGAACTCGGCAAGACCACCCAGCTCGTCGGCGACGATCTCTTCGTCACCAACGTCGAATTCCTCAAGAAGGGCATCGACCTCGGCGTCGCCAACTCGATTCTCGTCAAGGTCAACCAGATCGGTTCCCTGACCGAGACCCTCGACACGGTCGAACTCGCCAAGAGCGCGGGCTACACCAGCGTCCTGAGCCACCGTTCCGGCGAATCCGAAGACAACACCATCGCCGACCTCGCCGTGGCCCTCAATGTCGGCCAGATCAAGACCGGTTCGTTCTCTCGCAGCGACCGCCTTGCCAAGTACAACCAACTCCTCCGCATCGAGGAAGAATTGGGCGAGTCTGCCGTTTATGGAGGGTCGATCTAAATTCTTAGATCCGTCCAAAGTTCCGCTTAAACAGCGGATCGATGGCAACATCTGGGCGACGCTTGTACAGGTCACCCAGATGCTGCTCATTCTTGCCGTGCTCGCGGCAATGGTTCTCTGCTTTTTGCCCGTCATCCAGACCTCGCAAAAGCTGCAGGCGGATAAAACCAAGGTCTCCCAGGACATTGCCACCGCCCTGGAAACCAGCCGCCGCCTCCAGCAACAACTGGAGCTTCTTAAAAACAATCCGCTCTACATTGAGCGCAACGCCCGCGATCGCCTCAACCTCGGCCGCCCCGGCGAAGTCATCTTCCGCTTCGACCCCTACCAGCCCAATCCCAACGCGCCGGCGACTCCCTGACGCCGAATCCCGGGAAACGGCATTTGAACGAAATTTACGGAATGGGAAAAGGCTTATCAGAAACTCAGGAAATCACAAAAGGGATAACCGTAATAAAGGGCGCATCTCTTGTTTTTATGATTTCCTGAGTTCCTGATGAAATCGGTTTGTCTTTAAAATTCCGTCAATTCCGTTAATTCGGTCTAAAAAGAAGCCGTTAATTTCGTCAAATGCCTTTAAGACAGGAAAAGCCGAGGAATGAGCGATAAGACCCGCACACGAAAGTTGTCCGAGGTAGTTTCCTCCCGCTACGAATTACAAAAGATCATCGGCGTCGGCGGTGTCAGCACCGTCTACCAGGCGCTCGACCGCCAGCTCAACCGCACGGTTGCCCTCAAGCGGATGAATCGCGCTCCCGATCAAAAGGAACGCGAACTCATCGAGTTGGCCTGGCGCGAGGTCATCACCGCCGCCGGTCTCAAACACCCCGGCATTGTCCGCGTTTACGATTGCGGTTTCGATTCGAGCGGCGCGTACATCGTCATGGAACTCATCGAGGGCGAAAGTCTGGAGCAATCACTCGAACGCGGCCCCCTCCACATCACCGATTTCTATCACTTCGTCCGCCAATCGCTCACAGCCCTTTCGTTTGCGCATGAGAACGGCCTGCTCCACCGCGACATCAAGCCCGGCAATTTCATGATTCAGGGACTCGGTTCGGTCAAAGGCTTCAATACGATCATTCTCGATTTTGGACTGGCCAAGTACATGGGCGCGCCGCGTCCGCAATCGACCGACCAGCTCAACGCCGTCATGGGTTCGATCTATTATATGGCTCCGGAACAATTCAGCCGCAAGCCGATCGATTACCGCACCGATCTCTATGCGTTTGGTTGCGTCTGTTACGAGGTTCTTACCGGCTACAACGTTTTCTACGGCGATTCGGTTTCCGCCATCATCGGTGCCCATCTGCACGAGCCTCCTCCACCGATTGCGCCGTTGCGGCCTGAGGTTTCCGCCGATCTCCAGGCCTGGGTGATGAAATTTCTTGCCAAGAAACCCGCCGACCGCTTCCAGTCCGCCAACGAAGCGCTCCACGCTCTCCCGCCTCCCAGCATCATCCCGCAGGAGTAAGTTGGGGGACTTTTTCCTCCAACTTACTCCTGCCAAGGGTATCTTACCCTTGGGCGGGGGTATGGGGGCTGAGCCTTCACTCAGCTTTTCGATTTAGACTGGCGCCAGGCGAGGATGAGCATGGACAGGCCGAAGAGCAATTGGAACAGGCCCCACCAGAGATTCATATTGAGGCCGAGCGATTTTTCCACCAGTTCGGGTGAGCCGAACAAACCGATGACGACGAGGATGGAGCCGAGAACGGTGAAAAGCAGGCCGAGGGGAATGCGGAGATCGAAATTCATAAGCGAGGTCTTTTGTGGGAGCGTTGCGGGCGGTTACCGGAAGAGGATGTTCAACACGATCGCGGCGGCGAGGATGAGGATGCCGATGACGGCCGGGCGTTTGAACCACGGTTCGTTCTCCGATTTCGGTTTGGGTGTGAGAGAATAAACCAGACCGACCAGTTCCGCGTCGGTCTTGGTTCGGCGTGTGAAAAGGGAGATCGACGCTGTCAGTACGAAGCAGACGCTCCAGGCGACAATCGCCATCCAGAAATTCTGGCCCATCTCGCTGTGGAAGGTGAAAACGGTCGTGATCCACGCGCCCTTGATTCCGGGCGTTGCCGTGCCGCCGAGCGAGAGACCGTGGAAAACCAGCGCACTGAAAGTGCCGCCGAGTAGTCCGAAAAACGCGCCATGGCCGGTCGTTCGTTTCCAGAACATGCCCAGCAGGAAGGTGGCAAAGAGCGGAGCATTCACGAAGCCGAAGACTAGTTGCAACATGTCCATGATGTTGTTGAAATTCGACGCCATGAACGCCACGCCGATGCTGGCGAGGATGCCAAAGATCGTCGCGCAACGACCCATCCAGAGATAGTGCGCGTCCGATTTGTTCGGGGCGAAATAGCTCTGATAAATGTCGTAGGTCCAGACGGCGTTGAAGGCGGTAACGTTGCCGGCCATTCCCGCCATGAAGGAAGCCATCAGGGCTGTGAAGCCGATGCCGAGCAGGCCGGCCGGGAAGTATTTGGCGAGCAGTGCCGGGATGACCATGTTGTAGTCGGGCGTACCGTCGGCCAGCACGGGGAGGAATTGACCGCCGCTCTGGTGGTGGAGCGCGATGGCCGCCATTCCCGGTACGATGACCAGCGCGGGGAAAAGCATCTTGGGCAACGCCGCGATGAGCGGGGTGCGTCGTGCGGCGGACATCGATTCGGCCGCCATGGCGCGTTGGACGACGAGGAAGTCGGT
>DBTH01000061.1:0-2418 GCA_002306945.1 Methylacidiphilaceae bacterium UBA1321 | reverse complement strand
AGGAAGTCGGTGCACCAGTAGCCGAAGGAAAGGACGAAGCCCAGCCCCATCATCATCCCGAGCCAGTTGACGCCCATCGGATTGTCGAGGGCCGAACCCATGTGCGCCCACGATTGGCTCCAGGTGCCGGGTGCGAAATGTTGTTGCGTTGCCACGGGGATCAGCTTTTGTTCGAGTGCGGCCCAACCGCCGACGTCCTTGAGGGCGAGATAGACCAACGGGCTGAAGCCCATGACGATCATGAAGAACTGGAGCACTTCGTTGTAGATGGCTGAAGTGAGGCCGCCCAATAAAATGTAAACCAGGACGATGAGAGCCGAGACGGCGATACAGGTCCAGTAGTTCCAGTTGACCAGGACTTCAAGCAGCTTGGCCAGCGCGTGCAAGGAGATGCCGGATGAGAACACCGTCATCAACGCAAACGTGATCGCGTTGAATCCGCGGGTCTTTTCATCGAAACGCAATTTCAGATATTCCGGCACCGAGCGCGCGCTCGATCCGTAATAAAAGGGCATCATGAAAATCGCCAGAAAGACCATTGCCGGGATCGCGCCCACCCAGTAGAAGTGACTGGTCATGATGCCGTATTTGGCGCCCGAGGCGGCCATGCCGATGACTTCCTGTGCGCCGAGATTGGCCGAGAGGAAGGCCAGACCCGTGACCCATGCGGGGATCGATTTGCCCGACTGGAAGAATTCCTTGCTACCGCGGTTGAAGCGTTTGAGGGCGATGCCAATTCCGATGACGAAGGAGAAATAGATGACGAGGATGGCGTAATCGACCGGTGTCAGATGGATATTGATCGGCATGGCTAGAAGCTTGTGTAGAGGGTGAAATAAAGACAATGAGAGCATTAACAGGCATTCGGCGGGAAATCCATCTGTTTTCCTCAAGATGCGTCCTGTTCAACGGCAATCGGTTACGGGTGCGGGCTTTTTTTGGCTAAAGTTTGGGCGTTTCGTTCCGAAAGAGCTGCCAGAGATTCGCTCTGGGACGCGCCCCCGGTAGCGATGACCGGTTCTCCATGGAGGGAGTGCAAATATGAGTAGCTTAACGATAAGCTCACTGGGCGCGATCACGACTTACGTCGTCAATCAGGAGCAAACCCCTACCGATAAGGCGTTGACCGCCTTGGGTAATGCCCTTAAGTCATCCGATCTGGATTCCGCGGAGGAGGACGCTTCGGCTCTCAAACAGAGTCTGACCAACTCCCTGATTTCATCCACCGCATCGTCGAATCAAGCCGCGTCGGATGCCGTTGCCTTGCTTTCGAACAATCTCGAAGTCGTCTCCAAGGCTATTCAATCGGGCGATACCGATAAGGCTCAACGGGAGTTCAATAAGTTGCAGGGTAATTACAAGAAATTGAAGTTGCTGGCCAACTCGCTGCGTATGGGCAGTCAGAATGAATCGAGTTCCATCGCCTCGCTCATCTTCAACGGATCACTGCCCCAGAGTTCCAGGAGTCAATCGGCTTCCGCAACGGCCAACATCGAGAAGTTGCTCAGTTCGTACAGCGACTATATGTATTACCTGTCGACCAGCGGAACGATCAAACCGACGATTCCGCCCGGCACCTATTTGAACGAGCAGGCATAGCTGCATGGCCGAAGGCCATGCGGTGGAGACTGGACAAACCGAGCCCCAGGCGCGGTTATCGTCCTGTATCCATGCGACAAAGTATGGGCTGATTTTGGCCGCAACCCGAAGGGCCGAGGCTCTTTTGGGCAGGCACCGCGTTGCTCGACTCGTTACGGATATATTTCATATACGCTCCTCGCTCGCGTCTTGTTCCTGCACAAAATAGCTCATGGATTTAGCGATATTTATATTGTTACAGAGGTCAATAGCCATGACGCAACACGGATGAGCCGATGACTACAGCCGCCGACACTGTTGACCTTTGAGTTTTGACTTATTTCATCCCGATTGTGTGCGGGATCATTGATAATGTTACGGGGTATAAGGTTCTTCTATAAAAAAACAGCGGCCGCCGTGGGGCGACCGCTGTCAGCTGAATCTTTCGTCTAGCCTGGAGGCGGGGAAAACAACCGCCTCCAGGGTGTTGACGAGAGAGTGTTATTTCGTGATGGGCTGGAAGTCGGGATAGGCTTCGTTGCCATGTTCGCCGACATCGAGGCCTTCGCGTTCCTCGTCCGCACTGACGCGGATTCCGAAGGCGAGCTTGATGATGTACCAGAGGATCAGCGAGGAGATGAACACGAACGCGCCGACCAGGAGGACGCCCTTGAGCTGGGCGACAAACTGGGCTCCCGGAGTCAAACCGGTGTCGAGGGCGGCAATGTTGGTGGCGATTTCCTTGCTGTAGAACAGACCCAGGGCGAGTGTGCCCCAGACGCCGTTGAGCAGGTGGACGGAGAGGGCTCCGACCGGATCGTCGATCTTGAGCTTGTCGAA
>DBTH01000037.1:8510-21543 GCA_002306945.1 Methylacidiphilaceae bacterium UBA1321 | reverse complement strand
TGGGACAACTCATCGACGACCTGCTCGCCTACTCCAAGGTCGGCAAAGTCTCCATCCGCCATACCCCGATCAACCTCAAGCATACACTCACCGTGCTGAGCTCCGAATTTGAGGGCCGCTTTGCAGACAAGGGCGGCAGCATCACCATTCGCGACCCGATCCCCTTCGTCTGCGGGGACGAAACCTTCCTTCACCAGCTTTTCTCCAACCTGATCGACAACGCCATCATCTACCAGAAACCCGGCAACAAACCCGAGGTCGAAATCAGCGCCCGCACCGAAGGCGAATGGGCGCTCATCGACGTCGAAGACAACGGCATCGGCATCCCCCAGGAATATCAGGAACGCATCTTCCAGATCTTTCAACGTCTCCACACCAACGAAGAATTCGCCGGCACTGGCCTGGGTCTGGCCATCGTCAAAAAAACCGTAACCCTGATGGGAGGGGAAGTCCTCCTCAAATCCACTCCTGGACTGGGCAGCCTATTTACAATCAAACTTCCGCTTGCTAAACAAAAGACTGAATCCCGCGCCACGCCATCATGACCAACTCCTCCATTATCCCCCTCCTGCTGGTTGAAGACAACCGCATGGACATTGAACTGACCCTCGATGCGTTTCGCGAGGCCCGCTTTCCCAACCCCATCCAGGTTGCCACCGGCGGTCAAATGGCCCTCGACTACCTCTTCGGCCACGGCGTCTATGCCGATCGTCAAAGATACCCCTTGCCGGGCCTCATCCTCCTCGACCTCAAAATGCCGGTCGTCGACGGTTACGAAGTCCTGCGTCAACTCAAAGGCACCCCCATCCTCAAGCGCATTCCCATCGTCATCATGACCTCCTCCAGCCTGGAAGGCGACCGCATCCTCTCCTACGACATCGGTGCCAATAGCTACCTCGTCAAACCACTGACGTTCGAAGGATTCATGGACGTCGTCAAAACCATCGGCGGCTACTGGCTCAATCTCAACCTCAACGCCCCCGACGAATCCGAAAACGGGTAAGCCGGATATTTTTCCGGCCAGACAAACAGCAAGGTCTGCCCCGGCCGTTGCCGGGCGGATCGTCTGCTTTGCGGTGAGGGAATGCGCCCTATAGACGCCACCGCAGCTCGAAACGAAACGAGTCTGAGCCCGAGTACCACATGGGGAAATTCGTCCCCCAAAGATTATTATAGAGAACGGCTGAAATTCCGTTTTGGAGATCCGGCGAGCGGTTTGTAAAATCCAGCAGCCGGGGTGTTCCCGGAGCGATCAGAATGGAATCCCGCGCCGTGAACGAAAAATCATCCGCCGTCACTTTCCCCGTGACTCCGTGCAACTGCCAGTTGCCCTGGCGCACCACCTCACGCGGATTGACCGCAACACCAAGCTTGTCAAATCTCCAGGGCGTCCCCTTTTTCTGGAACGGTTGAAAAGCGATCCATAGGGCCTCCGGCATTCGATTGGCTGGCTTGTCAAACCAGTCCAGACGCAAATCCAGACCGTCCTGTCTCGTAGCGATATGGAGAATCGATTCCCGCGGAGCACCCAGAGCGCAAGCCGTTGGCGGAAATTCCAGGTGCACCGAAACGCAGTCAGTTGACTTGTGATAACGCAACCCGCGGACAACCGGCCGATACGTGTGAGACCGGGCCGCCGCAGGCAATCCCGGTTTCAGGAAATCGCCGTAAACCCATTGATCCCGGAGAGTGCAGTATTGCCGGAATCGCCGTTCCATATCGGCCTTCGAATAGGTCTGATAAACGAATCGTCCGATGCCGCCCTTCGGAGCCACGCACGAGCGGCTTGTCGGCAGATGAATCAGTTGGGCGATTTCACCGGTGGAGTCTACTTGCAGCCGCCAGTCTCCCAGCGTAAAAGGGCGCCCGACTTTCAAGGGCTGCCCAGAGCCGGGGCGCGAAGTATGAAGTTTTTTCAGCCGCGATTGCGCTTCGAGCCGCAATCGAGCCGGGAGCGATTGCAATGCCTGGTCGAGATACTCCCGCTGCTCTTTCCACGAACGGATCACCCGTTGAAAATTCTTTTTCTTCAACGAAGACCGCAGTTGCTTCGGTGTATAGGCGGAATTGTCCCGAAGATGGGTCTTGATATCCATGCCCCAGGTATGTTCGGCGATGAGGAGAAGCGGTTCGCTCAAGGCGATGTCGGTCTTGCCGCCACGTTCCAGTTTTCCGCGCGCGATCCATTCGAGGCGCAGGCGGCTCAATTCGCGGAAACGCGTCACCTTGGCCGGATCGGTTCCAACGCCATGAATCCACGTATCTCCAATCTCCGCCTCAATGACAGGGAGGGATTTTCTCCGTTTCCAAATATGAGCCGCGACCACGTCGAGTCGATCCGCGTGCACGCGCGCTTCGGGAAATTGCTCCCGCAGGTGTTGATAGACCTTGTCTATTTCGTCCATCCGGCCCGGCCCGAGATTGTCATTGGTCAGATTCATCGAGAGGCAAAGACCGCCCGGCAATGGAGTGAGCGCCCCGTAAACTTTTTCGTAAATGACCACGATTTCCGCATTGCCGTTGCGCCAGACAAACACCGGTGGCACCGACGGAACGGTCGATGCCGGATTGACGCCGATATGCAGCAGGCGCACTCCGGCCTTCGCCAACTGCGTCACAATCCCGCGCGTATGACCGGGAACGTCGGTCATCTTGGCGGCAATCGTTTTGCGTCCGAACCGTTCGTCGAGCCGGGATGAATACTGAAGCCCCATTTCGAATAAATCCGGGTCGATGAGTTCCGTGTGTGTCGTGAAGGGCAGCGCGTGCCAATTGAAATCCCCTGCCTCAATGGCCGATTCCATCAAACGGCGCTTTGACGGCGTCGAGTCCTCCAGAAACCGCCACGCCAGCCACGAGCCGGTGGTCCACATGAAACGGTTCGGAACATGCCGGGTCTTTCGCGCCAGATTCAGGGCGCCCGGTATGAAATCGTCCATGTACCGCCGCACCACGTGGCGCGACAAATCGGTAAAGCCGATATCGAGATGGGTTTTAAAAACTGTGACGATTTCGCGAACAGGAGGATTGGGCATAACCAAGGTGCATTTTAGAACACGCCCTAGCGCAGTTGCAACTCGCATTCATGCCACGTTTCCAGCGGCAATTCGAGACTGCCATTGATGGCAGTCAGGATCTTGTCTGTCGGAGTTCCCGTTCGGGGGCGGGTTTGGACGAAATGCCACTGCTTGCCGTCGGCCGGTTTTTTCAAACCGGTCAACCGGATTTTCGGCCCGTCGATCTCCACGTTCTCCGCATTGAGAGCCGTCCGGCTAATAATGAGTTGTTGGCTCTCACCGAGCGCGGCATCATCGTTGGCCACGACAACAACCGTCGCAAATCCGCTTCCTTCCAATCCCAGCCTTTTCAATCCGGCAGGAGTCTTGTCATCGAGATAGCCGCTGAAACCTTCCGCACCGGGCGCGCTCACGGTCAATTGTTTGCGCGCCGTATCCTTGGTAATTTGTTGTGTGTCGGAAACGATCGGATTCGACACGCTCGTTGTCAGCCAGGGAGTTTCCTTCTGCTCCGACGGGGGCGCTCCAAAACTCTTGCGCACCTCGTGGATTTCGTTCCATCCCGGCTTGTAGAGACCCTTGCCGCGCATGAGTCCGTTGTAGTCGCCCACCGTCACAGGGTCTTCGATCCAGAGGGTGACTGGCTGACGGCTTTTTTCGACCAGCCCCTTGCGAAAGATGATGCCTGTCGTTCGGAAGTGGTCGATCATCATGCCGTCCGCAATCATGCCGCCGAGGCTCGATTCGCGCTTTTCCGCTACAGCCCAGCCGTCGTCGCCGAGCAGCTTCCCGCCGTGCATCCAGGCGAACCAGACCACGCCGGTCCAGTTTTGAAGCGAACCGTACGCACTGACTCCGAGGGGCAACATCGTGCGAAAGGGCGATTGCTGCTTGATGTTTTCCGCGCCTTCGGCCTGGTTGAATTCACCGATGAAGAACGGTTTCCCGACGAGCGCGTTTTTGCCCAATTCGTAAAAACCGTCCTCTGCGCTCTTGACCAGGAGTGGATTGATATAAGCGTGATTCTCGATATGGTCAGCCTTCTCCGCGTGCATCTTCGTGGCGTTCTCGCCACGCCACAGATTCGAGAAGGTGACCGGGGCCTTGCAACCGGTGGCGCGAAGCACCGCCTTCATCCGGTCGAAATAATCCTCGTCGATCTTGCGCAGAAATTGAGCCCGGACATCCTTCGCCCTGGCGTCGGCCGGTTTGTAGAGATCGCCCGCTTCAATCCCCGCAGCCGAAGCGAATGTCTTCCATTTTTCGATCAGGCGGTTCTGCCAGTAGTCGGGAAATTTGTTACCGCAGATGACTGCGTATTCGGTGGAAGCCTCATTGAGGATTTCAAAAGTCAGAACCTGCGGATCGTTGGCGTAACTGAGGCCCGTGTACGGATTGACATGGCTCATCAGTTTTTTGACGAATTCCTCGTTGATCAGCGCGGCGCGTTCGTCAACGGTCGGCAACATCTTGTTCGGATCGATGCTCTTTTTCCAATTCCAGCTATTGAGCTCCTTCGTCGCCTCCATCCACGCGGCGCGATCCTTGTCGTCGGTTTTCAGAATGTCCACATCGCCCGGAAGATAGTGGCGGCTGAAATGCACCGAGAACGCCAGATAAATCCCGTGACGGCGCAACGCGGCATTGAGATAATCGAAACGATCCAGCGCCTCCGGATCGAAATCGCGGGAGTTTTCCTTGTATTCCACCAATGCGCCGCTGGTCATCTCGGGATTCCAATCCTTGCTCGAACGCAGGAGGTGGTGAGGGCGGACGAGATTGATCTGCAACGCCGCCAGATTCGCCGCCAGAGCGTCCGCCTGTTTGTGCTCGGGATAAAGAGCCACCAGATTGACTCCCCAAAAGCGCACTGGTTTTCCCGAAGGATCGACAAAGTCTTCTCCACGCACCGACAGGGCTGGCAGGGAAACCGGCGGCACCGCAGCCGCCTGAGCCGTGGATTGCGCCCGGACGATCTCCGGCACATTTGTTGTCAGAAAAACTAGCGCGGCGAGAGCATGGCAACGACAGAGGTAACTCATAAAATTCTCAAGATTGAAAACGGTTCCCGTTCGCAAATAGGGGAATAAGGATACATCGGATGGAGTTCTTGTTTTTTTCAGCCCGCTGGATTTCATCCCCTTCGCACCGCCCGGCAGTCCTTGCGCAGGCGGCGTCGCGCACGCCAATCGTGAACCGGGCATGCGCTTCGTCTGAATTCCGCTTGCGCCGTTTCGATTACGCAGCGCGGCGGCGACGGCCCATCAAAAGCACGGCGACGGCGGAAAATAACAACGCCCAGGTCGTCGGTTCCGGCACTGCCGTCACCACCAGTTCCAGGCTATTATTGGCGATCAACAAGGTGCCGTCGACTCCCTTCAAGGTGAAATCGGTCAGGTCGAAGCCACTCAAGACCGTATCGCTCTGCCACTGGATCAGAGTGTAGGTCGTTCCCACGGCCAATCCACCGGCATCGGCAACATTGAGAATAATCGAACCGTCCGTGGTCGCGCCGGTCAATGTCACCGCGGTACCTGTCAAGCTGATCAGGCTGGAGTTGCTACCCAGATCCAGATCGAGGATCGAACCGTCGTTGAAGGTCAAATTATTGGTCAGAGTCAGCGTGCCGGTCACCGACTGAATTGTCGAGGTGTCGTTCGCGAAATTCACCTTTGGCGTCAGATGGCCACCGCTGGCAACGGTTACATTGCCGAGCACTTTGCCGCCGCCCGCCAACGCATTGCCGGAAGCGACCGTATAGCCGTCGGCGCTGACATCGAAGACCGCCCCACCCTGCACCGTCACCGAACCGTGGCCCGCCGAACTGCCCGATGCCACCACCAGCGTGCCGCTGTTAATGTAGGTACCGCCGCTGTAATTGTTGGCTCCGGTCAATACCAGCGAGTTGGTGCCCGCCTTGACCAACATGGTCGAAGTCGCGGAAGAATCGCTGATTTTCGAGCCGATCGTGGTGGTGTATCGGGCGTGAACGTAAAGGGCTCCGGTGGATTCGCCCGAAACGAGCGTGCCATTGGTCAGAGTGGTCCCAGCGCTGTTGCCACCGATGATACCGCCGCTGGAAATGGTCAATGTATAGCCGCCCTGGTTGAGGCTGAGAGCCGTCGATCCCGATGTGCGCAACGCGTTGACCGTCTTGTCGCCCGTGAACGTGCCGCCGCCGGTCGCATTGACGTTTTCCCCCGTCACCCAGGAAGCCACCGTCGAACGGGAATTGTCCGATGCCGAGACAATCGCTCCGGTAGAAGAGACACTGGCCCAGCTTCCCCCTCCCATCGTCGCCCAACCGCCGAGAATGCCGTTCGTATTGGCATTGGAGGCAAAGACCAGACTGGAAACGGCACTGCTGACATCCATCGTACCCGATCCCTTGTGCGTGATCGTTCCGAGCTGGATGTTATTCTTCGTGCCGCCGCCACCGCTGGAACCGGCCATAAACGTGTTGGCTCCGGCACTGACTACGGTCGATCCGACCACTTCGCTGACGCCCGTGCCGCTATTGAGACTGATGGTGCCGCCAGCCAGCACCAGAGCGCTGGTGTCGTCGAGCTTGCTGGTGGCGTCGCTTCCGTAATCGAGCCGCAGAACGACGCCGCCCACGATGGTCGTACTGCCTTTGTAAGCGTTGGCTCCAGTGAAAGAAATCGTCTGCCGGATATCCGAATTGCCGGTGGAAACCCCATTGCCCAGACCGCGCCCGTCCAATACCAGATTAGTCGTGCCGGAGGCGCTGGAGATGGCTCCCTTGACGGACATGCCCGCCGCATTGGAATTGGCCACACCAGTCGTCGTACTCCACGTCTGCGACTGACCCAACACCACCGGAGCGGTGATGGAGAGGTAATTGCTCTCCGTATTCACAATGCCGTTGGTGCCGATGACAATCTGACTTCCCGCCAACGTCGTCGTGTTCGTACCGTTGGAGCCCGTGAAAACGAGACCGGCAACGCCTATCGTTCCGCTGGTGCTGTTGATCGTGAGAGTTTGACTTCCCGCTGCGGTCAATTGAAAGACGGCAATATCGCCATTGTTCGACCACGTCACATTCGTCGCACCGCCATCGGTCGTCCAACGGGCTGCGCTGTCGAAATTCCAGATACCGCTTCCGGACTGAATCCCGGCGGTGGTGGCCGAATCCCACGTCAGCGTGGCAGCACCGGCACCGACGCTACCCAAGAGCCAAGTGGCGATCATCAACGTAATCAGACGGCGAATCATCCAACGAGTGAGATTGAGGTATTTCATAGGAATGGCCTTTGTGGAGGATAATTCGGTGATAGCAAAAATAGATAAATCGTCAATAACATTATTTATTTTTTGCTAAAACTTGCCGTCTATTTTCAATTGAAAATTTCATTTCTGCGAAATTGGCGCGGGGGTTTCATTTATTTTTGAGTATCACTTCGTCCTTTAAGCGGGGCCTGAGGTCTCAATTGACGATGTCTTGGCGGACGTCACCTCCTTCATGTGATGCAAATCGCTCGCGGCGAAGGGTTAAATTCCTATTTCTTAATCAACGCAATGCTCTCATTACAAAAATATTACAAACGCATGCTCTAAATCGTTTTTTGAACCCAACGAATACCCGTAACGCGGCCTCGTATTGCACTGCTTCGGGCGTTTGCCGGGGAGGAATAGCAGGGAATTTGTCGGTAATTGACTCAGCTCTATTCCATCAATCCTCACCATCCGGGAGAAGAAATTCGACATGGAAAATGGTGTACGCAATTTTTCGCAATTGCATTTTATTTCTTTTTCCTTACATTAACCAGTGTCATGACATCCACGCCCGTCGCTCTTGAGGACATTGCGCACAAGCTCGGCATTGCCGTATCGACCGTTTCCCGCGCCCTGCGCGACCTGCCCGGCATCCATCCGACCACGCGAAACAGGATTCTGGAAGAAGCCAAAGCGATGGGCTACATCGCCCCGCGCAAACGCAAACACGATTCGCAGCCCCCGCGCAATATTCTCACCCTCACCGTCAGCGGCGAGGTTCCCGTCGCCTACCTTTCGGGCATGAGCCAAGCCTCGTTGCAATTCAACTTCTCACTGATGTCCCATCTCTTTTCCCATGCCGAGAGCCGTCACATTCTCGATCCGAAATTCCAGCCGCACCTGATGCGGATGGGGCTGGTGTCGGGCATCATCCTTTTCTATCAATGGCCCGAGGAAGTGGTCGAGGCCCTCAGCCGCAAATGGCCCACCTTGTCGATGATCGTACAGTACCCCAATCTCCCCGTCGACCTGATCGGCATTGATCACGTCAGCGGAATGGTCTCCCTGATCCGCCATTTGCAGGCCAACGGTCACCGCCAGATCGGATTCTTCGGACTCAATTCCGAATCGACCTGGGCGCGTTCCCGTTTCGGCGCTTACGCAGAAGCGCTCATCGCGCTCGAATTGCCGCTCGACCTCGACAACGTGCTGGGCGTCGACGACCGTCACGCCATGGCCAAGTTCCCGTATAAAAACGACGAGCTCTACAACCGCGTTGCGCAAAAGATCAACCAGGGTGTCCGCGCCTGGGTTTGTGCCGACGACGTGATCGCTTATTCCCTTTGCGCAGCCATGCTCGAACGAGACATCAAGATTCCCGAGCAGGTTTCCATCACCGGATTCCACAAGGGACATTTCCCGCCGTCGACCCTGCCCGAACTGACCACTACCACCGTCAACGAAGAGGTTCTCGGCATCAACGCCCTGCGCCGACTCTCCTATCGCCTCGACCATCCCGAAGACGCGCCGTTGAGCATTCTGGTCCCGCCGAAATTCTATCAGGGTCAGACAACCGCCCCTGAACCGGCCCATTAACCATTCGTTAACGCCCGCAACCACCTGAAAACTCCCTCGTGTTTTCTTTTTGTTCCCATTGGCAAATTTCCGCAATTTTAGAGAATTAACATGCAAACAAACCCCTCTTCCAACCCCAAAATTTCTATTTCCGCTTCCTCCCCGCTCAATCGCAAAGTCCGTCTCGGCATGGTCGGTCTCCGTTGGGGCGGTTATATTGCCGAACGGATCAACGCCGACAATCCGTTCATCGAAGTCGTCAAGGTCTGTGATTCCAATGCCCAGAAAGGCGCGGAAGTTTCGCAACGTCTCGGCGTTCCCCTGAGCGATTGGGATTCCTTGCTGGCCGACCCGGAGATCGACGCCATCGGGTTGTTCATGGGACCGGCTCATCGAGCCAAGTTGATTCGCGAGGTCATCCGGGCGGGCAAGGATGTCCTGACCACCAAGCCGTTTGAAAACGATGTCGATGCGGCTCACGACGTTCTTCAGGAAGCCGCCCGTCTCGGTCGCGTTGTCCAGCTCAATTCCCCCACACCCACCCCAATGCCCGACATCCGGCAAATCGTCGCCTGGCAGGAGGAATTCTCCCTCGGACGTCCACTGGCAATGCGTGCTGAAACCTGGGCGCATTACCGGGAAACCGCAGACGGTTCCTGGTACGACAACCCCTCTGCCTGCCAGGCGGCTCCGCTGATTCGCCTCGGCATCTATTTCTTCAACGAATTCGCCGCGCTACTGGGTCAACCCGAATCCGTCCACGTCATGCATTCGCGGCTCTTCACCGGACGCCCCACCGCCGACCACGCACAAGTCGGCATTCGCTACCGCAACGGCGCGCTGGGCCATATCTTCGCCTCGTTCTGCGTCAACGACGGGCAATCGTATCGAGATCAGGTCACCCTCAATTATGAGAACGCCACGATCCGGCGCTGGGTGGAACGAACTCCCGGCACTTCCGGCGAAACCCACTCCGCCGCGCTCGAATTGCAAACGCCGTCCCTGCGCCGCGAAGTGCGTACGCAGCCGGGGCAATGGTGCGGCTGGTATCAGTGGGAAACCTTCCACCGGGCCATGCGCAACAAGGCCGGAACAAGCGAATCGGAAATCGAGTCGATCCTCTTCGGATTGCGCCTGTTGAGCGCCTCGAACCGTTCCGCCCAAACGGGTGAACCCGTCAATGTCGGTTCTTAACCTCCCGAAGCCCAATAGAGTTCCATCGAGATGACTTTGCAAATAGCGGCAACATTTTTATAATTTATCTATTTTTTGCTATAATTTTCTTTTCAATCAACCGAAATTTGCTATTTTAATCTCTATCGGCCTACAAAAGTCGGCTCGACGACTGAATTCACCGCGATTCGATTTCTATGATTACCTCCGCATCCACCATTGGTCTGGATGATATTGCGAAACGAACAGGAGTTGCCGTTTCCACCGTCTCGCGGGCTTTGCGCGACTTGCCGGGCATTCACCCCAAGACCCGTTCGAAGGTACTGCGTGAAGCCAGGGCTCTCGGTTACACCGTCCGTCCCCGCCGACACGAATCGGCCCGGATGGAAACCAAACACGTTCTGGCTCTGACCGTCGGCGATGAAACTCCGGCGGGTTATATGACGGGCTTGAGCCAGGCCTCGCTCGAACTCGACATCTCACTCCATTTTCATCACGTCGCGGAAATCGATAGCCGGGAATTGCTCGCGCCGCAGAACCTGCCGATGAGCCTGCGTGAGGAATTGATCTCGGGCGTGATCCTGATTTACCGCTGGCCCAACGAAGTGGGAGAAAAAATATTCCGCAAGTTCCCCACCGTTTCCATCGTTCACACCTACCCGAATGCCCCGGTCGACGTCATGAGCATCGATCACACCGGCGGCATGCTTTCACTGGTCAGACACCTGAAAGCCACCGGTCATCACAAGCTCGGATTCCTCGGATGGGACGCCCATGTAAGCTGGTCGCGTTCCCGTCTCGCTGCGTTTCTGGAAGCCGCCTTCGCGCACCGGATCAAAGTCTCCCCGGAAAATCTCCTCCAGATCCGGTTGCCGCAAACCCCGGAGCAAATTCATTTGTCGAGCGAACGGATCGTCGCCGCCTTGTCCGAGGGCGTGAGCGGCTGGATCTGCGCCGACGACTTTATCGGCTACGATCTTTGTGCGGAATTACTACAGCGCGGGATACGGATTCCCGAGGAGATTTCCATCACGGGTTACCATCGTCATCCCAGCTTCCGCCGCGTCAATCTCCCGTTGCTCACTTCCACCGAAGTCGACAGCAAAAGGATCGGTTACAACGCGCTGCAACAACTCTCCTACCGGATGGGACATCCCAAGGATCCGCCGCAACTCGTTTTGATGCCCGCGAAATTCGCCCCAGGTCAAACCACTCCCGCCGAAACTCCCCTTGTCCATGAGTCTTCCCTTCATTGAATCCTCGCCCCTGTTCACCCGCTGGAACGATCCGGTTTCGCACGTTGAAAGCCTGATCCTGTCGAAGCGCATCGCCCCGATCCAGCAGTCGTTCTATTTCACCAATCCGAGCCTGACCGCCGACGGCCGTTTCCTTTGGCTCTACTGCGCTTTTCCTCCCGGCGGAGACGCCTACTACGGACGGCAACTCGCCGTGGTCGATTTTACCGAACAGACCCTGCGTCATTTTCCTGAGACGCAGTTCATGGACGCATCGCCCCATGTCGATCCAAACACCGGCGAAGTCTACTGGACGACCGGACTCGAAATCTGGAAACGCGGTCCCTTGCCCAATGACACCGCCAGCCGGGTAGCTTGCTTCCCGACCGAATTGGCCAACAACCGGAGGCCCTTGCGACTGGCCACGCATCTGACTCGTTCCGCAGACGGAAAATCCTTCGCCATCGACGCACAGATCGGCAACCAGTGGTTTCTTGGCGACCTCCCGCTCGACGGCGCCAGTCCATTCCACCTCTGGCAGACCTTCGACACCTGCCACAACCACACACAATTCAGCCCCACCGATGCCGACGTCATGCTCACCGCGCAGGACGGCTGGTTCGATCCGTCCTCAGGCGAAAAAGGGCAAACGCAGGATCGCTTGTGGCTCATTCACCGTGGTGAGAAAGCGCGTCCGCTTTGTCCCGACGCGCCGCTTTCCTCCGATTGGCGCGGACACGAATGGTGGGACGCCGACGGCGAACACGTCTGGTACATCGACTACCGTCGGGGCACGGAAAAGGTCAACATCCACACCGGTCAACAAACCACCGTCTGGACTCATGGACACACCCATTCCCATTGCGACCGTCAAGGCCGCTATCTGGTCGGCGACATCAGCCCGGTGCGGGATCAATTCAGCATCGCCTTCTATAACATCGCCACGGGAAAGGAAATCGACATCGTCTCCGATCTCCCGATGCTTCCGTATCCACGCAGCACCTATCACATCCATCCGCATCCCCAATTCTGCGCTGGCGACCGCTACATCTGTTACACCACCAATGTCCGCGGCAGCGTCGATCTGGCGCTGGTATCGGTCGATCAACTCGTCGCCCGCACAAGTTGACGCGCGCCGGCCCTGGCGATTTGAACTTTTTCCCAAACAGACATCCCCCTCCCCTCGCCACTCTTTTTACAACTCCAACCCAACCCCAAACAAAGAAAGTCCCATCCCATGAAAACACTCAGCACCCTGATTACCGCTTTGGCAGTTTGCCTGCTGGTCAATGACACCGCCAGCGCCGAGACCGTTCACCAGACTGTCCCCGGCGAAGCCGCCATGACAGCGGGCGGCGCAAAGGCCCTCGACAAAAAACAGATCGAAGTCAAAAACCTTCCCGAAGTCGGCAATGTCGCGCGCGTCGTCGGCACGATGTCCCAGTGGGGATTTGTGAATTTCTGGTTCGGCCTGCCCGCTCCTGCCGGAAAAGTGATCGTCCGCTTCAAGATTTACGTCGAAGACGGCGAGACCGCCTCCTATGCTGCCTACATCAAAAAAGAAGGCAGCGAACCGCTCGTCCATAAACTCCAGATTCCCGCGGACGCACCGAAAAATACCGTCGTCACCGTCGACATCCCCGTCGATCTCCCCAACGAATGGAACGGGCTCGCGTTGAAAAAAATTGTCGCCTCCGACAAGCCGAGCGCCTGGATTCAAAGCGTCAGCATCGTCGTTCCCTGAGATGGAGGACTCCGTCCTCCAAACCGCCTGCTTAAGGAAATGATTTCCTTAAG